>NZ_JBEXMD010000078.1:0-24505 GCF_040610315.1 Amycolatopsis sp. NPDC004169
GTCCGCCTCGACCAGGCGATCGAGCGGTTGAAGGGCGAAGGGTTCGGCACGTTCGTCGAGGCGTCGTCGCACCCGGTGCTGACCATGGCGCTCGGCGAGGACGTCGTCGCGATCGGTTCTCTGAAGCGAGACGACGGCGGCTTGACCCGGTTCCACACCGCGCTCGCCGAGGCGCACGTCCACGGCGTCGCCGTCGACTGGACCCCGGCCTTCCCCGGCGCCCACGCCGTCGACCTCCCCACCTACGCCTTCCAGCGCAAGCAGTACTGGCCCCGCCCGGCTGCCCGCACCGGCGACGCCGCCGGGCTCGGCCTCGGCGCCGTCGACCACCCGCTGCTCGGCGCCGCCGTCACCCTCGCCGACGAGGACCGGCTCGTGCTCACCGGACGGCTGTCCCGGCAGACCCACCCGTGGCTCGCCGACCACGAGATCCGCGGGGCCGCCCTGCTGCCCGGCACGGCCTTCGCCGAACTCGCGATCCACGCGGGCGACCACGCCGGCTGCGGCACCGTCGAAGAGCTCACCCTCGGCGCGCCGCTGCCCGTGCCCGCGACCGGCGGCGTCCAGCTCCAGCTCGTCGTCGACGCGCCGGGCGAGGACGGCCGCCGTGGCCTGACCGTCAGTGCCCGCCCGGACCGGCCCGGCGCCCGCTGGACCCGGCACGCCCAGGGCGTCCTGGCCCTCGGCACCCCCGATCCCGGCGGCCTCCCGGCCGAGTGGCCGCCCGCCGGCGCCGAGGCCCTCGACGTCGACGGCCACTACGCCGCGCTCGCCGAGGCCGGCTACCGCTACGGGCCCGCCTTCCGCGGCCTGCGCGCGGCCTGGCGGCACGACGGCGAGGTGTTCGCCGAGGTCGAGCTGCCGTCCCCCGACGCGTTCGCCGTGCACCCGGCCTTGCTCGACGCGGCTCTGCACGCGCTGGGCCTCGGCGGGTTCTTCCCCGACGACGGCCAGGCCCGGCTGCCGTTCGCCTTCACCGACGTCGCCCTGTTCGCCACCGGGGCCACCGCTCTGCGCGTCCGCCTGGCCGCGGCCGGGCCGAACGCGGTCTCCGTCGTGGCGACGGACGCGGCCGGGAACCCGGTCGCGCGCATCGGCTCCCTGGCGTTCCAGGTCGTTTCGTCCGCAGTGGACGAAACACCGGATGCGCTGTTCCGCACGGAATGGATCCCGCTCACGGCCGACGGTGACGTCCCGGAGTTCAGCTGGCTCTCCGGCCCCTTGGCCGACCTCGACGCCGTGCCGGACGCGGTCGTCCTGCCGGTGACCGGCGTCGACCAGGTCCTCACCACCGTGCAGGAATGGCTGGCCGGGGACCGGTTCGCGGACGCCCGGCTGGTCGTGCTCACCACCGGCGCGGTCGCCGCGCTGCCCGGCGACCCGGTGCCCGCGCTGGCGCAGGCTCCGGCCTGGGGCCTGGTCCGCGCGGCCCAGTCCGAGCACCCGGGCCGGTTCGTGCTCGTCGACGTCGACGAGCGGGCCGACCGGGAAGCCGCCATCGGCACCGCGCTCACTTCGGGGGAACCGCAGGTCGCCGCCCGCGCCGGGACGCTGCTCGTCCCGCGCCTGGCCCGCCCGGCGGCCGAGCTGGCCCTGCCGGCGGATCGCGGCTGGCGCGTCGGCACCACCGGCACCGGCACGATCGACGGCCTGGCGACGTTCCCGGTGCCGGAGACGGCTCTCGGCCCCGACGAGATCCGCGTCGAGGTCCGCGCGGCCGGGCTGAACTTCCGCGACGTCCTCATCACGCTCGGGATGTACCCGGGCCAGGCGCTGATGGGCGGCGAGGCCGCCGGTGTCGTGCTGGAGACCGGGGAGCGGGTGCGCGGGCTGGCCGCCGGCGACCGCGTCACCGGGCTGTTCACCGGCGCGCTCGGCCCGGTCGCGGTCACCGACCACCGCCTGGTCACGCCGATACCCCCGGGCTGGAGCTTCGCCGACGCCGCGTCGGTGCCCGTCGCCTTCGCCACCGCCTACTACGGCCTGTTCGACCTCGGCGGCCTCGAAGCGGGCCAGTCGGTGCTCGTCCACGCGGCCGCGGGCGGCGTCGGCATGGCCGCCGTGCAGCTGGCCCGCTGGAAGAACGCCGAGGTGTTCGCCACCGCCGGCCGCGGCAAGCACGACGTGCTGCGGGAACTCGGGCTCGACACCATCCACATCGGAGACTCGAGGACGTTGTCCTTCGAGGACCACTTCCGGGCGGCGACCGGCGGCCGCGGGGTCGACGTCGTCCTCGACGCCCTGGCCGGCGAGTTCGTCGACGCGTCCCTGCGGCTGCTGCCGCGGGGTGGCCGGTTCGTCGAAATGGGCAAGGCCGATGTCCGTGACGCGGGCGAAGTCGCTCGCGTCCACGAAGGTGTGCGCTACCGCGCGTTCGACCTCATCGAAGCCGGACCCGAGCGGCTGCAGGAGATCCTGCGTGAGCTGGCCGGGCTCTTCGAGGCCGGGGTGCTCACCCCGCTGCCGCGGCGGACCTGGGACATCCGGCAGGTGCCGGAGGCGTTCCGGTTCATCAGCCAGGCCCGGCACGTCGGCAAGAACGTCGTCACGCTGCCGCGGCCGCTCGACACCGGCGGCACCGTGCTCGTCACCGGTGGCACCGGCACGCTCGGCGCCCGGATCGCCCGCCACCTGGTGAGCGCGCACGGCGTCCGGCGGCTGCTCCTGCTCAGCCGCCGCGGCCCGGACGCGCCCGGCGCGGCGGAGCTCACCGCCGATCTGACCGCGCTGGGTGCCGACGTCACCGTCGTCGCCTGCGACGCGGCCGATCGGGAGGCGCTCGCCGCCGTGCTGGCCGGCCGTCGGCTGACCGGGGTCGTGCACACCGCCGGTGTCCTCGACGACGGCCTGGTCACCGGCCTCGACCCCGACCGCCTCGCGAAGGTGCTGCGCCCCAAGGTGGCCGCCGCCGTCAACCTGCACGAACTCACCCGAGACACCGACCTCGCGCTCTTCGTGCTGTTCTCGGCCGCGGCCGGCGTGTTCGGCACGGCCGGGCAGGGCAACTACGCGGCCGCGAACACCGCCCTCGACGCACTGGCCGCGCACCGCCGCGCGCTCGGCCTGCCGGGCCTGTCACTGGCCTGGGGCCTGTGGGCGGAGGCCAGCGGGATGACCGGGCACCTCGGCGACACCGACCTGGCCCGGATGTCGCGGGGCGGCATGACCGGGCTGTCCGACGCCGAAGGCCTGGCGCTGTTCGACGCGGCCATCGCCCGCGGCGAGACCCTCGCCGTCCCGGCGCGGCTCGACCTCTCCGCGGCGGCCGGCCCGGTGCCGCCGCTGCTGCGCGGGCTCGTCCGCGGCACCCGCCGCGCGGCCACCGCGGCGCCGGACGGCGGCGACCTGGCCGCCCGGCTGGGGCCGCTGCCCGCCGCCGAACGCGACCGGCGGCTGCTGGAACTGGTCCGCGACCACGTGGCCGCGGTGCTCGGCCACGACACGGCGGCCGAGATCGAGCCGGGCCGCTCGTTCGCCGAGCTCGGCTTCGACTCGCTGACCGCCGTCGAGCTGCGCAACCGCCTCGGCACCGCGACCGGCCTGCGGCTGCCCGCGACGCTCGTGTTCGACCACCCGGCCCCGGCCGCGCTGGTGGCCTTCCTGCGGACCGGGCTGTTCGGCGGTGTCGCCGAGCCCGCACCCGCGCCGGTGGCTCCGGCGGCGGCCGACGGGGACGACCCGGTGGTGATCGTCGCGATGAGCTGCCGCTACCCGGGCTCGGTCGCCTCGCCGGAGGACCTCTGGTCGCTGGTGGCCGGCGGCGTCGACGCGATCTCGCCGTTCCCCGCCGACCGCGGCTGGGACCTCGACGGCCTGTACGCGCCGGAACCCGGCACGCCCGGGCGCATCTCGACGCGCAACGGCGGGTTCGTGGCCGACGCGGCCGGGTTCGACCCGGAGCTGTTCGGCATCTCGCCGCGCGAGGCGCTGACCATGGACCCGCAGCAGCGGCTGCTGCTGGAAACGACGTGGGAGGCATTCGAACGCGCCGGGATCGACCCGCTGTCGGTCCGGGGCAGCCGGACCGGCGTGTTCGTCGGCGCGGCCACCTCCGGCTACGGCGCCGGCGCGGCCACCGACGGCCTCGAAGGGCACCTGATGACCGGCGGCACGTCGTCGGTGGCCTCGGGCCGGCTGTCGTACGTGTTCGGCCTGGAGGGCCCGGCGCTGACGGTGGACACGGCGTGCTCGTCGTCGCTGGTGGCGCTGCACCTGGCGGTGCGGGCGCTGCGCAGCGGCGAGTGCGACCTGGCGCTCGCGGGCGGCGTGACGGTGATGCCGACCCCGGGTGTCCTGCTCGCCTTCAGCCAGCAGCGCGGCCTGGCCGGGGACGGCCGGTGCAAGGCGTTCGCCGAGGGCGCGGACGGCACCGGCATGGCCGAAGGCGCCGGCCTGCTGCTGGTCGAGCGGCTTTCGGACGCGCGGCGCCACGGCCACCCGGTGCTCGCCGTGGTGCGGGGTTCGGCGGTGAACTCCGACGGCGCGTCGAACGGCCTGACCGCGCCGAACGGCCCGGCCCAGCAACGGGTGATCCGTGCGGCACTGGCGGACGCGGGCCTGTCACCGTCCGAAGTGGACGCGGTGGAGGCGCACGGCACCGGGACGAAACTCGGCGACCCGATCGAAGCACAGGCCCTGCTGGCGACCTACGGCCAGGACCGCGGCGAGCCGCTGCGGCTCGGCTCGGTGAAGTCGAACCTGGGCCACACGCAGGCCGCGGCCGGCGTCGCGGGCGTGATCAAGATGGTGATGGCCATGCGGCACGGCGTCCTGCCGCGAACCCTGCACGTCGACGTCCCGACGTCCCGGGTGGACTGGACGGCGGGGGCGGTCGAGCTGCTGACGGAGGCTCGCGAGTGGACCTCCGACGGGCCGCGACGCGCCGGTGTCTCGTCGTTCGGCATCTCCGGCACCAACGCCCACACCATCCTCGAACAGGCCCCGGACGCCGTGGTCGCGGACCGCGAGCCGGTCGCCGGGCCGGTGCCGTGGGTGCTGTCGGCCAAGAGCCCGGCCGCCCTGCGCGCCCAGGCCGCCCGGCTGCACGAGTTCCTCGACGGCCGCGACGTGGCCCCCGCCGACGTCGCGCTCAGCCTGGCCACCGCCCGGGCCGACCTGGGCCACCGCGCCGCCGTCGTCGGCGAGACCGGCCCGGAGCTGCTCGCCGGGCTGGCCGCGTTCGCCGCGGGCGACCTCGGCGCGATCACCGGCAGCGGCACGCCCGGCCGCCTGGCCGTGCTCTTCACCGGGCAGGGCGCGCAGCGGCCCGGCATGGGCGAGGAGCTGTACGCGCGGTTCCCGGTGTTCGCGCGAGCCTACGACGAGGTGCGTGCCCTCCTCGGGGACATCGACGGGGACCGGCTCGACCACACCGGGCACGCGCAGCCGGCGATCTTCGCCCTCGAAGTCGCGCTGTTCCGGCTCGTCGAGTCCTGGGGCGTCCGGCCGGACTTCGTGGCCGGGCACTCGATCGGCGAGCTGGCCGCCGCCCACGTGGCCGGCGTCCTGTCGCTGCCCGACGCGTGCGCGCTGGTCACCGCGCGGGCGAGCCTGATGCAGGCGCTGCCCGAGGGCGGCGCGATGGTCGCCGTCGCGGCGTCCGAAGCGGACGTCCTGGCGGTGCTGCCCGCCGACGTCGGCATCGCCGCGGTCAACGGGCCCGACAGCACAGTGGTTTCCGGCTCGGAGACGGCCGTGCTGGCGCTTGCGGGCGAGTTCGCGGCCCGCGGCGTCAAGACCAAGCGGCTGCGCGTGAGCCACGCCTTCCACTCGCCGCTGATGGACCCGATGCTCGCGGACTTCGGTGCGGTGGCGGCGAACCTGACCCACCACGAGCCGGTGATCCCGGTGGTGTCCACTTTGACCGGTGTGCTCGCCGAGCCGTTCTCAGCGGACTACTGGGTGCGGCACGTGCGGGAGACCGTCCGGTTCGCCGACGCCGTGGCGACCCTGGCCGGCCTCGGGACGGGCACGTTCCTGGAGGTCGGGCCGGACGGCGTCCTGGCGGCGATGGCGGCCGGGATCGCCGACGTCCCGGCGATCCCGGCGTTGCGGGACGGCGAGGCCGAGCCGCGGGCCGTGGTCACCGCGTTCGCGCGGCTGCGGGCCGCCGGGTTCCCGCTCGACGCCTCGGCGCTGCTCGACGACGCTCGGCCGATCGAGCTGCCGACCTACGCCTTCCAGCGGTCGCGGTTCTGGCTCGAAGCCGCCCCGCCGAAGTCCGATGTGGACGGCTGGCGGTACCGGGTCACCTGGCGTCCCGTGGCCGCGGCGGCGGGACGGCTGACCGGACGCTGGCTCGTCGTCGGCGACGGCCCCGCCGAGGAGGTCGCGCAGGTGCTGGCCGCCCACGGCGCCGAGCCGGTGGTCGAGGCCGGTGCCGGGGACCGCGCCGCGCTGACGGCCCTGCTGCGCGAGCACGCCGACGTCGAAGGGGTCGTGTCCCTCCTGGCCTTCGGTGGTGCCGCCGAGGTCGGGCTCGCCGCCAACCTCACGCTCACCCAGGCCCTCGCCGACGCCGGGATCCCGGCCCGGCTGTGGTGCCTCACCCGCGGCGCGGCCAAGGACGTTTCCCGCCCGGACCAGGCGACCACCTGGGGCTTCGGCCGGATCGCGGCCCTGGAGCTGCCGTCCGCCTGGGGCGGCCTCGCCGACCTGCCGGAAACCCTCGACGCGGCGGCCGGCGCCCGGCTGGCCGCCGTCCTCGCCGACGGCACCGAGGACGAGGTCGCCATCCGGCCGGACGGCGTTTTCGCCCGCCGGCTCGTGCCCGCACCGGCCCGGGCGGCCCGGGACTGGCGGCCCCGCGGCACGGTGCTGGTCACCGGTGGGACCGGTGCCCTCGGCGCCGCGGTCGCCAGGGAACTCGCCGCGTCGGGCGCCGAGCACCTCGTCCTCACCGGCCGCCGCGGCGCCGACGCGCCCGGTGCGGCCGAGCTGGCCGCGGAGCTGTCCGCGCTCGGTGCCCGCGTCACGCTCGCCGCCTGCGACGCGGCGGACCGGGGCGCGCTGGCGGGGGTGCTCGCGGCGATCCCGGCCGAACTGCCGCTGACCGCGGTGGTGCACGCCGCGGGCACCGGCCAGCACGGCCCGCTCACCGCGGTCACGCCGGAGGAGGTGTCCGCGGTCCTGGCCGGGAAGGTGGCCGGCGCCCGGCACCTCGACGAGCTGACCCGCGGCCACGACCTCGACGCGTTCGTGTTGTTCTCCTCGATCTCCGGGGTGTGGGGCAGCGGCGAGCAGGCGGTCTACGGCGCGGCCAACGCGTTCCTCGACGCGCTGGCCGAAGAGCGCCGGGGCCGCGGGCTGGCCGCGACCGCGATCGCCTGGGGCCCGTGGGCCGGCTCGGGGATGGCCGCCGACGCCGACGCCGTCCGGATGCTGCGCGGGCGCGGGCTGCCGCCGATCGACCCGGCGCACGGCGTCGCGGCCTTCCGGCGGGCCTGGGAGGCCGGCGACCCGGCCGTCGTCGTCGCCGACGTCGACTGGGCCCGGTTCGCGCCGGTGTTCACCGCGGCCCGGCCGCGGCCGCTGCTGGCCGAGCTCCCCGCCGTGCGGGCCGCGCTGGCCGAGCCGGAACCGGCACCGACCGGGTTCGCCTCGCTGCCGGCGGGGGAGCGGCCGAAGGAGCTGCTGACGCTCGTTCTCGAGCAGGTCGCGGGCGTGCTCGGGCACACCTCGGCCGCCGCGATCGGCCCCGAGCGCGCGTTCAAGGAACTCGGCTTCGACTCCCTGATGGCGGTCGAGCTGCGCAACCGGCTCGGCGCCGGGACCGGGCTCAGCCTGCCCGCGTCCCTCGCCTTCGACCACCCGACCGCCGCCGACCTGGCCGAGGAGCTCGACCGCCGGTTCGGCGGCCCGCGGGACGGTGTCCGGCTCCTCGACGAACTCGACCGGCTCGAGGCCGCGTTCGCCGGCGTCACCGAAGCGGACCTGGCCCGGGTCCCGGCGAGCGACGAGATCACCGCGCGCCTGAGGGGCTTCCTGAGCCGGTGGACCGAGCTGGCCGGCGGTACCGACCTGGGCGGCGCCGACGACGACGAGCTCTTCGACTTCATCGACAGCACTTTCCGGACCTCGTGAGAAACAGTGGGGCTTCCATGGCCAACGAGCAGAAACTCCGTGACTACCTCAAGTTCGTCACGGCCGATCTGAAGGACACCCGCGACCGGCTCGCCGAGGTCGAGGCCCGGGACGCCGAGCCCGTCGCGATCGTGGCCATGAGCTGCCGCTACCCGGGCGGCGTCGGCTCGCCCGATGACCTGTGGCGGCTGGTCTCGGCCGGCACGGACGCGATCGGCGGCTTCCCCGGCGACCGCGGCTGGCCGATCGGGGCGTTCCAGGGCGGTTTCCTGCACGACGCGGCCGAGTTCGACGCCGGCTTCTTCGGCATCTCGCCCCGCGAAGCCCTGGCCATGGACCCGCAGCAGCGGCTGCTGCTGGAGACGTCGTGGGAACTGCTGGAGCGGGCCCGGATCGCGCCGAAGTCGTTGCGGCGCAGCAGCACCGGTGTGTTCGTCGGCGGGGCGGCATCGGGCTACGGCACGTCCGGCACCGACGCTGATTCGGACGTGGCAGGCTACCTGCTGACCGGGACGGCGGGCAGCGTGCTGTCCGGACGGCTGTCGTACCACCTGGGCCTGGAGGGCCCGTCGGTCACGATCGACTCGGCCTGTTCGTCGTCGCTGGTCGCCCTGCACCTCGCGGCCCAGGCGCTGCGGCGCGGCGAGTGCACGCTGGCCATCGCCGGCGGGGTGACGGTCATGGCCACGCCAGGGACGTTCGCCGAGTTCGACCGCCAGGGCGGCCTGGCGGCGGACGGCCGCTGCAAGGCGTTCGCGGACGCGGCGGACGGCACGGGCTGGGCCGAGGGCGTGGGCCTCCTGCTGGTCGAGCGCCTGTCGGACGCGCGCCGCCACGGCCACCCGGTGCTGGCGGTCCTGCGCGGCTCGGCGGTGAACTCGGACGGCGCGTCGAACGGCTTGACCGCCCCCAACGGCCCGTCCCAGCGCCGCGTGATCACCGCGGCCCTCGCGGCGGCGGGACTGTCTTCATCGGACGTCGACGTCGTCGAGGCGCACGGAACGGGAACGGCGCTGGGCGACCCGATCGAGGCGCAGGCGCTGCTGGCGACGTACGGTCAGGACCGCCCGGCCGACCGGCCGCTGTGGCTCGGTTCGGTGAAGTCGAACATCGGGCACACGCAGTCGGCGTCCGGGGTGGCGGGCGTGATCAAGATGGTGCTGGCGATGCACCACGGCGTACTCCCGCGGACGTTGCACGTGGACTCGCCGTCGTCCCAAGTGGACTGGTCGGCGGGCGCGGTCGAGTTGCTGACTTCGGAGCGTGCGTGGCCCGCCGACCGGCCGCGGCGGGCGGGTGTTTCGTCGTTCGGCATCTCCGGGACCAACGCGCACGTGATCCTGGAAGAGGTGGAGCCGCAGCCCGAGCCGGCGCCGGCCGAGGTGACGGGCCCGGTGCCGTGGCTGGTGTCCGCCCGGGGTGCGGACGCGCTGCGCGCCCAGGCGGCGGCGCTGGTGCCGTTGGCGGACGAGCCTCTTGCCGAGGTGGGTTCGGCGCTGCTTTCCGGGCGTTCTGCGTTCGAGGACCGGGCGGTGGTGTTCGGATCGTCCACTTCGGACTTCCTCTCCGGACTTACGGCTCTCGCGGACGGTGTCGACGCACCCGATCTGGTGCGTGGACAGGTCGTGCGGGGCGGTCTGGCGGTGTTGTTCACCGGTCAGGGGGCGCAGCGGGTGGGCATGGGGCTGGCTCTGTACGAGCGGTTTCCGGTGTATGCCGAGGCGTTCGATGCGGTGCTTGCGCACTTCGATCCGGCTCTTCGTGATGCTTTCTCCGATGCTTCCCTGTTGGAGCGGACGGAGTTCACGCAGCCTGGGTTGTTCGCGGTTGAGGTGGCGTTGTTCCGGTTGGTTTCTTCGTGGGGTGTTCGTCCGGATTTTGTGGCGGGGCATTCGATCGGGGAGATTTCGGCGGCGCATGTGGCTGGGGTGTTGTCGCTTGAGGATGCTTGCCGGTTGGTGGCGGCGCGGGCGTCGTTGATGCAGGCGTTGCCGTCCGGTGGGGCGATGGTGTCGATCGCCGCGCCGGAGTCGGCGATCGAGCTGGGCGAGGGTGTTTCGATTGCGGCGGTGAACGGGCCGGAATCGGTGGTCATCTCCGGTGATGAGTCGGCGGTGCTGGCGATCGCGGCTCGGTTCCCGAAGACGAAGCGGCTTTCGGTGAGTCATGCGTTCCATTCGCCGTTGATGGATTCGATGCTGGCGGAGTTCCGCGTGGTGGCGGAGTCGCTGACGTATCGCCCGGCGGAGATTCCGGTGATTTCGAATGTGAGCGGTGCTCTCGCTGAGCCGTTCACGGCGGACTACTGGGTGCGGCACGTGCGGGAGACGGTCCGGTTCGCCGACGGAGTATCCACTTTGGAATCTTCCGGGGTCGGGGTGTTCTTGGAACTCGGGCCCGAGGGCGTCCTCAGTTCGATGGTGCCGGGGGTGGCCGTCCCCACCCTGCGGAAGGACCGCTCCGAAGAGAGGGCATTGCTCACGGCGTTGGCCACGCTGCACGTCCACGGGGTGCCGGTCGATTGGACGCCGTTCCTGCCGTCCGAGACCCGGGTCGACTTGCCGACGTACGCGTTCCAGCGGCAGCACTACTGGCTCACGGGCGCAGCGGAAGTGGCCACGGAGGATCAGCAGTTCTGGTCGGCGGTCGAGAGTCCCGACCTGGCGGCGACACTCGGCCTGGACGCGGAGCTGGCGGAAGCGGTGCGCCCGGCGCTGTCGGCCTGGCGGCACCGGAGCCGCGTGGCCGCGTGGCGGTATCGCACCGAGTGGACTGCGTTGGCCTTGCCCGAAGGCTCCCCTGGCCACTGGTTGCTGATCGCCCCGGAGTCCGACGAAACGGCCGCGGAACTGGCCGCGTCGCTCACCGGCGTGGTGCGGGTTGCGGCGACCGGTGCGTCCCGGGCCGAGCTGGCCGGCCGCCTCCGCGACCTCCCGGACCACGACTGGACGGGCGTCCTCTCACTGGGTGGCGACGTCCCCTCGACGTTGACGCTGCTCCAAGCGCTCGGAGACGCGGAAATCGGGGCGCCGCTGTGGTGCTTGACGCGAGGGGCGGTGACGATCGGCCGCGCGGACCCGCTCGGTGCCCCCGACCAGGCGGCACTGTGGGGCTTCGGCCGCACGGCGGCCCTCGAGTGCCCGGACCGGTGGGGAGGCTTGGTGGACCTGCCGCCGAAGCTGGACGGCCGCGCCACTGCCCGGTTGCTCGCGGCGCTGTCCGGCACCGAGGACCAGGTGGCAATCCGTGCTTCGGGAGTGTTCGGCCGCCGGTTGGTGCCCGCCGCGGCTCACCCAGCCCGCGACTGGTCTTGCCGCGGAACGGTCCTGATCACCGGCGGCACGGGTGCCCTCGGCGCGCGCGTCGCCCGGTGGGCTGCTTCGCGGGGAGCCGATCGGCTCGTCCTCGCCTCGCGACGGGGCCCGGATGCTCCCGGCGCCGCCGAGCTGGCCGACGAACTTCGTGCCGGTGGTACCTCGACGGTCGTCGAAGCGTGCGATGTCACCGATCGCGCTGCGGTGGCGGCCCTGGTCGAACGGATCGGTGCCGACCTGCGGGTGGTCGTCCACGCGGCGGGTGTTCTCGACGACGGTGTCCTCGACGCCCTGACCCCGGAGCGCGTCGCCCGTGTCGAGGCGGCGAAGGTCGCCGGGGCCCGCCACCTCAGCGAACTGACCCGAGACCTGGACGCGTTCATCCTGTTTTCCGGCCTGGCCGGAACCCTCGGAGCGGCGGGCCAAGCCGGCTACGCGGCGGCCAATGCCGGTCTCGACGCCCTCGCGGAAGCACGCCACGCCGCCGGCCTGCCCGCGCTGGCGGTCGCCTGGGGGCCGTGGACCGGAGGCGGGATGGCGGCCGACGAGGTCACGGCGCGGCTCAGCGCGGCCGGGCTGCGGCCGCTCGATCCCGAGCCGGCCCTGGTTGCGCTCGAAGGTGCGCTGGTCGCGGGGGAGACGACGGTCGCGATCGCCGACATCGACTGGGCGAGGTTCGGCCCGGCCTTCACGGCGGTGAGGCCGAGCCCGCTACTAGCCGGGCTGCCGTTGGCCGGCAATGCCGCCGCGGGAAGCGCGGAGGCCACCGGCAACCCGGCCGCGGGCTTCGCCACGACCGGAGGCCACAACCGCGGCACGGCGGGCGGCCGCAGTTCGGCCATGACCGGCAGCCGCTACCCCGACTCGGCCGGCGGCCCCCAGGTCACCGCGGCCGGCGACATCGCCTCCGCAGCCGGAGCCCGCGACTTCGCCGCGACCGGAGGTCCCGACTTCGGCCTGGCCGGCGCTCGAAACCCCGCCGCGAGTGGCCCCCGCTTCACCGCAGCCGGAGTCCAAGAGCTCGTCCGCGAGCACGTCGCCGCCGTGCTCGGGCATGCCTCGCCCGCCACCCTCGATCGGGCTCGTCCCTTCAGCGATCTCGGGTTCACCTCCCTCTCGGCCGTCGAATTGCGCAACCGTCTCCGGGCGGGCACCGGGCTCGACCTGCCCGCCACCCTCACCTACGACCACCCCGACCCCGCCTCCCTCGCCCGCCACCTGAGTGCACTGCTCTCTGGTGAGAGCACTGCTCTCGAAACAGAGCACCACTCCACATCCGACGACGAACCGATCGCGATCGTCGCGATGGCCTGCCGGTTCCCCGGTGACGTCCGCTCTCCCGAAGACCTCTGGGACCTCGTCGCCCGCGGGGC
This sequence comes from Amycolatopsis sp. NPDC004169, assembly GCF_040610315.1. Classification (NCBI taxonomy): domain Bacteria; kingdom Bacillati; phylum Actinomycetota; class Actinomycetes; order Pseudonocardiales; family Pseudonocardiaceae; genus Amycolatopsis; species Amycolatopsis sp. NPDC004169. The sequence goes on from NZ_JBEXMD010000078.1 coordinate 12,770, forward strand.
CGATGCGCTGTCCGCCGCGCCCACCGATCGGGGCTGGCCGTCCGGGCTCGCGGCCGTCAAACCGGGCGGGTTCCTGACCGGTGCCGCGGACTTCGACGCCGAGCTCTTCGGGATCTCGCCGCGCGAAGCCACCGCGATGGACCCCCAGCAGCGGATCCTCCTCGAGACCGCGTGGGAGCTGTTCGAACGCGCCGGCCTCGATCCGCGGTCGGTGCGCGGGGAGCGCATCGGCGTCTTCGCCGGCACCAACGGCCAGGACTACCCCGCCCTGCTCACCGACGCGGGCGACGACGTCGCCGGGTACGTCGGCACCGGCAACGCCGCGGCCGTCGTCTCCGGCCGGATCGCCTACGCTTTCGGGCTCGAAGGCCCCGCTGTCACCGTGGACACCGCCTGCTCGTCGTCGCTGGTCGCGCTGCACTGGGCGCGCCAGGCGCTGCGGTCGGGCGAGTGCGACCTGGCCGTCGCCGGCGGTGTCACCGTGATGGCGACGCCGGGCGCGTTCGTCGAGTTCGACCGCCAGGGCGGCCTCGCCCCCGACGGCCGCTGCAAGGCGTTCGCCGAGGGCGCCGACGGCACCGGCTGGGGCGAGGGCGCCGGCCTGCTGCTGGTCGAGCGGCTCTCGGACGCGCGCCGCCACGGTCACGAGATCCTGGCCGTGGTCCGGGGATCCGCGATCAACTCCGACGGCGCGTCGAACGGCCTGACCGCGCCGAACGGCCCGTCGCAGCAACGGGTGATCCGCGCGGCCCTCGCCGACGCGGGACTGCAACCGTCCGAAGTGGACGCCGTGGAGGCGCACGGCACCGGGACTAAGCTCGGCGACCCGATCGAGGCGCAGGCCTTGCTCGCCACCTACGGCCGGCACCGCGAAGAGCCGCTGTGGCTGGGCTCGGTCAAGTCCAACCTGGGCCACACGCAGGCCGCGGCCGGCGTTGCCGGCATCATCAAGATGGTCATGGCGATGCGGAACGGCGTGCTGCCGCAGACCCTGCACGTCGACGCCCCGACGTCCCATGTGGACTGGTCGGCGGGCGCGGTCGAGGTGCTCACCGAGACCAGGAAGTGGCCGTCCGACCGGCCGCGGCGCGCGGGTGTCTCGTCGTTCGGGATCTCCGGCACCAACGCCCATACGATTCTCGAGCAGGCGCCGGACGACGTCGTCGTGCACGACACCGCGCCGGCCGGGCTGCTCCCGGTGCCGGTCTCGGCACAGACCGAGGACGGGTTGCGCGAGCAGGCCCGTCGGCTGCTCGACGCCGAGCGCGGCGCCCTGCCGGACGTCGCGGCCACCCTGGCGACGGGCCGCGCGGCGCTGTCCCGGCGCGCGGTGGTGCTCGCCGCGGACGACGGCGATCTGGTCCGCGGCCTGACGGCACTGGCGGCCGGGACGCCGGACCCGGGCGTGCTCCGCGGCGACGTCCGGCCGGGCTCGCTCGCCGTGCTCTTCACCGGGCAGGGTGCGCAGCGGGCGGGCATGGGCCGGGGGCTCTACGACCGGTTCCCGGTGTACGCGGAAGCTTTCGACGCGGTCTGCGCCGAATTCGACCGGCTGCTGGACCGGCCGTTGCACGACGTGGTCTTCGACGGGTCCGGTTTGGACGATACCGGGTGGACACAGCCCGCGTTGTTCGCCGTCGAAGTCGCGCTGTACCGGCTGTTCCGGTCGTGGGGTGTTCGCCCGGACTTCGTGGCGGGGCATTCGATCGGGGAGATCTCGGCCGCGCATGCCGCCGGAGTCATATCCCTTGTGGACGCTTGTCGGCTGGTGGCGGCGCGGGCGTCGTTGATGCAGGCGTTGCCCGCCGGTGGGGCGATGGTGTCGATCGCCGCGCCGGAGTCGGCGATCGAGCTGACCGAGGGTGTTTCGATTGCGGCGGTGAACGGGCCGGAGTCGGTGGTGATTTCGGGCGAGGAGTCGGCGGTGCTGGCGATCGCGGCTCGGTTCCCGAAGACGAAGCGGCTTTCGGTGAGTCATGCGTTCCATTCGCCGTTGATGGATCCGATGCTGGCGGAGTTCCGTGCGGTGGCGGAGTCGCTGACGTACCACCCGGCGGAGATACCGGTGCTCTCGAATGTGAGCGGTGCTCTCGCTGAGCCGTTCACGGCGGAGTATTGGGTGCGGCACGTGCGGGAAGCGGTCCGGTTCGCCGACGGGGTGTCCACTTTGGAGGCCGCCGGGGCCGGGGTGTTCCTGGAGCTGGGGCCGGACGGGGTGCTGAGCTCGATGGTCCCGGGCGCGGCGATCCCGGCGCTGCGCCGCGACCGCGACGAGGAGCGCACGTTCTTCACGGCCTTGGCCGGGTTGTACACCGCCGGGGTGCCAGTGAACTGGACCAATCTGCCCGGACGCCGGATTCCGTTGCCCACGTACGCCTTCCAGCGGGAACGCTTCTGGCCGGCGGCGCGTCCGGCCGGTGGCGAGATCGACGCTCAGTTCTGGTCGGCCGTCGACCGCGCCGACGTCGCCGGGCTCGCGGCGGGGACGGGGGTGCCGGAGGCGGATGTCGCGAAGGTGCTGCCCGCGCTGGCGTCGTGGCGGCGGGACCGGGCCGAAGCGGTGGGGACGGAGTCGTGGCGCTACCGGGTGACGTGGGTGCCGCTCCCGGAGCCGGTCGCGGCGGCGCCGTCGGGCCGGTACGCGATCGTGGCGGCGCCGGGAGCGGCCCGGCGCTGGGCGGACGCGCTGGAACGGCCGGGGGTGGTGGTCGCCGCGCCGGGAGAGTGGCCGTCGACGGAACGGTTCGACGGAGTGGTCTTGGTCTCCGCCCCCGGCGACGACGCCCTGACCGACGCGGCGGCGCTGGCCAGGGCCAAAGTCGCGGGCTCGTTGTGGTGCGTGACGGTGGGCGCGGTGGCGGTTCCCGGCGACGAGACCGCCGGCGACCCGGGATTGGCCGCGCTGTGGGGTTTCGGCCGGGCACTGGCGCTGGAGAAGCCCGACTGCTGGGGTGGTTTGGTCGATGTCCCGGAGACACCGGACGAGCACCTCGCGGCCCAGGCATGGGGAGTCATCACGGGTACGAGTGAAGGGCAGCGATCAACCTCGACCGGCGAAGACCAGCTCGCCCTGCGCCCCTCCGGGGCGTACGCGCGCCGCCTGGTCCGTGCCCCTCTCCCCGTACCCACCCACCCCTGGACCCCCACCGGCGCCCTCCTCATCACCGGTGGCACCGGCGCCCTCGGTGCCACCGTTGCCCGCTGGGCCGCCGAGGCCGGTGCCGCCCACCTCGTCCTCCTCAGCCGCCGGGGCCCCGACGCGCCGGGAGCGCAAGCCCTCGTAGACGACCTCCGAGCCACCGGAACCGAGGTGACCGTCCTCGCCTGCGACGTCTCCGACCGCGATGACCTCGCCAAGACCCTCGAGCAGCTCCCCGAGGTCACCGCAGTCGTGCACGCCGCCGGGGTCAGTCAGGCCACCGCCTTCGCCGACCTCTCCGAGCAGGACTTCCAGGCCGTCCTCCGCGCCAAGGTCGCCGGGGCCGAGCACCTCGACCAGCTGCTCGGCGACGACCTCGATGCCTTCGTCCTCTTCTCCTCCATCTCCGGCGTCTGGGGCGCCGGCGGCCAAACCGCGTATGCCGCGGCCAACGCGCAGCTCGACGCCCTTGCCGCGCGTCGGCGTGCGGCCGGGCGGGCCGCCACCTCCGTTGCCTGGGGGCCGTGGGCCGGCAGCGGGATGGCCGCCGGGGCCGCCGAGCAGGAACACCTGCGCCGCCGCGGGCTGACACCCCTGGCGCCCGCCGGGGCGCTGGGGGCGCTGCGGATCGCCGTCGGGGCGGGGGAGACCTCCGTCGTCGTCGCCGATGTCGACTGGGCCCGGTTCGCCCCCTCCTTCACCGCCACCCGGCCGAGCCCGCTGCTGGCCGAGCTGCCCGAGGCGTGCCTTTCCGACGTGCCGGTGCCCGAGACCACGCGGTTCGCGGGACTGGCGCCCGCCGACCTGCGGGCGGAGCTGCTCACCCTGATCCGGACCGAGGCCGCGCAGGTGCTCGGGCACGCCACGACCGCCGCGGTCGAGGCGAACCGGGCCTTCAGCGAACTCGGCTTCGACTCGCTCACCGCCGTCGAGCTGCGGACCCGGCTCGCCGCCGCGACCGGGCTCACCCTGCCCCCGACCCTGGTCTTCAACCACCCCAACGCGACCGCGCTCGCCGAGCACCTGCAGGCGCAGCTCGGCGACGGTGCCCCGAGCGTCCTGGCCGAGCTCGACCGGCTCGAAGCCGCACTGGCCGCCGGCGAACCCGACCGGCTGACGCGCAGCGAGCTCGCCGTGCGGCTGCAGACCCTGCTCGCCCGCTTCGCCGAAAAAGAAGAAGAAAAGGCGGGCGAGCTCGATTTCGCCGACGACGACGCACTTCTCGCTTTCATCAACAATGATCTCGGTAAATTGTAATACGCCCCTGAAAAAGGAAATCCCGCCCCGGCAAGGGGCGGGATTTCCCTGCGTAGGGGCCCCTGTTAGGGGGGATCTTTAGGGGTTGTAGGCCCAAAACCGGTCCCATAGCCTCACTTTGATGCCACTTCGGCGCGCGGATGTGCCGGGTGTCCGCACTTCGCTGGAAGAAAAGGCTGGTGGCACTGACATGGCCGACGAGGAGACGCTGCGCGAGCACCTCAGGTGGGTCACGACCAATCTGCACCAGACCCGCCAACGGCTGCAGGCCGTCGAGGAAGCCGAACAGGAACCGATCGCGATCGTCGGCATGGGCTGCCGGCTGCCCGGCGGGGTGCACAGCCCCGAACAGCTGTGGGACCTCGTCGCCGCGGGCACCGACGCCGTCACCGGGTTCCCCGAGAACCGCGGCTGGGACCTCGCCGCCCTCCGCGACCCCGACCCGGACCGGCCCGGCACCTCCCACACCGCCTCCGGTGGCTTCCTGCACGACGTCGCCGACTTCGACGCCGGCTTCTTCGGCATCTCCCCGCGCGAAGCCCTCGCCATGGACGCCCAGCAGCGGCTGCTGCTGGAGACGACGTGGGAGGCCATCGAACGCGCCCGCATCGACCCGGCCTCGCTGGCCGGCACGGAGACCGGCGTCTTCGTCGGCAACACCGGCCAGGACTACGCCACCCTCATGCGCGGCGCCGGCGAGAACCTCGAAGGGCACCTGCTCACCGGCACCGCGACCGCCGTCGTCTCCGGACGGCTGGCGTACTTCCTCGGCCTCGCCGGCTCCGCCGTCACCGTCGACACGGCCTGCTCGTCCTCGCTCGTCGCGCTGCACTGGGCCTGCCATGCGCTCCGCCGCCGCGAGTGCTCGCTCGCCCTCGCCGGCGGCGTGACCGTCCTGTCCACGCCCGCGGCCTTCGTCGCGTTCAGCCGCCAGCGCGGCCTGGCCCCCGACGGCCGCTGCAAGTCCTTCGCCGACGCCGCCGACGGCACCGGCTGGGGCGAAGGCGCCGGCATGCTGGTCCTCGAACGGCTGTCCGACGCCCACCGCCACGGCCACCCCGTGCTCGCCGTCGTCCGCGGCTCGGCGATCAACTCCGACGGTGCCTCCAACGGCCTCACCGCCCCCAACGGCCCCGCGCAGGAGCGCGTGATCACCGACGCTCTGGCGAATGCGCGGCTCTCGGCCAAGCAGGTCGACGCGGTCGAGGCGCACGGCACCGGCACCACCCTCGGCGACCCGATCGAGGCGCAGGCGCTGCTGGCCACCTACGGCCGCGCCCGCACCGGCGACGACCCGCTGTACCTCGGTTCGCTCAAGTCGAACGTCGGGCACACCCAGGGCGCGGCCGGGGTGGCCGGCGTGATCAAGATGGTCATGGCCATGCGGCACGGCGTCCTGCCGCGGACGCTGCACGTCGACGCCCCGACCTCGCACGTCGACTGGGCCTCCGGCGGCGTCCGGCTGCTCACCGAGGCCCGGCCCTGGCCGGAGACCGGCGAGCCGCGGCGGGCCGGCGTGTCCGCGTTCGGCATGAGCGGCACCAACGCCCACGCGATCCTCGAAGCCGCGCCGTCGACCGGCGAACCGGCGCCCGCCGAAACAACCGGCCCGGTGCCGTGGGTGCTGTCCGCGCGGACCGCGGACGCGCTGAAGGCGCAGGCCGCCGCGCTGGCCGGGCACGAAGCACCGGTGTCGGACGTCGGGTTTTCGCTGGTCACGACCCGCACGGCGTTCCCGCACCGCGCGGTCGTGGTCGGTGATCTCGCCAGTGGTCTCACGGCGCTCGCCGCGGGCACCCCGGCGGCGAACGTCGTCACCGGGGAAGCGGGCGCGCCGGGCAAGGTGGCGCTGGTCTTCCCCGGCCAGGGTTCGCAGTGGGCCGGGATGGCTCTCGAACTCGCGGAGTCGTCGCCGGTTTTCGCGGCCCGGCTCGGCGAATGCGCCGCGGCCCTGGAGTCCCATGTGGACTGGCGGCTGCGCGAGGTGCTGGCCGACGCGGAGGCGCTGAGCCGCGTCGACGTCGTGCAGCCGGCGTTGTTCGCGGTGATGGTGTCGCTGGCCGAGCTGTGGCGGTCGTTCGGCGTGGTGCCGGACGCGGTCGTCGGGCACTCGCAGGGCGAGATCGCCGCCGCCGTGGTCTCCGGCGCACTGTCCCTTGAGGACGGTGTGCGCGTGGTCACCCTGCGCAGCAGAGCGATCCTCGCGCTGGCCGGTGCCGGCGGGATGGTGTCGGTCGCCGCGTCCCGCACGGAGGTCGAAGCCCGGCTGACCGGGGAACTGTCGATCGCCGCGGTGAACGGCCCGGCCGCCGTGGTGGTGTCCGGCACGCCCGGCGCCCTCGACGAGCTGGTGGAGTCCTGCGAAGCCGCCGGGATCCGCGCCAAGCGGGTGCCCGTGGACTACGCCTCGCACTCCGTGCAGGTCGAGCAGCTCCGCGACGAGCTGCTCCGCGTCCTGGCGCCGATCACCCCGCGCGAAGGCGAAACGGCCTTCCTCTCGACGGTGACCGGCGGCTGGAACGAACGCGTGGACGCCGAGTACTGGTACACGAACCTGCGCAGCACCGTCCGCCTGGACCTCGCGGTGGAGCGGCTGAAGAGCGAGGGGTTCGGCACGTTCGTGGAGGTGTCGCCGCACCCGGTGCTGACCATGGCGCTGGGCGAGGACGTCATCGCGCTGGGCTCGCTCCGGAAGAACGACGGCGGCCTGGACCGCTTCCACGCCGCGCTCGCCGAGGCCCACGTCCGCGGTGTCGCGGTCGACTGGACCCCCGCCTTCCCCGGCGCCCGCACGGTCGACCTGCCCACCTACGCCTTCCAGCGCGAACGGTTCTGGCCCGCGGTCGTCGCGGACCCGGGTGACGCGGGTGCGCTCGGGCTGAGCGCGACCGGGCACCCGCTGCTCGGCGCGGCCGTGGCGCTGGCCGCGGGCGACGGACTGGTGCTCACCGGCCGCGTCTCGCCGCAGGCCCAGCCGTGGTTGGCCGACCACGCCGTGCAGGGCACGATCCTGGTGCCCGGCACCGCGTTCGTCGAACTCGCCGTGCAGGCCGGGGACCGCGCCGGCTGTGCCGCGGTGGCGGAACTCACTCTCGAGACGCCGTTGACGCTGCCTGACGGCGGCGCCCGTGCGCTGCAGGTCTGGGTGGGTGCGGCCGACGAGACCGGCCGTCGCGTCGTCGAGGTCCATTCGCGACGCGACGAGGACGACCCGTGGACCCGGCACGCGACCGGTGTGCTCGCCCCCGGCACCCCCGACGCCGGGTTCACCCTGGACGCCTGGCCGCCCGAGGGCGCGGCCAGGATCGACCTCGACGGGTTCTACGACGGCCTCCGCGCGGCGGCGGGCTACGGCTACGGGCCCGCCTTCCGGGGCCTGCGTTCGGCGTGGCGCCGCGGCGACGAAATCTTCGCCGAGGTCGCCCTGCCGGACGACCGTGACGCGGCCCGCTTCGGCCTGCACCCGGCGTTGCTGGACGCGGCCCTGCACCCGCTCGCCCTGGCCACGTCCACGGAGGACGGACAGCCGCGCCTGCCGTTCGCCTGGACGGGGGTGACCCTGCACGCCACCGGCGCCTCGGCGCTCCGCGTCCGCCTGACCCGTCGCGGCGACGACGAGGTCACGGTCGAAGTCGCGGACCCCGCGGGCGCTCCGGTCGCGACGGCGGAGTCCCTCGTCCTCCGCCCGCTCCCCACCGGGGGCCTCGACACCACCCCCGACGACCTCTACCAGGTCGGCTGGACCGAGATTCCGGCCGAGGCGGCCGGGACCGAGGTCGTTTTCGAGACGCTCACCGGCGCGCCGGTCCACCGCGCGCTCGGCCTGGTCCAGGACTGGCTCGCCACCGAGCGGCCCGAAGTCCTCGTCTTCGTGACCACGGGCGCGGTCGCCGTGGCCGACGGCGAAGCCCCCGATCCGGACCTCGCTGCCGCGTGGGGGCTCGTGCGCTCCGCCCAGTCGGAACACCCCGGCCGGTTCGTCCTGCTCGACACCGACGACCCGGCGCACCCGGTCGTCCCGCCCGAGCCGCAGGGCGCCGTCCGCAGTGGACGGTGCTTCGTGCCCCGCCTCGCCCGCGTCACCCCCACCGGCGAGACGCCGGACTGGGGTGACGGCGCCGTCCTGGTGACCGGTGCTTCCGGCGTGCTCGGCGGCCTCGTCGCCCGCCACCTCGCGCGGCAGCACGGCGTCCGGCAGCTCGTCCTGCTCAGCCGCCGGGGCGCCGACGCACCCGGCGCCGCCGAGCTCGTCGCCGACCTGCCGGAAGCCGTCTTCGTCGCCGGCGACGCCGCCGACCGCGACCAGCTCGCCGCAGTACTGGGCGAGCACCGGATCACCGCCGTCGTGCACGCCGCGGGTGTCCTCGACGACGGCGTCGTCGAGGCCCTCACCCCGGAGCGGCTCGACGCGGTCCTGCGCCCGAAGGCCGACGCCGCCCGGCACCTCGACGAGCTGACCACCGGCCTCGCCGCCTTCGTGCTCTTCTCCGCCGCCGCGGGCACCACCGGCGGCAGCGGGCAGGGCAACTACGCCGCCGCCAACGCCTACCTCGACGCCCTCGCGCAGCGGCGTCGCGCAGCCGGACAGCCCGCCGTGTCGCTCGCCTGGGGCCTGTGGGCCGAGGCCAGCGGGATGACCGGGCACCTCGACGACCGGGCACGCGAGCGGCTCGGTCGCTCCGGCGTGCGGCCACTGGCCACCGCGCAGGGCCTGGCGCTGTTCGATCGCGCCGTCGCGGCGGGCCCGGCCGCGCTGGTCCCGATCGCCCTCGACGCCGCCGCGCTGCGCCGTCAGGCCGCCGAAGGTGCCGTCTCGCCGCTCTTCCGCGGCCTCTTCCCGCCGCCCGCGCGACGCACCGCCGCGGCGGGCGGGCCCGTCGGCGAGCTGTCCGAGGACGGCTTGCTCGAACTGGTCCGGACGCAGGTGGCGGCCGTACTCGGGCACGCGTCGGCGCAGGCGGTCGACCCGGGCCGCGCTTTCAAGGACCTCGGGTTCGACTCGCTGACCGCCGTCGACCTCCGCAACCGCCTCGCCGCCGCCACCGGCCTGCGGCTGCCCGCGACGCTGGTGTTCGACCACCCGACCCCGGCGGTGCTCGCCGCCCACCTCGCCGGCCGCACGGCCCGCCCGGTCGTCACGGCGAAGGCCGGAGCCGACGAGCCGATCGCGATCGTCGCGATGAGCTGCCGCTACCCGGGCGGGATCGCCTCCCCGGACGACCTTTGGCGCGTGGTCGCCGAGGGCCGCGACGCTGTTTCGGCGTTCCCCGCCGACCGGGGGTGGCCGGACCTGTTCGACGACGACCCCGCGCGCGGCGGGACGTCCTACGTCCGCGAAGGCGGCTTCCTCTACGACGCCGCCGATTTCGACGCGGAGTTCTTCGGCATGTCCCCGCGGGAAGCGACCGCGACGGACCCGCAGCAGCGGCTGCTGCTGGAGGTCGCCTGGGAGGCGTTCGAGCGCGCCGGGATCGTGCCGGACGCCGTCCGCGGCAGCCGGACCGGCGTCTTCGCCGGCGTGATGTACCAGGACTACGCCACCCGGCTGCAGAACGTCCGAAGTGGACTGGACGGCTACGAGGGCTACCTCGGCAACGGCAGCGCGGGCAGTGTCGCGTCCGGCCGGATCGCCTACGCGTTCGGCCTGGAGGGCCCGGCGATCACCGTGGACACGGCGTGTTCGTCGTCGCTGGTCGCCCTGCACCTGGCCTGCCAGTCGCTGCGCCAGGGCGAGTGCGACCTGGCGCTGGCGGGCGGGGTCACGGTGCTGTCGACGCCCGCGCTGTTCGTCGAGTTCAGCCGGCAGCGCGGGCTGGCCGCCGACGGCCGGTGCAAGTCGTTCGCGGACGCCGCCGACGGCACCGGCTGGGGCGAAGGCGCCGGCCTGCTGCTGGTGGAGCGGCTGTCCGACGCCCGCCGCCACGGCCACCCGGTGCTCGCGGTCGTCCGCGGGACCGCGGTCAACCAGGACGGCGCGTCGAACGGCCTCACCGCCCCGAACGGCCCGGCCCAGCAGCGCGTGATCCGTCAGGCACTGGCGAACGCCGGGCTGGCGGCGTCCGAAGTGGACGCCGTCGAGGCGCACGGCACCGGCACGACGCTGGGCGACCCGATCGAAGCGCAGGCCCTGCTGGAAACCTACGGCCAGGAGCGGGAAACGCCGCTGTGGCTGGGTTCGCTGAAGTCGAACATCGGTCACACCCAGGCCGCGGCCGGGGTCGGCGGTGTCATCAAGATGGTCATGGCGATGCAGCACGGCGTCCTGCCGCAGACGTTGCACGTCGACGCGCCCTCGTCGCACGTGGACTGGTCGGCGGGTGCGGTCGAGCTGCTCACCGAGTCCCGCGAGTGGGTGTCCGGCCGGCCGCGCCGGGCGGGGGTGTCGTCGTTCGGCGTCAGCGGCACCAACGCGCACGCGATCCTGGAACACGTCCCGGCGCCGGCGGCTGAACCGGTCCCGGCCGGTGGCCCGGTGCCGTGGGTGCTTTCGGGGCGCAGCCCGGCCGCGCTGCGGGCGCAGGCCGCCACTCTGCTCGAACGGGGTGAGCTGCCGCCCGCGCCGGTCGGGGCGGCCCTCGTCTCGACGCGGTCGCTGTTCCGGCACCGCGCGGTCGTGGTCGGCGATCTCCCCGGCGGCCTCACCGCCCTGGCCGAGGGCGCTCCCGCCGCGAACGTCATCACCGGGGAAGCGACCGCGCCGGGCAAGGTGGCCCTGGTCTTCCCCGGCCAGGGCGCACAGTGGACCGGAATGGCTCTCGAGCTCGCGGAGTCCTCGGAGGTGTTCGCGGCCCGGCTCGACGAGTGCGCCGCGGCCCTGGAGTCCGTTGTGGACTGGAAACTGCGCGAGGTGCTGGCCGACGCGGAGGCGCTGAGCCGGGTCGACGTCGTGCAGCCCGCATTGTTCGCGGTGATGGTTTCCCTGGCCGGGCTGTGGCGTTCGTTCGGCGTGGTCCCGGACGCGGTGGTCGGGCACTCCCAAGGCGAGATCGCCGCGGCGGTGGTCTCGGGCGCGCTGTCGCTCGAGGACGGCGCTCGCGTGGTCGCGTTGCGCAGCAAGGCGATCCTGGCCCTGGCCGGTGGCGGCGGGATGGTCTCGGTCGCGGCCGCCAGGGAGACCGTCGAGCAGCGGCTGACCGAGGGGGTTTCGGTCGCCGCGGTGAACGGCCCCACCGCCGTCGTGGTCTCCGGGACCCCGGACGCCCTGGACGCGTTCATGGCCGCCTGCCGCGCCGACGGCATCCGCGTCAAGCGGGTGCCGGTGGACTACGCGTCCCATTCGCCGCAGGTCGAGCAGCTGCGTGCCGAACTCCTCGATGTCTTGGCTCCGATCACGCCCCGGG
>NZ_JBEXMD010000079.1:0-24490 GCF_040610315.1 Amycolatopsis sp. NPDC004169
CCATTCCGAACCCGGAAGCTAAGCCTGACAGCGCCGATGGTACTGCAACCGAAGGGTTGTGGGAGAGTAGGACACCGCCGAACTTAACCAAATGGAAGGGCCCCGGTCGAGACGGAAACGTCTCCCGGGGCCCTTTCTTCATTCCCGGACCGGCCGACGCAGCAGGCACGTGTCCATGATCCAGCCGTGCCGTTCCCGCGCTTCCGCCCGGACCCGCCGGATCTCCTCGGCCAGCGCCGCCGTGAGCGGGCCCGAAAGCAGGATCTCCTGCGGCGTGCCGACGTAGGCACCCCAGAAGATGTGCAGGCCCTCGTCGACGTAGCGGTCGAAGGTCGTGTGCGCGTCGAGGAGGACGAACACGTCGTCCACCCCCGAAGGCCAGCCCGCGGCCAGCCGGCGGCCGGTGGTGAGCTGGACGGCCCGCCCGATCTGGTTCATCGTCGTCCGGTGGTGGGCCACCAGGGCCGAGATGCTGCTGATCCCCGGCACCACCTCGTACTCGAACGCCACGTTCCCCCGCGCCAGCACCGCCTCGATCAAGGCGATCGTGCTGTCGTACAGGGCCGGGTCGCCCCACACCAGGAACGCACCGACGTCGGACGGCCCCAGCGACGACAGGATCAGCGACTCGTAGACCTCCGCGCGCGCCGCGTGCCAGTCGGCCACCGCCGCCCGGTAGTCGGCGGGCGTGCGGTCGCGTGGCGGGTCGGTGGCCAGCACCACGCGGTACTCCCGCGTCACGAACCGGTCGAGGATCTCCTGCCGCAGCCGCACCAGGTCCGCCTTCTCGTCGCCCTTGTCGAGCACGAAGAACACGTCCACCCGGTTGAGGCGGTCGATCGCCTGCACCGTCAGGTGCTCCGGGTCACCGGCCCCGATCCCGATCGCGTAGAGCTTGCGCATGCCGCGAGTCTGACGGCCCCCGATGGGGAACCCCTACCCCCGATGGGTATAAAGGAAGGAGACGAAAGGAGCGGGAAATGGCCGAAGCGACCTACACCGTCGAGGGCATGACCTGCGGGCACTGCGCCACGTCGGTCCGCGAAGAGGTCTCCGAGCTCGACGGCGTCCGGAGCGTGGACGTCGACGTGGCGAGCGGGCGAGTGACCGTGACCAGTGACACGCCGCTGACCACCGACGCGGTCGCCGCCGCCGTGACCGAGGCCGGCTACCGCCTGGTCGCATGAGCGCCGCCGGGGTGATGGCCGACGTCGAGCTCGCCATCGGCGGGATGACCTGCGCGTCCTGCGCCGCCCGCGTCGAGCGCAAGCTCAACAAGGTCGACGGCGTCACCGCGACGGTCAACTACGCCACGGAAAAGGCGCAGGTCAGCTACCCGAGCCGGCTGTCGGTCGACGACCTCAGGGCCGTCGTCGAAGCCGCCGGCTACTCCGCGCGGCTCCCCGAGCGGGAGACACCGGAGGAGACGCCGCGCACCCGGCTGCTGGTCTCCGCGGCCCTCACCGTCCCGCTGGTCGTGCTCGCGATGGTGCCGGCCTGGCAGCCCGGCGCCTGGCCGTGGGTCTCCCTCGCCCTGGCGGCTCCGGTCGTGACGTGGGGCGCGTGGCCGTTCCACCGCGCCGCCGCGGTCAACCTGCGGCACGCCACCGCGACCATGGACACGCTCATCTCGCTCGGTGTCGTCGCGGCCGTGGCCTGGTCGCTGTACGCGCTGTTCTTCGGCGGCGGCCACCACCACCTGTACTTCGAGGTCGCCGCCGCGATCACCACGTTCATCCTGGCCGGCCGCTACTTCGAGACGCGCTCGAAGCGCCGCGCCGGAGCGGCCCTCCGCGCGCTCATGGACCTCGGCGCGAAGGACGTCACCGTGCTGCGCGGCGGCGAAGAGCACCTGGTCCCCGTCGGCGACCTGCGGGTGGACGACGTCTTCGTCGTCCGGCCCGGCGAGAAGGTCGCCACCGACGGCGTCGTCACCGAAGGTGGCTCCGCGGTCGACACCAGCATGCTCACCGGGGAGCCGGTGCCGGTGGAGGTCGGGCCGGGGGACGCGGTCACCGGCGCCACCGTCAACGCCGGCGGCCGGCTGTTCGTGCGCGCCACCCGCGTCGGCGACGACACCCGGCTGGCGCAGATGGCCCGGCTCGTCGAGGCGGCGCAGAGCGGAAAGGCCGAGGTCCAGCGGCTCGCCGACCGCGTCTCGGCGGTGTTCGTCCCGCTGGTCGTGTTCGCGGCGCTGGCCACGCTGGTGGTCTGGCTCGCCACCGGCGGGCGGCCGGACGAGGCGTTCACCGCCGCGGTCGCCGTGCTGATCATCGCCTGTCCGTGCGCGCTCGGCCTGGCGACGCCGACGGCGCTGCTCGTCGGCACCGGCCGCGGCGCGCAGCTGGGCATCCTCATCAAGGGCCCCGAGGTGCTGGAGAGCACGCGCCGGATCGACACGGTCGTCCTGGACAAGACCGGCACCGTGACCACCGGCCGGATGACGCTGGTCGAGGGCGGCGGCGAGCCGCTGAGGCTGGCCGGCGCGGTCGAGGCCGCGTCCGAGCACCCGATCGGGCGCGCCATCGCGGCAGCGGCGAAACAGCGGTTCGGCGCCCTCCCCGCCGTCACGGACTTCCGCAGCACCCCGGGTGTCGGCGTGACCGGCGTCGTCGAAGGACGCACCGTCGAGGTCGGGCGCGCCGACGGCACCGGGATCGGCGTGCGCTGGGACGACGAGGTCCGCGGGCACCTGGTGGTCGCCGACACGATCAAGCCGACGTCCGCGCGGGCGGTCGCCGAGCTGCGCGAACTCGGTCTCACCCCCATCCTGCTGACCGGCGACAACGCCGCCACCGCGCGGGTGATCGCGGCCGAGGCGGGGATCGACGAGGTCGTCGCCGAGGTGCTGCCGGAGGAGAAGGTCGCGGTCGTCAAGCGGCTGCAGGCCGAGGGCCGGGTGGTGGCGATGGTCGGCGACGGCGTCAACGACGCGGCCGCGCTCGCCCAGGCCGACCTGGGCCTGGCGATGGGCACCGGCACCGACGCCGCGATCGAGGCGAGCGACCTGACGCTGGTGCGCGGCGACCTGCGCGCGGCGGCCGACGCGATCCGGCTGGCCCGCCGCACGCTGGCGACGATCAAGGGCAACCTGTTCTGGGCGTTCGCCTACAACGTGGCGGCGCTGCCGCTGGCCGCGCTCGGCTTCCTCGACCCGATGATCGCGGGAGCGGCGATGGCCTGCTCGTCGGCGTTCGTGGTCAGCAACAGCCTGCGGTTGCGCCGGTTCCGCTGACACCCCGGGAGGGTATAGTCGAAGGCGAGGAGAGCCGACGACGGGACGGGTGGGCGATGACGGGTTACGGCAGCGAGCGGGACGCCTATCTGAAGCGCCTGCGCCGGATCGAGGGGCAGATCCGCGGGTTGCAGCGGATGGTCGAGCAGGACAAGTACTGCATCGACATCCTGACCCAGGTCTCGGCGGCGACGAAGGCGCTGCAGTCGTTCTCGCTGGAGCTGCTGGACGAGCACCTGGCGACGTGCGTGGTCCAGGCCGCGGCGGCCGGGGGCGAGGAAGCCGACCTGAAGGTGCGGGAAGCGTCGGACGCGATCGCCCGGCTGGTCCGCTCGTAGCTCAGCGCACCAGCACCACCAGCGTCAGGCCGCCCGCGTTGGTGGTGAAGTGCACGATGACCGACGCCAGGACACCGCGGCCCACGTGCCGCCACCAGTGCAGCACGATCCCCACCGCACCCGCCGCGGCCATCGCCAGGACCTGCAGCACGACCACCGGGGTCGAACCGAACACCGCGTGCACCGCAGCGTTGCGGCCGATCGCCAGGGCCGGCAGGGCGTGCCACAGGCCGAAGAGGGTCGTGGCCAGCAGGATCGGCCGCCAGCGCCAGTGGTCGTCGTCCGCGCCGAACAGCGCCGGGAGGACGCCGCGGAAGGCCACCTCCTCGATGAGGACGGTGCCGAACAGGATGCGGCCGCAGGTCAGCCACAGCAGCTGGCCGAAGTCGGGGTCGCCGACGCGGCCGTCCTGGTAGACCGTGCGCAGCGCCGGCACCGCCAGCGCGATCCCGAACAGCACCGCCACCAGCCCCGCGCCGGCCAAGCCGACCAGCGCCGGACGGCGGAAGCCGCGGAGGCCGAGGTCACGCCAGGTGCAGCCGGCCCAGCGGGCGAGCAGGACCAGGAGCAGCGCGGCGACCAGGCCGCACAGCGGGTACGCCCAGCCGGGCAGCACCCGGTTGGCCAGCGTCGTCGACGCGGCCAGGAGCACCACCGCGGCGGCCACGGCGGGCCGGCGCCGGACCGGAGCGGCGTGCGTCAACCGACGGCGTCGGTCAGGTCATCCGCCGGTGAGCGCCGCTGGACGGGCACTCGCTTCGACATCGGCAAGGTCGCTTCCGGGTCGAACGGGGCGGGGTGTTCGTCGAGCGCCACCGCCGCATCGGCCAGCAGCGCGCGGCAGCCGGTGAGGCTGGCCTGGAGCTGGTCGCGGAGATCGTGCAGGGTCGTGACCTCGCCTTGGGCGGCTCCGACGAGGGTCTCGCCGTGCCGGGCCGCGTCGGCGACCAGCTGGGCGGCCTTGTCGCGGGCGGCGGCCAGTTCGGCTTCGCCGGTCTTGACCAGGGCTTCGCCTTGCTGTTTTGCGTCCGCGACTACTTGGGCGGCCTTCTTGCGGGCTGCGGCGAGTTCGGCTTCGCCGGTCTTGACCAGGGCTTCGCCTTGCTTCTTTGCGTCCGCGACCACCTGCGCGGCCTTCTCGCGCGCCGCGGCCAGATCGGCTTCGCCCGTCTTGACCAGCTGTGCCGCCTTCGCGCGGGCCGTCGCCTCCTGCTCGGCGAGCTCGCGCATCGCGTCGGCGCGGCGGACCGTCATGGCTCGCTTGTGGTCTTCCTCCAGCTCGGCGCGGCGGTGGGCCGCGGCTTCGTCGAGCTCGCGGCGGCGCTGCTCGGCCGCGCGCACGGACTCCTCGTGCTCGAGCCGCCGTCGCTCGGCTTCGGCTTCGGCCTCGGCGACCAGCCGGCGTTCCTTCTCAGTGAGCCGGACGGCCTCCGCTTCGGCCTCGCGCCGGATCCGGTCGGCCGTTTCCGTTGCCTGCGCGGTGATTTCCGCCGCTTCCTCGCGGGTCAGCTCGATCATCCGGCGTGCGCGCTCCTGCAGGGCGTCCGCCGGGATCGGGGTCATGCTGATCCGGTCGATCTTCACGCGGAGCTCACGGTTCTCCTCCGCGAGCGCGGCCCCGCGATGGCGCGCCGCGTCGCGTTCGGTGGTGAGCCTGCGGATCTCGGCCTCGGCCCACTCGACGTATTCGGCGACCTGCGCGCGCTGGAAACCGCGCCACGCCAGGTCGAACTCGGGCTGGGTGTGCGCCACGTCCTCGCCGCCGCCGGGGGCCATGCGTCACCTCCGAATTGGATGGTTTCTCCCCCGCCGCGCGATTTCGTTGCGGCATCGGGGAATTTCACGGGCCACCCCAGTGTGCCGCAAACCCGCCGCCGCGCGCCCCCCGGGCGGGCGATCATTCGTCGAACGGTTCCCCGCGGCCGGTGGACGTGCCCCGGAGCCCGGTCGCGATCCGTTGCCCGTCCTCGGAAATCGGCTCTTCGGCGACGCACGCCCGCGGCAGCCGGGAAGAACCGGCCGCGCGTCACCACGGCATACTGGGCCGGGAGCACCGATCCCGTGCCAGGGTGGGGGGAAACTGTGACAGCGACTCGGCCGGACCCGGCACCGGACTTCGTGGGCTACCCGGCAGTACGGCGCGGCGTTCGCGCACTGCTCGACGGGCGGCCGGACACGCACCGGCGGCCGGTCCCGGCGTGTCCGGAATGGACCGTCATCGACCTGCTCGATCACCTCACCGTCATCGCCGGGCGCGTGCTCGAGCGCCACGGCGGCACCCCGCCGCCCCCGGCCGGGGAGCCGACGGTGCCGGAGCTGCTCGACCGCTGGGACCACGTCGGCGCCGAGCTCGACGGGAGGCTCGCGGACGCGGGCGGGCGCAGCGGCGAGGTCATGGTCATGGACGCGTACACGCACGAGCTCGACCTGTGCGCGGCGCTGGACGTGGCGCCGCCGGTCGAGCACGCGGCCCGGGCATCGAGCTTCGAAGTGCTGGTCAGGGGCTTCTCGGGCGCGGTCGAGAGCCGCGGCCTGCCCCCGCTGCGCCTCCGGGCGACGGACGGCTCGGCGTGGAAGGCGGGCGCGGGGCGCGCGGCGGCCGAGGTGACGGCGCCGGCCCACGAGCTGTACCGCGCCCTGGCCGGACGGCGCTCGCTCGCCCAGCTGGCCGCACTGGAGTGGACCGCGGACCCGGGGCCGTGGCTCCCCGCGTTCAGCTGGGGGCCGTTCGCCCCGCCGCCGCGGCCGGGAGTGTGAGGCCGGCCGCGGCGTGGCGGGCGGGAAGCAGCGGCATGTCGGCCCGGGCCCGCGCGGCCTGCGCCCCGACCGCCTGGCCCACCGACGCCGAGACGGCGGCCGAGTGCGAGGTGCGGCACGCAAGCCTTCAGCCGTCCGGCGCGGCGGAGCCGGGTTCGGTCAGCCGCCCGGCGGGGTGACCGCCAGCAGCGCCGCCAGCGCCAGCACCACCACGCTGATCACCACCTCCGCCACCACCGCCTGGCGCAGGCGGCGCAGGTCCGCCGTCACCGTGGTCGCCCCCGCCGGCTCCGAGGCCGCCAAACCGCGTTGCACCACCCGGCGCGAACGGCTCGCCACCGCCAGCAGGAGCGCGAAGCCCGCCACCTTGAGCAGCACCAGCAGGCCGAACCGGGTCGTCCAGAGCGTGGACAGCGACGGCATGATGCGCAGCGCCAGCACCGCGCCGCTGAGCGCGATCGCCGTCACCGCGATCGCCGCCATGCGGGAGAACCGGGCGGCCGCCGGGGCCGGGTCCTCGCCCGGCGCCGGGCGGATCAGGCACAGGGCCAGCTGGACCAGGCCACCCGCCCACACGGCGATCGCGCCGAAGTGCACCAGGTCCGCCGAGACCGAGAAGAACATCATCGGGTCCGTCACCGGGTGGCCGGTGGCCGAGAACGTCAGCAGCACGACGAACCCCGTCACCATGGCCAGGTTCTCGTACCGGGAACGCAGCCGCTCCGGCAGCGACGGCCGCAGCAGCCGGGGCACCAGCGCCGCGAACGCGGCCACCGCCACCAGCCTCAGCAGCAGCAGTTTCCCGTACGCGACGCGCAGGGTGTCCGCCAGCAGCCCGGTGTCGAACACCGCCTCGAGGTCGCGGCCTGCCGCGTACGGGCCCTGCAGCAGCAACGCCGCCACCGTCGCCGCCGCGACCAGCACGGCGCCGCCCGACAGTAGCCGTCGGGCGCGGTGGTCGGTGCGGCCGGCCGGGCGGCACACCACCAGGAACGCCAGCCCGCCGAGGAGCACGACGCCGAGGTACGCCAGCCAGCGCACCGCCGTCGAGGCGGCGTCCACCGCCGCGTCGGTGCCGGTGGCCGCGGACACCGCGCCCGCCGACGTCACCAGCGGCCCGCTGCCGACCACGAACGCGAAGGTGCCGCGCACCGGGTGGGAATCGGCGGAGACGAAGGCGTATTCGACCAGGTAGCTGCCGTCCGGCAGGCCGGGCCGCAGCCGGATCCCGACCTGCTCGGCGGCGTCGCCGGGCTGGAACACCGGCCCGGAGTCCACCTGGCGGCCGCCGAGGTCGACGACCTTGATCGACCCGGGCTGGATCCCGATGTTCTCCGAGAGGGTGATCGTCACCAGCGACGGCGCCGCGCTCAGGCGGGCGCCGTCACCGGGGGTCGACGAGAGGACTTCGACGTGCGCCGACGCCGGGGTGGCGCTGACCAGCAACCAGCCGGCGAGGAGCGCCAGGAGCGCCAGCGCCCGCTTCACGACGTGGCGAGCACCGGCGGCCGCGGCGCGCCGCAGGAGCAGCCGGTCAGTTCGCGCTCGGCGGCGGAGGCACGCCGGTGCAGCACCATGGCGACGACCATCGGGATGGTGACGATCGTGTTGTAGAACAGGTGCAGCTCCACGCGCGGCACGAGCAGCTGGATGATGCTGGTCGGCACCTTCGAGCCGGCCAGCCGCCAGCCGCTCTGGGCCTGGATGAACAGCAGCAGGTGCTCGAAGTGGTGCCAGAACTGGATGCCCAGCGCGAGGTTCCACCACTGCCGCGACCGGCCCGCGAACCCGCGGCGCAGGGCCCACAGGAACACCAGCATCACCAGTGCGTAGCCGTAGTGCAGCCACTCCTGCGAGATCAGCCACGGGAAGGGGATGCCGAGCACGCCCCTGGCGCGCGAGGTCGGCCAGCCGAAGCCGTAGATCTGGATGGCCTGCACGATGTGCTCCAGCCAGTGCGCGATGACGATGACCATGAACACGGCGAGGGCCCGGTTGTGGTACTTCCCGTTCAACGTCCCCAGGAAGCCGGCCGGCCGAACGAACTCGGAGGTCGACATGTCTGCCCCTTCTCGACAGAGCCGAAAGATCGGCTGCTCAAACCTTAAAGGGCCGGTTCGGCGGTGCCGTTACTCCGGATTGCCCATTTTCGCCGGGCTCAGGCGGAAGGCCGGCCGGAAGCGCCCCCTGCGCGCCCGGCCGGCCTCCGCCGCTCAGCCCGTGGATGTCAGTGGAAGGCGATGCCCTCCGGCAGCTCCGGCTTCGGCGGGATCCGGAACAGCTTCGTGAACAGCTCGAGGTGGGCGAAGTCGCCCTCGATCCGCACCCGGCCCGATGCCAGCGCCTCGGACGCGGTGAGCTGGCCGTTGACCAGGTCGATCAGCTCCGGGCCCTGCGGCTCGATGACGAGGTCGGCGGCCGGGTGGTCGCCCGAGCCGACCTTGAGGGTGCCGTCCTCGACCATCGCGTGGATGATCAGCGAGTCGTGGTGGCGCAGCACGTAGGTGACGTGGACGCCGGCCGCGGCGTCCTGCTGGAACGTCGTGTACAGCGAGAGGATGGCGGCGTCGTTGGTGAACACGTCGTCGTCCTTGGGGTGCCCGAGCGACCGGGCCCCCCACAGACCGAGGTCGAGCAGGATGTGGTCGAGCTCGCTGCCGTACTCGGTGAGCTCGTAGACCAGGGCGGCGTCCAGCTGGGCCAGCACGCGGCGGCGGATCACCCCGGCCTGCTCGAGCTCGTTGAGCCGTGCGGAGAGGATGCTGGCCGGGATCCGCGGCAGGCCGAGCTGCAGCTCGGTGAACCGCTTCGGGCCGAGCACCAGGTCGCGGATGACCAGCATGGACCAGCGCTCCCCGATGATCTCGAGGGCACGCGCGAGGCCGCAGAACTGTCCATAGGTGCGAGTGGTCGTCATACTCGGTCCTCACTTGTGGTCTCGGTCGGAAGGCCGGGTGGTCGCCCGCGCCGGCTGTGCCCTCGCGATCCAGGTTGACGAACCACCCGCGGCGCGGACCAGTGCGCGGTGCACCCTCCCCACATGCGTTCCGCGCGAATCGACATGCATTTCGCACGTCCGGTTCGGTGTGCGGCGCACTGGCCGCAGGTCGGCGCGCCGGAGAAGAATCCGGGTTCTCGGATCGCGCGCACGGACTTGAGGAGCCCAGATGAGCGGATCGGCCGTGCAACCCGCCCCGCACCGGACGCGCTCCTCGGCGCCGCCGGCCGCCGGCACACCCGTGCTGGCGTTCAAGCGCCACCTGCGCGCGGAGGTCCGCGCCGGCAAGGGCGCGTACCTGTTCTCCGAACAGGGTGTCATAGCGATGCGCGGGGCGCGCATCGAGTCGCTCGCGCCGCTGCTCGACGGCACCCGTGAGCTCGCCGAGGTGCTGCGGGCCCGTCCGGCCGGGATGACCCCGGAAGAGGTCGCCGCGATCGTGACCGAGCTGGTGGACGCCGGGCTGGTTTCGGTGCGCCCGGCTTGTGGGCCGGCCGCCGACGAGCGGGAGCTCGCGTACTGGGACGCGTGCGGCGTCGACGCCGCTTCGGCCACCTCCCGGGACTCCCGCCGCGAGGTCCGGCTGCTGGCCGTCGGCGACGACGTCGACACCCGGCCGGTCGAACGCGCGCTCGCCGACGCCGGCCTCGGGGTCGCCCCGGCCGGTGCGGCGGCCGACGAGGCCGACCTGAGCATCGTGCTGTGCACGGACTACCTCGACCCGCGGCTGGGCGAGCTCGACGCCGAGTACCGGCGCACCGGCCGGCCGTGGCTGCTGGCCCGGCCGTTCGCCGCGCAGGTGTGGATCGGGCCGATCCTGCGGCCCGGCGAGTCGGCGTGCTGGCACTGCCTGACGAACCGGCTCTGGGGGCACCGGCACGCCGAGGCCTGCGCCCAGGAGCTGCTCGGCCACGAAGGCCCCGCGCGCCGGCCGGCCGCCGCGCTGCCGTCGCTGACCGCCGCGGCGGCGCACCTGATCGCGCTCGAGGCGAGCAAGTGGCTGGCAGGCTACCGGCACGGCGGCCAGGAGAGCGTCTGGGTGCTCGACACGCTGGACCTGCAGGGCAAGCTGCACGAACTGCGCCGCCGTCCGCAGTGCCCCGAATGCGGGGACGCGACGCTGGTGGCCGCGCGCGCGGCCCAGCCGATCCGGCTCGAGCCCGCCCGCAAGACGACCTCGACCGGCGGTGGGCACCGCACCGCGACGCCGGCGCAAACGCTCGCGCGCTACCGGCACCTGGTCAGCCCGGTCACCGGGATCATCAGGGACGTCCGGCCCGACCCGTCGGCGCCGTCGTTCGCGAACGTCTACCGGTCCGGCTACAACGTGGCCCGCGGCGTGACCGGGGTGAACGGCATGCAGGCCGGGCTGCGCAGCGAGAACGGCGGCAAGGGTGTCACCCCGATCGACGCCGAGGTCGGTGCCCTCTGCGAGGCCGTCGAACGCTTCTCCGGCAACTACCAGGGCGACGAGCTGCGCATCCGGGCGTCGTTCGACGAGCTCGGCGCGGAGGCGCTGCACCCGAACGACTGCATGCTCTTCTCCGAACGGCAGTACGGCGAGCGAGCCGCCTGGAACGCCGCCCACGGCCTGTTCCAGCACGTCCCCCGCCGGTTCGACCCCGCGGCGCCGATCGACTGGACGCCGGTCTGGTCACTGTCCGGGCGGCGGCGGCTGCTGCCCACCGGGTACCTCTACTACGGCGCTCCCGCCGCGTGCGGCGTCCGTGGACTGCACCCGGACTCCAACGGCGCGGCGGCCGGGAGCAGCCTCGAGGACGCGGTCCTCCAGGGCACGCTCGAGCTCGTCGAGCGGGACGCCGTCGCGCTCTGGTGGTACAACCGCACGCCGATGCCCGGGGTCGACCTCGGTTCCTTCGCGGACGGCTGGCTGGACGAGATGGCGGGCAACTACGCCGGGCTGCACCGGGAGCTGTGGGCCCTCGACCTGACGTCGGACCTCGGGGTGCCGGTGTTCGTCGCCGTGTCACGCCGCACGGACAGCCCGCACGAGCACATCATGTTCGGCTTCGGCGCGCACCTGGACCCGCGGATCGCCCTGCGGCGGGCGGTGACCGAGCTGAACCAGATGATCCCGGACGTCGAGGTGTTCGGCCACGACGTGGACGACCCGGACGCGGCCCGGTGGCTGCGGTACGCGACCGTCGCCAACCAGCCCTACCTCCGGCCCGCCGCCGGGGAGCGGACGCGGACCGTGGCCGACTTCGGCTTCGTGCACCGCCCGGACGTGCGCGACGACATCGAGGCGCTGGCCAAGGTGGTGGCCACCGCGGGCAGCGAGCTGCTCGTGCTCGACCAGACCCGGCCCGACGTCGGCCTCCCGGTGGTCAAGGTAGTGGCACCCGGGCTCCGGCCGTTCTGGGCACGCTACGCTCCCGGCCGGTTGTTCGACGTCCCGGTGCGCCTGGGCCGGCTCGCCGAGCCCACCCCGTACGAGCGGCTCAATCCCTTCCCGATGTTCCTGTAGCACACTGCGTGCATCGAACGGCGGTTTCGTCGTCAATATAGGAGTTTGCGTTGGCTGCCGAGAGCCCGCAAGGGCACGCGGAAACGGTCCGCCTGTGGTCGTTGACCGAGGACACGCTGATCGAAGCGGGTGACGACGGGTCACTGGTGGCGATCACGTGGTGGGGCGAGTACGACTTCCCCGGCGCGGCCGACGGGGTGCGCGAATCCCTCGGCAGGCTCGCGCTCGGGCCGGTGTCGATGGCAAACCTGGCGGTCTCGGGCGAGGCGGCGGGCAGCGACGACTGGCGGCTTTCCCTGCGCCGGATCCTCGGCAGGCTGTCGGGCTCGGTGGTGCACTCGCTGGCGCTCAACGACGGCCGCGGGCCGGTGCTCTCGGCGATCCCGGTGACGCAGTTCCCGGTGTTCCCCGACGGCCCGCTGCCGGCCGGGCGGCAGGTCCGGCTGTCGCGGTTCACGGCGCTCCGGGCCGACGAGGGAGCGCTGCTGGCCGAGTCCCCCGGCGCCCGGTACAAGGTCGCGCTGTTGCGCCCGCCGGCGGTGCTGATCGCGTCCGCGCTGGCCAGCCCGGCGACGGTCGAGGAGCTGGCCGTGACCACCGGCGTGGCCGAGCCGGTGGTCGCCGACGTCGTCGGGTTCCTCGTCGCCGCCGGGGTCGTGCTCCTCGGTGACGCCGACGGCCGGTTCACCGAGCACGGCGACTCCGGCATGGCGACCTGGTCGCACGACGACCTGATGTTCCACGCGCGCAGCCGGACCTGGCAGAAGGGCCCGCCGCCGGAGCCCGGCGCCGGCCGGACCGGCGCCGAGCCACCGGTGACCAAGCCGGTCACCGCGGGGCCGACCTTCCCGCTGCCCCGGCCGGACCTGCGGGAAGGCGCGGAACCGTCGTTGACCGCGCTGCTGGAGGCCGACCACTCCTGCCCGGAGTTCAGCGAACGGCCGCTGTCGGCGCGCCAGCTCGGCGAATTCCTGTACCGCTCCGCGCGGGTGCGCTCGGTCGGCCCGGCCCACCTGCCCGGCGGGCCGTCGCACGAGGCGTCGCAGCGGCCGTACTTCAGCGTGGCCTGCCTGTACGAGCTGGAGATCTACGTCGGCATCAACCGGTCCACCGACTTCGAACGGGGCATCTACCACTACGACCCGCTCTGGCACACGCTCACGCTGGTCAACGACGACGCGGGCGTACTGGACAGCCTGCTGGAGATGGCGATGATCGCCGCGGGCAGCCACCGCCGTCCTTCGGCCCTGCTGACGATGACGGCTCGCATGGCCCGGGTCGCGTGGGTGCTCGGCGGCGCGGCCTACGCGACCACGCTGCTGCACCTGGGCGCGTTGCAGCAGGTGTTCTCGCTGGCGGCCAGGGCGATGGGGCTGGCGGCGCACGCCGTGCCGGTCGATTCGGGGGACCGGGTGGACCGGGCCCTGAAGCTGGAGTGGCCGGCCGAGGTCAGCGTGGGGGAGTGCGTGCTGGACTTCCCGGAGTAGGGGCGCGCGGGTCCGGTCGCCGGAGAAAATCCCCCGAGGTGGCGACCCGGATCTCCCGGAACGGCTGTTAGATTGCAGTTCTGGGGAAGTGCCAGCGTTTCTGGGGAGGCGCCGCGGTGGTTGCTACTGCGAGAATGCCTGACGCAAGAGCCCGGTCGCCGTATCCTCGCTCGGCGGACGGAGCAACCTGGTCGCGCACGGACACCGTTGCTCGAACACCGAGTGGGGCCTTCTCGGCTCGGCGCGTCTACGCCGTGCACGCCGGGGTCTGCTTCGGCATCGGACTGCTCGGCCTGCTGGGGCCGCTGCGGGAGGTGCGGTCGTGGCCCGTCTCGCTGGCCGCGGCCGGGTACGCGGTGGCTCTCGTCGCCGTCCACCTGGTCGGGTTCGGGTACGGGCGCATCCGGTTCCGCGGGCCCGCGCTCGTGCTGCAAGCCGTGCTGGGGCTCGTGCCGGTGCTGCAGCTGGGCGTCGCGTGGAGCGTGCTCAGCAGCTTCTTCGTGGGCAGCGTGCTGCTCGTCGCCAGGCCGGTGGTGTCGCTGCCGGTCCTCGTGGTCGTCTCGAGCGGCGTCGGCCTGCTGTCCGCGGACGCCGGCGCGCCCGGGGAGTCCGTCCCGGACGGCCTGCACGGCGCGGCGCTGACCGCGGTCGCCGCGGTCGCGGTGTTCGGCCTCGCCTGGTTCGTCCGCCTGGCCGCCGAGCGCGAGCACGGCAGGCGGACGCTCGCCGCGCAGGTGGTCGCCGAGGAGCGGATGCGGTTCGCCAGGGACACCCACGACCTGCTGGGGCTGAGCCTGTCGGCCATCACCCTGAAGGTCGAGCTCGTCCGCCGCCTGGTCGACACCCAGCCGGCGCAGGCCCAGCAGGAGCTCACCGAGCTGGTGACCATGTCACGCAAGGCGCTCGCGGACGTGCGTTCGGTGGCGGCCGGGCACCGGGAACTGTCCCTGGCCGACGAGTGCGCGGCCGCGGCCGCCGTGCTGACCTCGGCCGGGGTGACCGTGCGGTTCGACCGCGTGCTGCCCGATCAGCTCCCCGAAGCGGTGGCCACGACGTTCGCCACGGTCCTGCGCGAGAGCGTCACCAACGTCGTGCGGCACAGCAAGGCGTCTTGGTGCGAGTTCGCCATCGGCGCGGACCGCGACGAGGCGTGGCTGCGCGTGGCGAACGACGGCGTCCTGCCGGGCGGGTCCCCGGAGTGCGGGGAGGAGCGCGGCTGGGGGCTGCGGAACCTCGAGCACCGCGTCGGCCTGCTCGGCGGGGAACTGACGGCCGGCACCCAGCCAGGGGGGACGCACCTGCTGCACGCCGGAGTCCCGCTGGCGCCGTTCGGGGTCCGGAGGGGATTCGGCCCGCTCAGAGCCATTCGGCGTCAGTCGCGATCCTGATCGCGTGGACCCGGTTGCGGGCGTTGAGCTTGGTGACCGACGCGGCCAGGTAGTTGCGCACCGTGCCGGGGGACAGGAACAGGTCCGCCGCGATGTCGGCGACGTTGCGCCCGCGGGCGGCGAGGGCGAGGATTTCCAGCTCACGCGGGGTGAGCGGGCAGTCGTCGGCTTCCCACGCGGACAGCGCGAGCTCGCTGTCGATCACCCGCCTGCCGACCGCGACCGACCGCACCGCGTTCGCGAGCTTGTCCGACGGCGCGTCCTTGAGCAGGAAGCCGTTGACCTTCGCGTCCAGCGCGCGCCGGACCGTGCCCGGGCGGCCGAGGCTGGTCAGGATCAGCGTGTGGCACTGCGGCAGGTGCTCGTGGATCTCGGTGGCCGCGGTCAGCCCGTCCTTGCCGGGCAGGTCGATGTCGATGACGGCGACGTCGGGCCGGGTCGATTTGGCCGCAGGCAGGATCTCGTCACCGGAGTCCACTTCGGCCACGACCTCGATGTCGGATTCGAGGCTCAGCAGAGCGACGAGGGCACCGCGGACCATGTCCATGTCTTCGGCAAGAAGAACTCTGATCACGTCGTTCCTCGCTTCCCCCAGTCGAGCCTTTCCCCCGCGCGGAATTGTACGTCACCGGACGATCGCGCCGTCGGATTCGCCGGTCGCTCTCCGCGGGCGCGGGGGTGAATCGGCAGCCGAAATGCCGGCCCGCGGTGCCGGCGCGGCTCCCGCACGGGGGTGGGGAATCCCATTCCCGGACCCCGTGCGGGACCCTCCGAGCCTCAAACCGCGACCGGGTGCCGGACCGGGACGGCGGGGCGCAGGTCGGGCAGCGCCAGCAGGACCGGCGGGTCGAAACCCTGCCGCGGCCGCAGCCGGACGTCGGCCAGGCTCGCGGCCACCCCCCGGTACACGGTCACCGGGCCCGCCAGCCCGGTCAGCGGCCGCAGCCCGCGGTCGTCGTTCGCGCAGACGCCGAACGCGTGCGTGATGACGTACCACGAGCCCAGCGGCACGTCGGTGAGGGTGTACGGGCCGGCGCCCGGCAGGATCACGTGGCGCGCCGGCGCGCCCTCGGCGATCTTCGCCGGGAACAGCCCGACGAACACCGGACCGGCCTCCGTGCCCGGCGGGCGCCGGACGTGCCCGCGCACGGTCGCCTCGGAGCTCACCTGGCGTGTCCGTTCGACGATCTCCGGGCGGGTGCCGCGCAGCTGCCGGTACCCGGTCGGCGAGAAGCCGACACTGCCGCTGAACCGCGCGCTGAACGTGCCGACGCTGTTGTAACCGACCTGGTGGCTGATGTCGGCCACCGAGATGGTGGTGGTCGCGAGCAGCCGCTTGGCCTCGGCCAGCCGCAGCGCCGACAGGAACCGTCCGGGGGACAGCCCGGTCGCCCGGAGGAAGACCCGGGTGAAGTGGAACTTGCTGAACATCGCGGCCTGGGCCAGGTCGTCGATGGTGAGCCGCTCGCCCAGGTTGTCGCGCATGGTCATGATGGCTCGTGCCACGGCCTGACGCACGATTTCGTCCATGGTGGCCGTCCCTCCCGTCACCGGTGTCCGCCGACCCGCGTCCCCCTGCGGACGCGTTCGGCGCCGGAAAATTGGTATGGCAGAACTGTAGGTCGGAACCCGTCTACTTCTTAAGTGCTCTGTGCACCGTTCCGAATGGATTTCACCGAGCGTGGATATGCGTTTTGCATAGGCGTGGGAATGCGTTTCACACAGGGTGCTCGAAGTTGGTTAGAGACGGCCTGTGAGCGGGCATGCGGAGGGGTGACAGCGTGACGATCTCGTCGCTCAAAGCGGCAAGACGACCCCGTACCGTGACGGGCATCACCCGAACGGGCGGTGAAACGCGCCCTGGTTACTCCATCTTGCGGTATGTCCAGGACTGCCTGGAGCAGTCATAAAGCACGATGCCCCGGTGATGCGGGCACTGGCTCACGGCGGGCCGTCGGCGGACTATTTATGGCACACAAGCCTTTCATCTTCGCCGCTGGGGAGTACACAATGTCTGTTCGTTTTTCGGCTGACGTCGACGCAATTTTCGCCGACCTGGGAATCGAGGTCGAAAAGGTTCGGGCCATCAACTCCGGCCTCGTCATCGACAGGTTCGACCGCCCGCCCGGCGACGTTGTGGTCCGCGCGACGATCTGCACCACCATGGCCGTTCAGGTGGAGGAGGCCGCGCTGGCGGCCTAACTGGTCCGGACCAGTATCGCCGCTGGTCCGCACGGTGGCGAGCCCCGGCCACCTGAGCGCCCGTGCGCTCGGGTGGCCGTCTCCGTCGCTTCGTGGCACGTCCGACAGCGACCCGACCCGGAAAATCTCCAACGAAAAGGCAAACCCGCAGTTTGCCTTACGTGTGGTAGTGGCGCGAGCGCATAATGCGCTGTCTTTCGCGAGTTTGTCCCGGCGAGGTCGCATATCGGCCCCGTGGACGCCCCGAACGGACCAACCGGGAACTCGGCCGGAATGTTTAACTTGGGGTACTGGGGGATTTGGGCTGTGCTTGAAGGCGGAGGCGCCCTCGTGATCAAAGTGCTCGTTGCCGAAGACATGCACATCGTCCGCGGCGCGCTGGTGGCATTGCTCCGGCTGGAATCCGACATCGAGGTGGTGGCCGAGGTGGCCTCCGGGACGGAGATCCTCCCGGCCGCCCGCTCGACGGCCGCCGAGGTGGCGATCATCGACATCGACCTGCCGGGCAAGGACGGCCTCACCGCGGCCGCTGAGCTGCACGAGCAGCTGCCCGGGTGCCGGACCCTCATCCTGACCAGCCTGGGGCGTCCCGGGACGCTGAGACGGGCGCTGGACGCCAAGGTGAGCGGTTTCCTGCTGAAGGACGCACCGCCGGACAAGCTGGCCAACGCGGTGCGGGGGGTGGTGGCCGGCCGCCGGATGGTGGACGGCGACCTCGCGCTGGCGGCCTGGGACAGCGTGGACTGCCCGCTGACGGCCCGGGAGCTCGACGTGCTGCGGATGACGGCCCACGGGTACGGGACCGTCGAGGTGGCCGCGCGGCTGTTCCTGTCGGCGGGGACCGTGCGCAACTACCTGACGACGGTGGTGGCCAAGCTGGGGGCGCGCAACCGGGTGGACGCGATCCGCATCGCGGGCGAGTCCGGGTGGTTGTGAGGCCCGCGCGGCGCTGACCGCTGTCCCCGGCCGCTGTCGCCACGAGCCCGTCCGGTGCCG
Source organism: Amycolatopsis sp. NPDC004169 (assembly GCF_040610315.1). Taxonomy (NCBI): domain Bacteria; kingdom Bacillati; phylum Actinomycetota; class Actinomycetes; order Pseudonocardiales; family Pseudonocardiaceae; genus Amycolatopsis; species Amycolatopsis sp. NPDC004169. Next base: position 17,890 of record NZ_JBEXMD010000079.1, read on the forward strand.
GGCCGGCTGTGGTGGCCGAACGCGGATCCTGGCCGCCGGGCGTTTCGAGTCAGGACCACCGGTGAAGTGCCTCGGTCCCGGGGACCACGGCCGCAAGGCGCAGGCGAGGCCCTCGCCGGATCGCCTCGGGCGGCTTCCGGCGATCAGTGGGCTGTGCCGGACCCGCTCACACCGGCACGACCGCGCGCAGGCGGAAGCGGCCGTCGTCCGCCACCCCGGCCGTCAGCTCGCCGCCGAGGTCGGAGACCCGGTGCGCGAGGTTGCCGATGCCGCTGCCCGAGCTGCCGCCGCCCGACTGCCCGTTCCCGTTGGATGCCGGCTTGGCCGCCGGGCGGCCCGCGCCGTCGACACCGTCGTTCACGATCTCGAGCGTCACGCCCCCGTCCATGCGCCGCACCGCGATCTCGCACGTCTCGACACTGCTGTGGCGGAGCACGTTCGTCACGCCTTCGCGCAGCACCACGGCCAGTACCGTGCGCACCGGCGCCGGCAGCTCGTCCTGCAGCATCTCCATCCGGACGTGGACGTCGGCCGCCGCCAGCACCGACCGGGCGGACTTCGACTCGCTGTCCAGGGACAGTTCGCGGTAACCGCTGGCCACCGAACGGACGTCCGCGAGCGCCTGCCTCGTCAAGCCCAGGATCTCCTGCAGTTCCTCCGTCGCCCGGGCGCGGTCGAGCGGCAGCACCCTGGCCGTCAGCTCGCTCTTCAGCGCGATCGCCGACAGGCTCATGCCGAGCAGGTCGTGCAGGTCCCTGGCGAACCGGAGCCGCTCCTCGGCGACCGCCATGTCGGCCAGCCGCCGCCTGCTGTGGTCCAGTTCGGCCGCCAGCCGGACGAGCCAGAGCATCCCGAACACGATCAGCGCCGTCATCACCGTTCCGGTGGAGAACAGGATCGCGTACCACGTGTCCTGCCCCGCCTGCCCGGCGATGTACTGCAGCCACAGGTAGACGCCCGTGTTCGCGGCGAACAGCAGCCAGCCCGCCACCGGGGGCAGGACCAGCAGGCCGCACCCCATGAGCAGCGGGGGCAGGCTCACCCAGTCGTGTTGCAGCGGCAGCAGCGGGAGGTAGATCAGGCAGGCCTGGACGAACAGCATCGCGATGCTCTGCCCCGACCGCAGCCGCGTCGTCGGCCGGTTGAAGTAGGCGAACTGCAGCGTCAGCAGGGCCGCCACGGAACCGACCACCATGGCGATGTGCCAGACGTTCGTGGTCAGCAGCAGCACGTGGAGGACCGCGGCCACGCCGAGCAGCCCGAACACCACTGGCAGGAGCACGCGGATGCGCCGCGACTCGGCGAACGCCTGCTCGTCGGCTTCGCTCGCCGCGGCGACCGGCTCGACCTGGTCGGGGAGCGGCAGCTCGACCCGGAGCCGGAAGCGGCCGTCGTCGCCGGTCCCGGTCGTCACCGTGCCGCCGAGGGCCGCCACCTCGTCGGGGAGGCGGGCCAGCAGCTCGGAGCCGGCCGGCAGCTGCTCGAGGTCCACGCCGTCGTTGACGATCACCAGGCTGACCCCGTCGCGCCGGCGCCGGACGTCGATCTCGCAGTGTTCGACGTCGCTGTGGCGCAGCACGTTGGTGACGCCCTCCCGCAGCACCTTCGCCAGCAGCGTGCGGGCCTGGACCGGCAGCTCGGCCTGGTCGACGTGCACCCGCACGGCGATGTCGGACGCCGTGAGCAGGGACTGCGCCGTGCGGAACTCCTTCTCCAGCGACAGCTCGCGGTAGCCGCGGGACACGGCGCGGACGTCGGCCAGCGTGCGCTGCGCCGTGGCCGTCATCTCGGCCAGCGCGGCCTGCGCCTGCTCGCTCGACTTCCGCAGCAGGCGGCGCGCCAGCTCACCCTTCAGGGCGATGGCGGACAGGCTGATGCCGAGCAGGTCGTGCAGGTCCCTGGCGAACGCGAGCCGCTGCTCGGCGACCGCGCGCTGGGCCAGCTCCGTCCGGGCCCGGTGCAGCTCGCGGATCATCCGGGCGAGCCGGGTGAGCAGGTAGAAGGCCAGGCTGTAGAACGCCGCGCCCTCGAGCGTGTAGGCCACCAGGAGCGGTGGGTCGTACAGCAGCTCGATCCACAGCACGCCGACGAGGTTGAGGAGGAACAGCGGCCACGCGAACCGGGGCCGCAGCACGAGCAGCACCGCGCTGCCGAAGAAAACCGGCATCGCGGCCCACGCGGACTCGAACGTCAGCACCGGCACGTACCCGAGCACGGCCAGGACGATCAGCAGCAGCTTGCTCGGCGTGGAGTCGAGCCGGACCGACGGCCTGCTGTAGTGCAGGAGCTGGATCGCGAGCAGGACGGCGACCGCCCCGATCGCGTAGCCGACCTCGAACGGGGTGATCGCCAGCGGGATCAGGCTGGCGAGGAGGACGAACCCGAACCCCGCGACGACGATCGTGATCATCGCCGCCGCCAGGTAGGCGGCCAGCTTCGGCCGCCGGTCGACGACACTGGTACCCCGCGGCTCGGTCACCGCGTTCAACGCTTCCGGCCGGCTCGGCACGGCTCCCGGAGACATCGGCTTCGGTCCTCCGGCGGGTCGGCGGTTCCCGGAGCCGGCAGTGCGGTCCGGGCGGAACTCGGTGTGCATGCTCCGCGGAATCCTATCTCATGACAGGCTCGTCATGACAGCGAAGAAGTGGCCGTACGGTGCGGGTTTCGGTCCTGCGGCTGCCTACTGGTCCAATACTGGTCCAGTCCGGCCACGGGCCGACGGGGACGTCGGCGAGGGCCCGGAAACCACGGTGTGGCATGGTGATCGGCCCGAGGTGACGCCGGAATCGCCCGCCTCCGAGGGAATCGCGCGGGAGCCGGTCCCGTCGTCCACGGCGGAACGGGCCGCCGGGCCGCGGCCGGGCACGACGAATCCCGGTTGCGGTGGGTGAAAACCGGCCACGGGCCGGCGCGCCTCCGGCACCCGGTGGCACGCCGCGAGGCCGGGCCGCGGCCCGGTGCGGGCGGGATCGGGCAGCGCCGGCTGGGTCATGTTCGCCTCCTCGGCGACAGCTCCTGTCGCACCCGAGGATTCTCCGTCGGAGGAGGGGACGCGGTCACCACCTGAGGCCCGGTCACGGCAAGGTGGGAGACGTCGCCGGGCGGCCCGCGGGACCGGGGCCTAGGCTCACGCCATGGCGCGGTACTTCGACGTCCACCCGGACAACCCCCAGCGACGGGCCATCGGCCAGATCGCCGACCTCGTGCGGCAGGACGGCCTGATCGCCTACCCGACCGACTCCTGCTACGCGCTGGGGTGCCGGCTGGACAACCCGGACGGTCTCGACCGGATCCGCTCGATCCGGCGGCTCGACCGGCGCCACCACTTCACCCTCGTCTGCCAGGACTTCGCCCAGCTCGGCCAGTTCGTGCACGTGGACAACGCGGTGTTCCGCGCGATCAAGGCGGCGACGCCGGGCAGCTACACGTTCATCCTGCCCGCGACGAAGGAGGTGCCGCGGCGGCTGATGCACGAGAAGAAGAAGACCGTCGGCGTGCGCATCCCCGACCACGTCGTCACCCAGGCACTGGTGGCCGAGCTCGGCGAGCCACTGGTGTCGAGCACGCTGCTGCTGCCGGACGTGGCCGAGCCGCTCACCCAGGGCTGGGAGATCAAGGAGGAGCTCGACCACGTCCTCGACGCGGTCGTCGATTCCGGGGAGTGCGGCGTGGAACCGACCACGGTGGTCGACTTCTCGTCCGGAGAGGCCGAAGTGGTCCGCCGCGGTGCCGGCGACCCGGGCCGGTTCGAATAGCCGTCAGTCCAGTTCGGACGTCCACAGGGGATTGCGGCGCGCGGGCACCAGCTCGACCCAGCGGACGGCTTCGGCACCCGTGGCGGCGACATCGAGGTCGGCGGCCGCGCGGCGGCCGGTGAACAGCAGGCAGAAGTCCACGGCGGGGCCGGTGATCCGGTCCGGCGCGTCGGCGGGGCCGAACTCCCACCGCTCGCCCGACGGCGCGACGAGCTCGTACCGGAACCACCCGGACGGCGGCTCCCCGTGGCCCTCGTAGACCTCGTCGCGGGTGCGGACGCCGTAGTAGGCCACGTGCCCGACTTCGTCGTTGCGGCGCAACGGAATCCCGAGCACGTCGGCGACGTCCTGGCCACGGGCGAACAAGGCGGTGAGCAGCGCGGCTGCCAGTACCGACGGGCGCATCGGGCCGCCCGGCCACGGGATGTCCTCGTGCGCGGTCGCCAGCAGCTCGGTGGCCTTGCGGTGCTCCGACAGCCAGGCGAGCACGGCGTCCCCGAGCATGCCGGCGTTCGTGACGCGGGGGGCCGAAGCGCTTTCTTCGCCTTCGACGCCCAGCACGATCCGGCGCGCGACGACGGTCAGCTCGGCCAGGTACCCGGTGATCGCCCGGCCGACGGGCAGCATCACCCGCCCTTCGTGGTCGCGGATGAGGTCCGCCAGGGCGTCCGCCTCGGTGACGAGGGCGGAGTGCACGTCTTGCATGGGGTGTTCCTTTGGGGGGGTGCTTGATGGTGAAAGGTCGATGCTGCTCCTGCGGCGATGCCGGCGACCACTCACAGGTTGCGGTGCCGGATCGGCTATGTTTCGCGGGAACCGATGCGGGGAGGCGCGATGAAGTACCTGCTGGCGATGCACATGAACCCGGACGTCTGGGCGGGCCTGTCCGAGCGGGCCAGGGAGGAGGTGATGACCGGCCACGGCGAGTTCATCCGCCGGATCCGGGAGTCCGGCGAGATGATCAGCACCCAGGCGCTGGCCGCCCCGGCGGAAAGCGCGGTGGTGCGCGTGAAGGACGGCCTGCCGGCGGTCACCGACGGCCCGTTCGCGGAGTCGAAGGAGTTCCTCGCGGGCTACTACCTCGTCGAGTGCGCCAGCCGGGAGCGCGCGTACGAAGTGGCCGCGATGATCCCGGACGCGAAGATCGAGGGGCTCGGGATCGAAGTCCGGCCGGTGGTGTTCTTCGCCGACGCCGAGGCCGAAACCGAGTTCACCGGCGGGTGAACGCGGACGTCGGCGAGCTGCTCCGCCCGCTCGTCCCGCGGGTGCTGGGCGTGCTCGTGCGCCGGTACGGGCAGTTCGACGCGTGCGAGGACGCCGTGCAGGAAGCCCTGCTCGCGGCGTCGCTGCAGTGGCGGGACGGCGGCGTACCGGACAACCCGCTCAGCTGGCTGGTCACGGTCGCGACGCGACGGCTCACCGACCACTGGCGCAGCGAGAGCGCGCGCCGTCGCCGGGAGGAGTCCGTCGCGGCGCGGGAAGCCGCCGGCGCCGACGCCGTGGCGGACGAGGACGACACGCTGCAACTGCTCTTCCTGTGCTGCCACCCGACACTGTCCCCGCCGTCGCAGGTGGCGTTGACGCTGCGCGCGGTGGGTGGCCTGACGACGGCGCAGATCGCGAAGGCGTTCCTCGTCCCGGAACCGACGATGACCCGCCGCATCACCCGCGCCAAGGAGAGCATCGCGGCGTCGGGCTCGACCTTCGGCGAGCCGGAGGGGGACGGCTACGCCGCGCGGCTGGCCGTCGTGCTGCAGGTCCTGTACCTGATCTTCAACGAAGGCTACACGGCGACGTCGGGAACGGACCTGCACGTGCCCGAGCTGGCGCGCGAGGCGATCCGGCTGACGAGGGCGGTCCGGGCGTTGCGGCCGGACGACGGGGAAGTCGCCGGGCTGCTGGCGTTGATGCTCCTCACCGACGCCCGCCGTCCCGCACGCACCGGTGACGGCGGAACGCTGGTGCCGCTGGCCGAACAGGATCGCGACCGGTGGGACCGGGCGGCGATCGCCGAGGGCGCGGCGCTGGTGCGCGCGGTGCTGGGCCGCGGCCCGGTGGGCGTGTACCAGGTCCAGGCGGCGATCGCGGCCCTGCACGACGAAGCACCCAGCACCGGGACGACGGACTGGGCGCAGATCGCGCGGCTGTACGAAGTGCTGCAGGAGCTGGCGCCGAGCCCGGTGGTGACGCTCAACCAGGCCATCGCCGTGGCGATGGTCGACGGCCCGGCCCGCGGGCTCGAGCTGCTGGATTCCATCGCCGGGGACAGCCGGATGAAGCACAGTCACCGGCTGGACGCCGTCCGGGCGCACCTGCTGGAGCGGGCCGGGGACACCGCGGCCGCGCGGGAGCACTACCTGCGGGCGGCCGCGCGGACGGGAAGCGTGCCGGAGCGGCGGTACCTGGAGGAGCGGGCCGGGCGTCTGGGCTGAGCGCGGCGGCGGCATTTTCCCGTGGCAGTGCCGCTTTCCGGGCGCACCTGCTGGAGCGGGCCGGGGACATCGCGGCCGCTTGGGAGCACTTCCTGCGGGCGGCCGCGCGGAGGGGAAGCGTGCCGGAGCGGCGGTACCTGGAGGCCCGCGCCGGGCGCCTGGGCTGAGCGCGGCGGCGGCACTTTCCCGTGACAGTGCCGCTTTCCGGGCGCACCTGCTGGAGCGGGCCGGGGACACCGCGGCCGCGCGGGAGCACTACCTGCGGGCGGCCGCGCGGACGGGGAGCGTGCCGGAGCGGCGGTACCTGGAGGAGCGGGCCGGGCGCCTGGGCTGAGCGGCGGCATTTTCCCGTGGCAGTGCCGCTTCCCGGGCGCGCGGGGAGGCGCCCGGCGGGCGCGGCCCCCCCGGAGGACC
>NZ_JBEXMD010000080.1:0-23220 GCF_040610315.1 Amycolatopsis sp. NPDC004169
CTTCACTGTCGCCGCCGGCCGTGTCGTCGGGCTGATCGGGCCCAACGGAGCCGGGAAGAGTACCTCACTGCACGGGTTGCCGTCCGACCCTCCAGGTACGCGGGCCGACTGCCTGAGTACGCGGGCCGACCGTCCGGGTACGCCGGGTCAGAGGGCCTTGAGGAACTTGGCGGCGAGCTGGACGGCCGGGCCCGAGTCGTTCGAGTTCTCCAGGACCACCGCGAAGGCGACGCTTTCGCGGTAGCCGACGAACCAGCCCGTCGCGTTCGAACCGTCGCCGAACTGGGCGGTGCCGGTCTTGCCGAAGACGGTGCCCGCTGAGGCCGCCGCGCGGCCCGTGCCGCTGGTCACCACCGCGCGCATCAGCTTCCGCACCTCGCCCAGCACCGACGACGGCGGTGGCGAGTAGCCCTTGACCACCGTGGTCGGCAGGTCGTGCCACAGCCGCGGCGTGATCGCCTTGCCGGAGGCGACCGTGGCGGCCATCAGTGTGCCGCCGAGGGCGCTGGCCTGGATCCGGCCCTGGCCGAAGCCGTCCTCGACCTGCTCGTCCTTGCTCGCCGCGGGCTCGACCTTCCCCAGCTCGCTCTTGATCCCGGGGATCTCGTAGTCGGCGTTGAGGCCCAGTTCGTCGGCCGCCTTCTTCAGCCCGTCCGCGGGCAGGTCGAGGGCGAGCCTGCCGAACGTCGTGTTGCAGGACCGCGCGAACGCGTTCTGCAGGGTGGTCGCCCCCAGCTCGAAGTTCTCGTTCTTCACCGTCCGGGTGCCGATCGTCGCGACGCCGGGGCAGTCGACCGGCGAGGTCGCGTTCAGGCCGCTCTGCTGGACCGCCGCCACGGAAGTCGCGATCTTGAACGCCGACCCGGGCTCGTACAGGCCGCTGAGCGCCTTCGGCGAGTTCCCGGCCGCGGCGTTCTGCGCGACGGCGAGGATGTCGCCAGAGCCGGTGTCGAGGGCGACCAGCATGGCCGAGCCCTGGTAGCCGTCCACCGCGGCCTGGGCGGCGTTCTGCGCGGCCAGGCTCAGGCTCGTCACCAGCGGCTTCGCCCCGTCGGACGCCACCTTCCCGAACAGCCGCTCCACGCTCTTGCCGCCGGTGTCGACGCGTTCGACGGCGAAGCCGTTGCCGGCCGCGACGGTGACCTGCCCCATCAGTGCCGAGCGCAGCAGCGGCGCCGGGTTGCCATCGACCATCCGCGGGCCGCCTGCCCCGCCCAACACCACCGGTTTGCCGTCCCGGTCGGCGACCGCGACGGTGTCCGGCGCGGCGGTGCTGATCACCAGCCGCTGCCCCGCCTCCAGCTTCGGGTGCACCAGCGACGGCGCCCAGTGGACCAGCCACTTCCCGCTGCTCTGCACGAGCTCGAACGACACGTCGTAGGTCCAGACCTGGCCCGGTTTGAGCGTCCACGACATGCCGAAGGTGCCGCCGGTCCGCTTGGCGCCGGCCGGGGCCGGCTGCAGCACGGTGAGCTTGGCGGCCACCGACGTCGGGTTGAGCGTGTTCCGCGTGGCACGCAAGGTGACCGCGGCGGCCGCGTTGTCGTCGGTGAGCCGGGCCGCGGCGGCCGGGTTGTTCTCGGAAACGTCCTGCAGGTACTCGGTGATCGCCGACTGCGGGTCGAGCGCGCCGGGGCTCTCCACGGCGGTCGCGCCGGTGGCGGCCTCAGGTGCCGAGCTCCCGCTGTTCAGCAGGAAGAACGCGGCCACCACGACCACGACGACGAGCAGGGCACCCCCGATCAGGATGCCGCGTCTCTGGCCAGGACTCATGGCAGTTCCCCTCCCCCAAGGAGCCACCCGTGGGTGGCCGGTCGAGTCTGCACCCTACCGGCCACCCACGACAATTCACGCCTTCGTCACCGACACCGTGACTTTCGTTCCGTCCCCGACCGTGCCGGCGAAGCCCTCGGCCACCGGGCCGTGGGTCACCGACGTCGCCAGCGTCTCGGACGCGAGGAACTCCTCATGCGTCCGGGCCGCTTCGACGACGTCGGCGGGCGCGTCGACGGTCAGCGCGATCCGGTCGGCGACGTCGAGCCCGGCGTCGCGACGCGCCTGCTGCACGACCCGGACCAGGTCGCGGACCAGGCCCTCGGCCGCCAGCTCCGGCGTCACGTCGGTGTCGATCAGGACCAGGCCGGACCCGCCGGGCAGTTCCGCCGCCGCCCCGCCGCCCTTGGCGACCAGCCGGCGCTCGAACTCGCCCTCCTGCAGCGCGATCCCGGCCGCGACCACCGCGCCGCCCTGGAACGACCAGTCCCCCGCCTTGACGGCCTTGATCACCGTCTGGACGTCCTTGCCCAGGCGCGGGCCGGCGGCGCGGGCGTTGACCGCGACCTCGAACCCGCCGTGCGCGGCGACGTCGGTGGTCAGCTCGACCGCCTTGACGTTCACCTCGTCCCGCAGGATGTCGGCGAACGGCTCCAGCGACGAGGCGTCCGAAGAAGACTCAGTCGCGACGACCAGCTTCGGTAGCGGCAGCCGCACGCGCAGCTTGTTGGCCTTGCGCAGCGACAGCGCCGACGACGCCACCTGCCGCACCCGGTCCATCGCGTGGACCAGCGCGGCGTCCGCGGGCAGGTCGTTGGCGTTCGGCCAGTCGCTCAGGTGCACCGAACGGCCGCCGGTGAGGCCGCGCCAGACCACCTCGGTGGTCAGCGGCAGCAGCGGCGCCGCGACCCGCGACGTCACCTCCAGCACCGTGTGCAGCGTGTCGATCGCGTCCTTGTCGCCGGCCCAGAAGCGGTCGCGGGAGCGCCGCACGTACCAGTTCGTCAGGACCTCGAGGAAGTCGCGGACGGTCTGGCACGCGCCCGCGACGTCGTAGTGGTCCATCGCGTACTCGACGTCGGTGACCAGCTCGTGCGTCTTCGCCAGGACGTACCGGTCGAGCACGTTCGGCGAGTCCGTGCGCCACTGGCCTTCCACGCCTTCGGCGTTCGCGTACAGCGCGAGGAAGTAGTAGGAGTTCCACAGCGGCAGCACGGCCTGGCGGACGGCGTCGCGGATGCCCTTGTCGGTGACGACGAGGTTGCCGCCGCGCAGGATCGGGCTCGCCATCAGGTACCAGCGCATGGCGTCGGAGCCGTCGCGCTCGAAGACCTCGTTGACGTCCGGGTAGTTGCGCAGCGACTTCGACATCTTCGCGCCGTCGGAGCCCAGCACGATGCCGTGCGAGACGCAGGTGCGGAACGCCGGCCGGTCGAACAACGCCGTCGCGAGCACGTGCAGCAGGTAGAACCAGCCGCGGGTCTGCCCGATGTACTCGACGATGAAGTCGCTCGGGTAGTGGTGCTCGAACCACTCGGCGTTCTCGAACGGGTAGTGCACCTGGGCGTACGGCATCGAACCGGAGTCGAACCAGACGTCGAGGACGTCCGGGACGCGGCGCATGGTGGACTGGCCGGTCGGGTCGTCCGGGTTCGGCCGGGTCAGTTCGTCGATGTAGGGCCGGTGCAGGTTGTCCAGCCGCACGCCGAAGTCCGCCTCCAGCTCGTCGAGCGAGCCGTAGACGTCGGTGCGCGGGTACTCGGGGTTGTCGGACTGCCACACCGGGATCGGCGTGCCGAAGTACCGGTTGCGGGAGATCGACCAGTCGATGGCGTTCTCCAGCCACTTTCCGAACTGGCCGTCCTTGACGTTCTCCGGGTACCAGGTGATCTGCTGGTTCAGCTCGACCATCCGGTCCTTGAACTGCGTGACCGCGACGAACCACGACGAGACCGCGCGGTAGATCAGCGGGTTCCGGCAGCGCCAGCAGTGCGGGTAGCTGTGGTCGTAGGTCTCGTGCCGCAGCAGCACGGCGCCCTGCTGCGCCGCGGATCCCGTGCCGTTCTTGAGGTCCCGCACGATGTTCGGGTTGGCGTCGAAGACCTGCTGGCCCTCGTAGTCCGGCACGGTCGCGTCGAACTTGCCGTGCGCGTCGACCGGCGTCACCGGCGGGATGCCGGCGGCGTCGGTGACGAGCTTGTCGTCGGCACCGTAGGCGGGTGCGATGTGGACGATCCCGGTGCCGTCGTCGGTGGTGACGTAATCGGCGGCCAGCACCTGGTGGGCGTTCTCGGTGCCGGTGAAGTACGGGAACGGTGGGGCGTAACGGGTTCCGAGCAGCTGCGTGCCGGTGTAGTGCGCGACGACCGTCGGCTCTTCGCCGAGCTCGCGCGCGTACGCGGCAACGCGCGCTTCGGCGAGCAAGAACCGCTTGCCGTCGTGCTCGACGACGACGTACTGGACGTCCGGGTGCACGGCCGTGGCGAGGTTGGACGGGAGCGTCCACGGCGTCGTCGTCCAGATCAGCAGGTAGGTGCCGTCGAGGTCATTGTCGTTGCCCTCCAACCGGAACCCGACCGTGACGGCCGGGTCCTGGCGGTTGCGGTAGACGTCGGAGTCCATGCCCAGCTCGTGGTTGGACAGCGGCGTCGCGTCGCGCCAGCAGTACGGCAGGACGCGGTAGCCCTCGTACACGAGTCCCTTGTCCCACAGGCGTTTGAACGCCCACAGCACCGACTCCATGTAGGTGACGTCGAGGGTCTTGTAGTCGTTGTCGAAGTCGACCCAGCGCGCCTGGCGGGTGACGTACTCGCGCCACTCGTCGGTGTAGCGGAGGACGGACTCCTGCGAAGCCGCGTTGAACTTCGCGATGCCCATCTCTTCGATCTCGGACGTCTCCGTGATGCCGAGCTGGCGCATGGCTTCGAGCTCGGCGGGCAGGCCGTGGGTGTCCCAGCCGAAGCGGCGCTCGACCTTGCGGCCCTTCATCGTCTGGTAGCGCGGCACCAGGTCCTTGACGTACCCGGTGAGGAGGTGGCCGTAGTGCGGCAGGCCGTTGGCGAAGGGCGGGCCGTCGTAGAAGACGTACTCGTTCTCGCCTTTTTCGCCCGCGGGGCGCGCGTCGATCGTCGCCTGGAAGGTGCGGTCGCTTTCCCAGTAGGCGAGGACCTGCTTCTCCAGGTCGGGGAACGACGGCTGCGACGGGACTCCTGCGCCGTCGCCGAGCTGGGCCTGGGGGTACATCCGGGTGCTCCTCGGTTCGTCTCTCGCGTACGGACGACCGGGCTCCCGGTCACCCACACGGGGACGAAACACGCTGCGGCGTTCCGCGGTACCACCCCGCTTGCCCGGCAGGTGCTCCCGGGCCGCTCATTCGACGGCTGTCACGGGCCGCACCCGTCCGGTTCTACTGAGAGCGGTGACGCTCGGTTCTTCCGGAGGCTCCCCGGTGATGGCCGGATCGACGCCTTGTTGCCTACCAGGTTAACCGGCCCGCGCAACCGGGTTGTCACGAGGGGCACACAGCCTGGCGAGGACCCCGGAACTCGCGTGACCCCGCACGTGATTCGTGTGATCCGGCCCGTGACTCGCGTGATTGAGGCCGTGACTCGCAAGTTCCGGCCCGGATCACACGAGTTCCGGTTTCGCTCACGCCGGTTCCGGCGGGAGTCACGCGAGATCCGGCGGGCATCACGTGTGTCTGGAGAGGCATCACGCGTGATTGAGGAGGCATCACGCGTGATTGGGGGTCGACGCGGTCAGCGGTGGGTGGCGACCAGGGCGGCGTCGGGGCGGCAGCGGTCGCAGGGGGTGAAGCCGAGCTGGCGGGCCTCGCCGACGCCGATCGGGATCGTGTCGCGGGGGCCGAGCCAGGGGCAGGTGCGGAGGTGGTAGCGGGGGTGCTCGTCGACCACCACGACCTCGTCCTCGAGGTCGGCCAGGATGGCGACGTCGGCCTCGGGGGTTTCTTCGACGCCCGGCTCGGCATCGGGGGTCGTTTCGGTCTCGGCGGAAACGTCCGGCTCGGCGACCGGCGGCGGCTCGGGCGTGTCGGCCGGGTCACCCAGGTCGCCGGCGGCCGGGATCAAGGTGGTCTGTTCCTCGGCAACCGGCTCGGCGGGCTCGGGCGCGGCGGGAGCGGCCGGTTCCGACGGGGCCGGTTCCGGGGCGGCCGGGCGCGCGGCAGCACGGCGACGGCGGCGCAGCCAGTCGGCGACCAGGATCAGCCCCGCCAGCACGGACAGGCCGATCGAAACCCACGCCCACAGCGACGAAGCCGTGATCAGCGCGGTGACGAGCAACCCCAGAGCCGCCAGTACCAGGACCAGGACGATGTAAAGCACGCTGCATTACAACACGAACGCCCCGGAAGCGGGCCACGACCCGCCCACGGGTGGTACCGGATCGACTCCGAACCGTGGCACACCCCGGAATCGGGGGATGCCACGGCCCGGGAAGGAACTCAGCCGGCTTCGGCGCGCGGGCCGAAGGAGTAGCCCTGGCCGCCGCTCGACGAACCGGACGACTGCCCGGAGTTCGACGACGCCGACGCGGGCGCCGCGGATCCGCGGTCGTCGAGTTCGCGCAGCTGGGACTCGAGGAACCCGCGCAGCCTCGTGCGGTACTCCCGCTCGATCGTGCGCAGCTCTTCGATCTTCTTGCCCAGCCCGCTCTTCTCGGAGTTCAGGCTGTTCATCGTCTCGGTGTACTTCCGCTGCGACTCGCGCTCCAGCGTGGTCGCCTTGTCCCGCGCCTGACGCTCGAGCGTCTCGGCCCGGGTCCGCGCGTCGTTCAGCATCGTGTCGACGCGGGTACGCGCCTCGTTCACCATCGAGTCGGACTTCGCCCGGGCGTCCGAGAGCAGCTGCTCGGACTTGGTGCGGGCCTCGGCCAACATCCCGTCGGACTCGGTCTTCGCCTCGGCGGTCAGCCGGTCGGCCATCTCCTGGGCCAGGCCCAGGACCTTGGCGGCCTGCACGTTCGGCTCGGTGCTGTCGCCGACCATCGAGTGCGCCTGGGTCTGCTCCATGGCGGACTGCGGCGGCGGCACCGGCGCCAGGCGCCGCGACGGCTCTTCACGCATCGGGGGCGCGCCGACGTTCGCCTTGGCGTTCTCCAGCTCGCTGCGGGTCGACTCGAGTTCCGCGTCCAGCTGTTCCATCTGCTGGCGCAGCTCGTTGTTGTCCTCGATCAACCGGGCCAGCTCGGTCTCCACCAGGTCGAGGAACGCGTCCACCTCGTCCTCGTTGTAGCCCCTCTTGCCGATGGGCGGCTTGCTGAACGCGACGTTATGCACGTCAGCGGGGGTCAACGACATCAGATCACCTCACGCACTCCATGGCCTGCAGGGTCCACTCCAAGTCTCCCCGATCAACTTGAAGGAGTCGCCAGTTGCATCGCGAAGAACACAACCAACAGCAGCACCATAATCGACAAGTCCAGTCCGACGCCGCCGATCCGGACCATCGGAATGATCCTCCTGAACAACCGGACCGGCGGGTCCGTCACTGTGTAGATGGTCTCGAGCGTGACCGCAACCCCTCCGGCCGGATGCCACTCACGCGCGAAGGTCCGGACGAGTTCGACCACGATCCGCGCCGTCAGCAGCAGCCAGAAGGCGAACAGCACGTACCAGACGACCAGCCACACAGCTTCCACGTACCTACTCTAACCGGGCGTCCTCTCCGAAGACGCAGTTGAGGGGGCCGACCCCGGGTCGGGTCGGCAAAGTCACGTCTGCTTGCGCTCAGCGGTCTTCCCGACTTCAGCCCCGCAAAAACAATCCGCCCTCGGCAATCCGCCGACGGTCTTCCGCGGTGACGTCCACATCGGGCGGTGAGAGAAGGAACACCTTGTTGGTGACCTTGTCCATCGATCCACGGAGCGCGAACGCCAGCCCGGCGGCGAAGTCGACGAGCCGCTTGGCGTCCGCGTTCTCCATCTCGGTGAGGTTCATGATCACCGGGATGCCCTCGCGGTAGTGCTCCCCGATCGCCCGCGCCTCCGCGTAACTGGTCGGGTGCAGCGTGGTGATGCGGCTCAGCGGGTCGCGCACCGGCTGGCGCACGACCGGCTCGACCACCGGGCGCAGGCGCGCCACCGGCTCCGGCTGACGGTCGACGGCCAGCGCACCGTGAACGGCCGGCTCGGAGCTGACCACGGAGCGTGACCGGCTGCGGCTGACGGGCTCGTCGTACGTGTCGTCGACGTCCCGGTACCGTGACCGCGACGACCGCGGAGCCGGCTCCTCGTAGGAGTCGTAGTCGTCGTCGTAACCGCGCCGGTAGCCGTCGCCGTCGTCGTAGCCGTCCTCGTCTGCGGGCACCATCCCGAAGTAGGCCTTCAGCTTCTGCAGCGCGCTCATGCCTCTCCCTAGCCCTAGCCGCTCCCGCACTGACTTTCGATCTCCACGCCGTCAGTGCCCCGTACGGGCGGACACGAAACGTGACGACCGCGCGGGCTCCCTACGGCGAGGCTAAACCGCGCCCACCGAGCAACGCGGTTCCGACACGCACACAGGTCGAGCCGTGCGTGATCGCCTGCTCGAGATCATGGCTCATCCCGGCGGAGACTTCTGCGGCATTCGGGTGATCTTTGCGCAAGCCCTCCCCCGCCCGAGCGAGGCGTTCGAAGGCCTCGGCCGGGTCCGCACCCAGCGGCGCGACGGCCATCAGGCCGCGAAGCCGCAGGTCGTCCGTCCGCGCGATGCGGTCGGCCAGCGCGGCCAGCTCGCCGAGCGGACAGCCGCCGCGGTCCGGGTCGTCGTCGAGGCTGGCCTGGATCAGCACGTCGAGGGGTTCGTCACGTATCTGGGCGTCGCGAGCTGCACGCACGGCCTTGGCGAGGGCGTCGGCGAGCCGGGCGGAATCGACGGACTGCACCTCGTGGGCCCACCCGACCACCGAGCGCGCCTTGTTCCGCTGCAGCCTGCCGACCATGTGCCACCGCAGGCCCGGGACCTCGGCGGCCTTCGGGCCTGCCTCCTGGTCGCGGTTCTCGCCGACGTCGGTGACGCCCAGCTCGGCGAGCAGGGCGACGTCGGAGGCGGGGCGGGTCTTCGTGATCGCGATCAGCTTGACCTCGTCGCGGGCGCGCCCGGCGGCCCGGCAGGCAGCGGCGATCCGCGCCTCGACCTGGCGCAGGTTCTCGGCCAGCTCGGCCTTCCGCACTGTGTTCATGCCGCCTCCGCGGGAAAAAGCACGTCGGCGGTCATGCCTCGATCCAGGTGATGCCCGCGATCCGGCCGGTGGTCCCGTCGCGGCGGTAGCTGAACAGCGTCTTGTCCTCGTTCGTGCAGCGCGGGTCGACGCCGATCTTGCCGACGCCCAGGTCGGCGAGCTGCCGCCAGAGCCCGGCGCGCAGGTCGAGCCCCGGCGTCCCCTTCCGGGTCTTGCAGGCGCTGCCGGGGACGTGCTTCTCGACGTCGGCGGCCATTGCGGCGGGGACCTCGTAGCAGTCGCCGCAGATGGCCGGGCCGAGCAAGGCCTCGATGCGCCCCACCTCCGCGCCGGCCGACTGCATGGCCTCGACCGCGGCCGGGACGACGCCGACCCGCGTGCCGACGCGGCCCGCGTGCACCGCCGCGACCACTCCCGCCTCCGCGTCGGCCAGGAGGATCGGGACGCAGTCGGCGACCAGCACCACGAGCGCGACCCCGGGCGTCGCCGTCACCAGCGCGTCGGTCGCTTCGGCGGCGGATGTCTCGGTGCCGTCGACGATCGTCGCGGTCCGGCCGTGGACCTGCTCCATCCAGGCGAGCTTGTCCTCGGCCAGGCCCAGCTCGGCCGCGAGCCGCTTGCGGTTGGCGTAGACGTTGCCCTCGTCGTCGCCGACGTGGTCGCCCAGGTTGAAGCTGTCGTAGGGCGGCCGTGACGCGCCGCCCGCCCTGGTCGTGACCACTCGCCGAACCCGCACGAATCCTCCTGACGTCAATGAAGGCCACCACCCACGACTCTAGTTCGCGGGTGATGGCCTTCAGAGGGTGTGGCTAGCGCCGCATGAACGGCGGGACGTCGACCTCGTCGTCCGACGGGTCGTCGTGCACCGGCATCGCGCGCCCGGGCAGGCTGCCCTGCGTGGCGTTGGAGCCGAGCGGCGAGTAGCCGCGCGAACCGCCGCCGGGCTGCGGGAGCCCGCCGGACGGCTGGGAGCCGGCCGGCGGCAGCGGCGAGTGCGACCGCGGCGGCGCCACCGGGTAGCCGGAGCTGCCCGCGGACGGCACCGGGGTGGCGCCCGACGGCGGCGTCGGCGGGTTCGAGACCTGCCCGGCCGACGCCGACGCGGTGGTGGACGCGCGGGAGCCGGAGCCGAAGGTCGACGGGTCGAGCTTCTTGTGCGTCGGCGCGCCGGCGTCGAACCCGGCGGCGATCACCGTGACACGGACCTCGTCGCCGAGGGAGTCGTCGATGATCGTGCCGAAGATGATGTTGGCGTCCGGGTGCGCGGACTCCTGGACCAGCGACGCGGCCTCGTTGATCTCGAACAGGCCCAGGTCGGAGCCGCCCGCGATGGACAGCAGCGCGCCGTGGGCGCCGTCCATCGACGCTTCCAGCAGCGGCGAGTTGATCGCCTTCTCCGCGGCCTGGATGGCCCGGCCCTCGCCGCGCGCCGAGCCGATGCCCATCAGCGCGGAGCCCGCGCCGGACATGACGCTCTTGACGTCGGCGAAGTCGAGGTTGATCAGGCCAGGGGTGGTGATCAGGTCGGTGATGCCCTGCACACCCGAGAGCAGCACCTCGTCCGCCGAGCGGAACGCGTCCATCAGCGACACGCCGATGTCGCCGAGCTGCAGCAGCCGGTCGTTCGGGATCACGATGAGCGTGTCGCACTCGTTGCGCAGCGCCTGGATGCCCTCTTCGGCCTGCTTGCCGCGCCGCTTGCCCTCGAAGGTGAACGGCCGGGTGACCACGCCGATGGTCAGCGCGCCCAGCTTGCGGGCGATCTGCGCGACGACCGGGGCACCGCCGGTGCCGGTGCCGCCGCCCTCGCCCGCGGTCACGAACACCATGTCGGCGCCCTTGATGACCTCTTCGATCTCTTCGCGGTGGTCTTCGGCGGCCTTCTGGCCGACCTCGGGGGCGGCGCCCGCGCCGAGGCCACGGGTCAGCTCGCGGCCGATGTCCAGCTTGACGTCGGCGTCGGACATGAGCAGTGCTTGCGCGTCGGTGTTCACCGCGATGAACTCGACACCCTTGAGGCCGACCTCGATCATGCGGTTCACGGCGTTCACGCCGCCACCGCCGATGCCGACCACCTTGATCACCGCAAGGTAGTTGTGCGGGGGCGTCATCGAAGTCCGCCTTCCTGATCGTTGTGCCCGTACAGCCCGCCGGCCGAAGATCGAACCCTCGACCTCAACCCCAGATCGAGAGTTATGTCAACCGCCGACGTTAGGCAGGACGGTAGGCACCAGGCAGGCTCTAATCCAGTAGGCACGCCGTGTGTCGCAAAGGTGTTTTGCCACAACACCTTCGAGCGCGCAAGAGCGACGGGCCGCGAGCACCGCCTTCGGCCGATCTGCTATGGCCTGCCGATCAGGCGGGCGCGGGCATGCTCATGAGGACCTCCGAAGGCGCTCCGGTGGCCGATCCACCGGGCGGTTCGACGCTCACCGCCACCTTGTCGGCACTCCCGACGCCGTCGGCGACGACTAGGCCGCCCTGGTCCGCGGCCGCGATCACGCCGGCCGAACGCGGCGCGTCCCGGCCGGTGATCAGCCAGGCTTCGTAGACCTTCCCGCCCGGCTGCGACGGCAGGCCCGCGTCCATCACCATCACCCGGTTCAGCGACCGCGACACCACGACCGTGACGCCGCCGCCGATCGGGGCTTCGCCGTGTGCGGTCTTCGCGTCCGGGGCCGCGAGCAGCGCCGCCACCGGCGCGAACTGCTGTTTCGCCTGGTCGAGCCGGCTCTGGGCGGTCTGCAGCTCCTGCTGCTGGGTCAGCGCGATCCCGCCGAAGACCCCGCCCGCGGCGAGCCCGACGACGGCCGCCGCGGCGGCCACGACGACCGCCCAGCGCGGGGCGCGCGCCGAGCGGCGGTGCCGGTCGGGCGCGCCGGGCCGGGTGCGCGGCGGCAGCTGGCGGGTGGCGTGCATGGCGGTCATGACGCGGTCCTTGAAGTGCGGCGGCGGCTCCTCGGCCATCGCCGCGCCCAGCCGGGCCGCGGTCGCCCGCAGCTCGGCGACCTCCTGCGAGCAGGACTCGCACTGCTCGAGGTGGCGGGCGAACTCCGCGCGTTCGACGTCGTTGACGGCGTCGAGCGCGAAGGCGCCGGCCAGTGTGTGCATCTCCGGCGTGCTCAAGCGGTCACCCCCAGGCAGTCCCGCAGGCGGATCAGCCCGTCCCGGAGCCGCGTCTTGATGGTTCCCTGCGGCGTCGACAGCACTTCGGCCACCTCGCGATACGTATAGCCCTGGTAGTAGGCGAGCAGCACGGACTCGCGCTGCAGGTCGGTCAGGAAGGACAGGCACCGGCGCACCTGCGAGCGTTCGAGGCGCGCGGTGACGGACTCGGCGACCTCGTCGAACGGGCGGCCGCGGGCGGCTTCGAAGGTCGCCTTCTGCTCGCGTTCGGTGCTCGCGCGCGCCGAGCGGACGCGGTCGACGGCCCGGCGGTGCGCCAGCGTCATCGCCCAGTTCAGCGCCGAGCCCTTGTCGGGGGCGTACCGCGTCGCGGTGCGCCACAGCTCGACGAGCACCTCCTGGGCGACCTCCTCGGACTGGGCCGCGTCCCGCACGATCCGCCGCACCAGGCCGTAGATCGGCCCGGCGAACTGGTCGTAGAGCAGCTCGAAGGCGCGCTCGTCGCCCTTCGCGACGCGCACCATGAGCTCTTCGGCCGTCGGCCCCGCCGGCGCTTCGGCGGGCACCGGCGCCAAGGGGCGCGGGCGGGCCTGCTCATCCATGCAGCTGTCCTCCGGCGGTCTGCGGGGTGCGCGGCACGACCGCGGCCTTCCGCAGCCACAGGGCGACGCCGTGGCGGCGGATCAGCGCGGACACCCGCTGCGGGAGCAGCGGCCGGGCCAGCACCAGCCGGGCCAGCCACCGCGGGTTCACCGGGCGGCGAACTCCCCGCAGCGTAGCGACCAGCGGCGTGGTGTTCTCGCGGCGGAGCGCCACGGTGAGGTCGAGCAGCGCTTCCGGGCGCGGCAGGCGCATCCGGTACTCGCCGTCCATCTCCTGGAACGGCGAGACGTAGAACTCCTTGGCCGCGCGGGCCCGGCCCGCCTCGTCCGGGTGCAGCAGGTAGGCGTGGCGGCCGCCGTAGGTGTTGTGCACCTCGGCGACGACGCACGCCAGCCGTCCGTCCGGCTCGTGGCACCAGTAGACGCTGATCGGGTTGAACACGTACCCGAGCACGCGGGCGGCGGCCAGCATCACGACCCGGCCGCCGCGCAGGTCGACGCCGCGTTCGGCGAGCCAGGCGTCCAGCTTTTCCCGGATGCCGCGGGGATCGCTCGCCACGAAGTGGTCCCGTTGGTCGAACCGCGCGAAGGGCCGCAGCCACCACGGCAGCCGCGGGAGGTCGTCCAGGTCGACGCGCCACAGGTAGACGCGGTGGGCGAACGCGTGCGGCGGGTCGATCCGCCGCACGTGCGCGACCGTGGCGTCGTAGAGCGCGTTCGTCACCAGGTCGCCCCCAGGCTCTCCGCGGCGCGGGCGCCCGAGGCGCAGCCGTCCTCGTGGAAGCCCCAGCCGTGGTAGGCACCCGCGTAGGCGAACACGCCGTCGTTGAGCTCGGGCAGCCGTCGTTGCGCGGCGACGGACTGCGGCGTGTAGACCGGGTGCTCGTACCGCATCCGCGCGACGACGTGCTCCTCGCCGGGGCCGTCGCCGGGGTTGAGCGTGACGACGTAGCCGGTCGGCTCGTCGAGCCGCATCAGGCGGTTCATGTCGTAGCTGACCTGGACCGCGCCGGTGGGCGCGCCGCAGACCGGGGCGCGGTAGTTCCACCCGGCCCTGGCGTCGGCGAGCGAGGGCAGCACGCTCGTGTCGGTGTGCAGCCAGGCCTCGTTCTCGGAGTAGCGGAACGCGCCGAGCACGTCCCGCTCGGCGTCGGTCGGGTCGGCCAGCAGGGCCAGCGCCTGGTCGGCGTGCGTGGCGACGACGACCTTGTCGACCCGGTGCGGGGTGTCGGCGTCGTCGCGGATCTCGACGCCGCCGGCGGTCCGCAGCACCGACCGCACCGGCGTCGACAGGTGCACGGCGGTCAGCTGCTTCGCGGCGAGCTCGACGTACTCGCGCGAGCCGCCCACGACGGTCCGCCAGGACGGCGAGTCCTTCACCGTGAGCATGCCGTGGTTGCGGAGGAACTCGAACAGGTACCGCGCCGGGTACCGCAGGGTGTCGGCGCGGTCGGCCGACCACACGGTGGACACCAGCGGCAGCATGAAGTGGTCGACGAAGTAGCGGGTGTAGCCACCGATGGCGAGGAACGCGCCGAGGGTGACGTCGCCGGCGTCCTCGGCCGCCAGCAGCCGCCGCGCGTGCCGGTGGAACCGCTTCACCTCGGCCAGCATCCGCAGGTACCGGCCGCGGACGGCGTTGCCGCGCTGGGCGAAGAGCCCGGCCAGGCCCTTGGCGCCGGCGTACTGCAGGCCGCAGCCGTCGCAGCGGATGCTCATCGACATCTCGGTGTCGCGGGTGGCCACCCCCAGCTCGCCGAACAGCTTCAGCAGGGTCGGGTAGGTGCGCTCGTTGTGGACGATGAAGCCGGAGTCCACCCCGACGGTGCCGCCGTGGGTGCTCGGCACGTCGTGCGTGTGCGCGTGCCCGCCCAGCCGGTCGTCGGCCTCGAACAGCAGAACTTCGTGCTTGCGTTGCAGCAGGTATGCCGCGGTCAGGCCGGCCACCCCGCTGCCGATGACACCGATGCGTTCTCCCGTGATCTCCACACCGGTGCTTCGGGACCGCGGCCCGGCCGGATTGCCGCGGGCGGCGACCAATCCCGCCCGGCGGCTCCGGCCCACCCACCGGCGGCGGCCGAGAGCCACCCCGCCGCCCCGTACCGCGAGGGTCGGTTCGCGTACCTGGAGGGTCGGACGGTGAGCCGACCCTCCGGGTACGCCGTCCGGCTCCCCGGGTACGCGAGCCGACCCCTCGGGGTACTCCCGGCCGCGCGCAAGAGGGACCAATCCACCCGGGCAGGCAGAGCGAATCCCGGGCATGCCGCACACCACCACCGCGCACCACCTCGCTTCGTTCGCCGCGAAACTCCTCGGCGGGCCCCTGCCCGTGGGCCTGCGGACCTGGGACGGCACCCGCGCCGGCCCGGAGGACGCGCCCACCGTCGTGCTCCGCAACCGCCGGGCCCTGCGCCGCCTGCTGTACGCACCCGGTGAGCTGGGGCTCGCCCGCGCGTACGTCACCGGTGACCTCGACGTCGAAGGAGACCTGGCGGACGGCTTCCGCCGGATCTGGGCCCTCACCCGCGCGGGGGAGCTCAACCGGGCCAAGCTGGGCCCGCGCGAGTGGGCCGAAGCCGTCCGGCTGGCCGCCCGGCTCGGCGTCGCCGGGCTGCCGCCGAAGCCGCCCGCCGAAGAGGCCCGGCTGTCCGGGAAGCTGCACAGTTTGCTGCGCGACCGTTCCGCCATCGCCCACCACTACGACCTGAGCAACGCCTTCTACCAGCTGCTGATGGACGAGTCGATGGCGTACTCGTGCGCCTACTTCACCTCCGAGTCCCAGAGCCTCGAACAGGCGCAGCACGACAAGCTGGAGCTGATCTGCCGCAAGCTGGGCCTGCGGCCGGGCATGCGGCTGCTGGACATCGGCTGCGGCTGGGGCTCGCTGGTCGTGCACGCGGCCAAGCACCACGGTGTCGAGGCCGTCGGCATCACGCTGTCGGCCGAGCAGCTGCAGCACATCCGCGGCCGGCTCGCCCAGCACGACCTCGAGGACCGCGTCGAGGTGCGCCGCCAGGACTACCGGGAGCTGCCGGACGGGCCGTTCGACGCGGTCGCGTCGATCGAGATGGGCGAGCACGTCGGCGAGGTCAACTACCCGGCGTACGCGGCGACGCTGCACCGCATGGTGAAGCCGGGCGGGCGCGTGCTGCTGCAGCAGATGTCCCGCGGGAACGTCGCACCCGGCGGCGGCGCGTTCATCGAGCGGTACATCGCGCCCGACATGACCATGCGCCCGGTCGGCCGGACGATCGACCACCTGGAGACCGCGGGCCTGGAGGTGCGGGACGTCCACGCGCTGCGCGAGCACTACGTCTGGACGGTCCGGGCCTGGGCGGCCACCCTGGAGGATAACTGGGCCGACGTCGTCGCGCTCATCGGGGAAACGGGCGCGCGGGTCTGGCGGCTGTACCTCGTGGGCGGGGCGCTGGCGTTCGAGGAGAACCGGATGGGCGTGGACCAGATCCTGGCCGTGCGGCCCGACCAGCACGGCCGGAGCGGCCTGCCCGCGACGCGGGAGTGGTGACGATGCCGCAGCTGCTCGTCACGGCCGCCGTCACGCTCGTGGCGGTGGCCGTGACCTTCGGGATCGCGCGGGCGCGCAAGCGCTACGACACGATCGACACGTTCTGGGGGCTCGGCTTCGCGATCGTCGCGGTCGCCGCGTTCCCGTTCGGCGACGGGCCGCTTTCGCTGCGGCTGGTGGTGGTGCTGCTGACGGTCGTCTGGGGCGTGCGGCTTTCGGTGCACCTGCACCTGCGCAACCACAAGCTGCCGGAGGACCCGCGGTACGCGCGGATGGGCCACGGGCCGGCGAAGATGTTCGTGCGCGTGTACCTGTTCCAGGCCGTGGTGCTGTACTTCGTCTCGCTGCCGGTGCAGTTCGCCGTGGACGGCACCGGCATCGGCGTGCTCGGCTGGCTCGGGATCGCGGTGTGGCTGGTCGGCTTCGCGTTCGAGACGATCGGCGACGACCAGCTGCGCCGGTTCAAGGCCGACCCGGCCAACCGCGGCCGCGTGCTCGACACCGGGCTGTGGCGCTACACGCGGCACCCGAACTACTTCGGCGACGCGTGCGTCTGGTGGGGCCTCTACCTGCTGGCCTGCTCGACGTGGCCGGGCGCGGCGACCATCCTCTCCCCCGTGGCGATGACGTTCACTCTGGCCCGCGGGACGGGGAAACCGTTGCTGGAGAAGGGCATGGCCCGCACGCGCCCGGCGTACGCCCACTACGTCGAGCGGACCAGCGGCTTCTTCCCGCTGCCGCCGAAGAAGGTCACTCCCCGGTGAGGCCGTCGGTCAGTTCGCGCAGCACGTCGAGGTGGCCGACGTGCCGCGCGGTCTCCTCGATCATGTGCGCGACGACCCAGCGGACGTTGAAGGTCTCCTCCTTGTGCGTCACCTCGTCGTCGAGGCCGTGTCCCGCCACGATCTCGCGGCTGCGGGCGCACTGTTTTTCGTAGTCCGCGAGGAGCTGCTCCACCGAGGTCCCGGGCGGGATCCGGAACTCCGCGTCCGGGTCCTGCTCGAGCTTCTCCTCCCAGGTGTCCTCTTCGCCGGCGACGACCACGCCGAACCAGAACCACTCGTTGAGCGTGAGGTGGGCGACGAGCCCGGCGACGGTCATCAGCTCGCTGGGCAGGTGCGCCTGGCGGGACTGGGCTTCGGTGAGGCCGCCGGCCTTCCAGGCGACCGTGGCGCGGTGGTAGTCGAGCAGGCCGGTGAGGATTTCGCGCTCGCCGCCGGTGAGCGGCACCTCGGGGCGCTTCGGTCGTTCGGTCATGATCGTGACTCTGCCAGACGGGTCCGACACTTCCGGCGGGGATCGGTCACCCGGTCGTCTGCGCGCGGTGCCGGAGTTCGGCCGGTGAGCCACATCTGACCAGCGCGAACCGGCATACCTGCCACCCGGCCGAGACAGTCTCGCTCCACGCGCCGATGACGCTGTAGTAGCCGTCATAGTGGTACTCGACCGATCCGGACGGCACCTGCGGACAGGACGGTCCGCCGTGACGCACGACTCGCACGGGACGTTTCGACTGCCAACTGGTGTATAACGCGGCATTGCCCGGAGCTTCGAACGTCTGATCCGCGACCTGGGCACCACGCGAATCACGGCCCCCGTGCCCCGTGTAGACGATAAAGTCGCCCGTGAGCAGGTCGGCAGACTCGCCGACGACGATCGACTCTGCTCCGCGCCGCGGCGTACCCACGATGCCGGCCTGCAGTGCCCGGTGGATTCCTGACGCCCTCAGTTCGTGCCGGGAGCGGAAAACGGCGCCCTCCGTGAAAGCGATCCCGGCAGGCAACGACAGCGGAGGTCGCTTGATCGGCTTCGCCGGCTCGAGTTCCTCCTCGACACGGTTGCCCTTCTTCTTCGAACGCAGCCGTCGCCGAAGTTCGGAGATCCGCGCCGCGACGCCTTCGAACAGCGCCGTCTCCAGTTGCGACGCAACCCAGATCGGCTTCTTGACGTATGGAACTTCGTGAAGTTCGGCCATGAGTTCGCGCCGGCGATCGTGCCCGCGCGGATAGAGCAGCACGATAAGCCGTAGGCAGAATCCCGGAGCGAAGCCGAACAACAAGATCGCCACGAGAAGCTCCGGCCACACCCGGGCGAGATCGAGGAGTTCCGACATCAAGCGAACCGTCCGATCATCCCGGTGAACCGGACGTCCCGCCGCGCCGACTCGAGGACGGCGCCGAGTTCCGCGCAGCCTTTCTCAGTCAGCTCGTAGTACCTCCTCGGAGGACGCTTCTTCCCGCGTACGGCCGTGGTGTCCTCCCAGCCGTCGGTCAGCCATCCCTCGTCGAGCATGCGCGCAAGCATGGGATAGAGGACTCCGGAACGAACACCGGCACGTTGCGACAGGTCGTATCCCCACTGCCGCGCCGATGGTTGCTCCATCAGCGCGGCCGCCACTTGCACGAGCGAGTGCGTCTTCCGCATGAGTCTTATTCTACATAGGTAGATCTAGGGTCGCACGCCATCCCTCCAACTCTCGACCCCGATACCTTGCGCACGATGTAATCGTGGACTAGGTTTACGGACGTGTCCGACGAGTTCCTCCTTGACGAGCAAACCTGCTTCGCGCTGTACGCAGCGTCGCGGGCCGTGACGGACGCGTACCGTCCGCTGCTCGGCGAGCTGGACCTCACCTACCCGCAGTACCTGGTGCTGCTGGTGCTCTGGGAGTCCGACGCCCGGCCGGTCAAGGAGATCGGCGAGGCGCTGCACCTGGACTACGGCACGCTTTCCCCGCTGCTGAAGCGCCTGGAGGCCAACGGGCTGGTGACGCGGGCACGGCTGCCCGCGGACGAACGCACGGTGGTGGTCAGCCTGACCGAGAAGGGCCGGGCCACGCGCACCCGCGCGGCCGGCGTCCCCTCGGCGATCGGCTGCGCGCTGGGCCTCGACGACGCTTCCCGGCGCGAACTGATGGCAACCCTGCGGCGGCTGACGGCGTCGGCCACCGCCTACACCCATGGAGGCCCTGATGCCCAGCCGTGACGCGACCACCCACTGGGTCGGCGGACTGAACAACGGGAAGGGCGAGGTCACGCTGGACTCGTCCAACGCGGGCACGTTCAGCGTGTCGTTCCCCACCCGCGCGGGCAACCCGGACGGCCAGACGAGCCCCGAGGAACTCATCGCGGCGGCGCACTCGTCCTGCCTGGCGATGAACCTGTCGGGCGTGCTGGAGTCCCAGAAGCTCACGGCGGACTCGATCGACGTGAGCGCGGAGGTGACCCTCGGCCCGGCCAAGGGCGGCGGCTTCGAGATCAGCGGCATCGCGATCACGCTGCGCGCGTCGATCCCGGGCGTGACGGCGGAGCAGTTCGCGGAGTACGCGGAGACGGCGGAGAAGACCTGCCCGGTGTCGAAGGCGCTCGCGGGCACGACGATCACCATGGACGCGGCCCTCGCCTGAGGATTCCGTTGCACGGCTGGTGTGCGGGGACCGGAAGCCCCCGCACACCAGCCGGTTCACGCGACCGTTCGTGACGCCGTGATCGCCGCCCGGCGAGCGAGCCTGTGGTTCCGGCGGATACCCGCCTCGGCGTACCGGCGGCGGTCCTCCTCACTCTCCGGCAGCACCGGGGGTACCGGCCTCGGCCGTCCCCGCTCGTCCACCGCCACCAGCACCAGGTAGGCCGACGCCACGTGGACCGGCGGCACCGACCGGTCCCAGCGGTCCGCCGTCGCGCGGACGCCGATCTCCATCGATGTCGAGCCCGCCCAGTTGACCTGGGCGTGCAGGTGCAGCACGTCGCCCACGCGGAGCGGTACGCGGAACACCATCTCGTCCACCGACGCCGTCACCGACGCTCCCTCGGAGTGCCGGGCCGAGACCACTCCGGCCAGCGAATCGACCAGCTTCATCAGCACCCCGCCGTGCACCGTGCCCATCAGGTTCGTGTCGTGGTCGTCCATGATCTGCGACAGCGTCAGCCGGGACGCCGACGTCGGCTTGCCCCTCACGCGAGCTCCGCCCGGACCTCGCGCACGGCCGCGACCAGGTTCCGCAGCGCTGCCTCGACCTCCCGGTAGCCGCGGGTCTTCAGCCCGCAGTCCGGGTTGACCCACACCCGCCCGGCCGGCACCGCGCCGATCGCGGTGCGCACCAGCGTGCCGATCTCGGCCGCGTCCGGGACGCGCGGCGAATGGATGTCGTACACGCCCGGCCCGATGCCGCGGCCGAACTCCGCCAGCTCGGTGAGCACCGCCATCTTCGAACGGGCCGCTTCGAGGCTGGTCACGTCGGCGTCCAGCGCGTCGATCGCCGGCAGGATCTCGCCGAACTCCGAATAGCACAGGTGGGTGTGGATCTGGGTGGCCGCGGCCGCCCCCGACGTCGCCAGCCGGAACGCCGACACCGCCCAGCGCAGGTAGTCCTCGTGGCCGGGCCGGCGCAGCGGCAGCAGCTCCCGCAGCGCGGGCTCGTCGACCTGGATGATCCGGATGCCCGCCGCTTCGAGGTCGCGGACCTCGTCGCGGACGGCGAGCGCGACTTGGCGCGCGGTCTCGGCCAGTGGCCGGTCGTCGCGGACGAACGACCACGCGAGGATCGTCACCGGCCCGGTCAGCATGCCCTTGACCGGCTTGGCCGTCAGGCTCTGCGCGTACCGGGCCCAGCGCACCGTCATCGGCGCCGGGCGGGAGACATCGCCGAAGAGGATCGGCGGGCGGACGCAGCGGGAGCCGTAGGACTGCACCCAGCCGTGCCCGGTCGCGGCGAACCCGGTCAGCCGCTCGGCGAAGTACTGCACCATGTCGTTGCGCTCGGGTTCGCCGTGCACGAGCACGTCGAGCCCGAGGTCCTCCTGCAGCCGCACCACGCGTTCGACCTCGGCGCGCATCGCCGTCTCGTACGCGGCGTCGTCGAGCTTCCCCGCTTTGTGCGCGGCGCGCGCCTTCCGGACGTCGGTGGTCTGCGGGAACGAGCCGATCGTGGTGGTCGGCAGGGGCGGCAGCCCGAGCACGGCCCGCTGGGTTGCCGCGCGCTCGGCGTACGGCGGGCGGGCCGTCTCCTCCGGCGCTTCGGAACGCTCGCGGACACCGGCCGCCGCCCGGTCCGCGACCGCTTGCCGTGCCGGCGAAAGGTCGGCGTCCTCGCCGCGCAGCGCCCGGCCGAGCAGCACCACCTCGTCGACCTTCTGCCGGGCGAAGGCGAGCCAGCCCCGCACCCGCGGCGGCAGCCCGTGTTCGCGCTCGACGTCGTACGGGACGTGCAGCAGCGAGCACGACGTCGCCACGCTGACGGACTTCGCCACGCCGAGCAGGGTGGCGGCCCGGCCGAGGGCGCGGTTCGGGTCGGTGCGCCAGACGTTGCGGCCGTCGACGACCCCGGCCAGTACCTCCTTGTCCCGCAGGGCCGGTTCCGCCGCCACGGCGTCCACAAAGGACTCGTCACTGACCAGATCGACGCCGAGCGCTTCGATCGGCGCACGGGCCAGCACGCCGAGCGCGCGCCCGAGGTGACCGTAGGAGCCGGTGACCAGCAGCTTCGGCCGCGCGGTCTCCTTGCCGAGCCAGTGGTAGGCGCGGATCAGCGCGTTCAGCTCGGCTTCGGTGCGGTCGGCGGCGAACGCGGGCTCGTCGAGCTGCACCCAGCCGGCGCCGGCCTCGCGCAGCCGGCGCAGCAGGTCGGCGTACCGCGGCAGCAGCGTGTCGAGCAGCTCCAGCGGCCGGAAGCCCGGGGCCGTGGACTTGGCCAGCAGCAGGAACGTCACCGGCCCGAGGAGCACGGGCCGGGTCTCGATGCCCAGCGCCTTCGCTTCGAGGTACTCGTCGAGCGGCTTGGTCCCGGCCAGGGTGAACGTCGTGTCCGGGCCGAGTTC
Organism: Amycolatopsis sp. NPDC004169; assembly: GCF_040610315.1. Taxonomy (NCBI): domain Bacteria; kingdom Bacillati; phylum Actinomycetota; class Actinomycetes; order Pseudonocardiales; family Pseudonocardiaceae; genus Amycolatopsis; species Amycolatopsis sp. NPDC004169. The sequence continues at coordinate 22,022 of NZ_JBEXMD010000080.1, forward strand.
CGGGACGAGGTAGTGGTAGTTCGTGTCGAACCACTTGGTCAGCTCCAGCGCCGGGGCGTCCTGGCCGCCGCGCGCGGCGGCGAAGTAGGCGTCCAGTGGCGGCAGCCCGCCGAACCGGCCGGGCAGAGCGCCGAACAGATCGGCGGTGTCCAGCACGTGGTCGTAGTGCGAGAACGTGTTGGAGGGTACGGAGTCCAGCCCGGCCGCCGCCAGCGTGCGCCAGGTACGTTCCCGCAGGTCACGGCCGGTGCGCAGCAGCGTGGCCTGGTCGATTTCGCGGGCCCAGAAGCGTTCCAGGGCGCGCTTGAGTTCCCGGTCCGGGCCGATCCGGGGGTAGCCCAGCACCGTCGTGCCGATGTCGGTCACAGCTCTCTCCTCGCGAGCTCGTTCCACCCGAGTCCGAGCACGCGAAGGAGCCGCGTTTCGGTCGTGCCCATCCCGCGAGGCCCGGACTCACGCACGCCGTCGGCGCGCGTACCACGGGCAGGTCTTCGGACTCGTGGGCGCCGAGCTCAGGTCTACCGGCCGTCGCTTCCCGGGCGCACCCAGTGCTTGACCACTTCCGTGGTGACGGCTTTCGTTCCCACACACCGCTGCGGGGCAGTCCCGGATTCGCACCGGGTTCCCTGTTGCCTCACCCACGCGCATCGCCGCACCCGGGTGAACCAGTGGCACCCCCACCCTAGCGCGCGACAGCCACCAGCCGCCGCAGGTCTCGCGGCAGTGGCGAAGGTGACAACGGTCCCGGCAAGCCGACGCAACCAGCGCTTGTAACCAAAGAAGCGAGGTGGTCATCCCGTCGCCTGAGGCCGTCAAATCACTTTGAGCCGGGCCCGCAACCGAGAGCGCGAAGTGGGCTGGCTACGCAAGCTTGCGGGCCCGGCTCAAAGTGATAGGCCTCAATCAGGCGACGGGATGACCACCTCGCGACCCGACTCCAGAACCGGTGGCCGGGAGCGGTAGTTGTGGTCATCCCGGAGCCTGCCTGTCCGGCGAGGACGATCTTTAGAGCCACGGCAGAACACTTGCGCGCCGCTTCTGCCGTGGCAGAGCTCTGCCGCGGCACGGAAGCGGGTCCGACCTCCCCCGCCCCTCCGTTCGGATTTTCAGCCGCCGGACGGGTTTGTCAAGGCGGGAAAGCGTGCCTTGACAAACCCGCCCGCCGGCTGAAGGGACAGCTGGGATGAGGGGCGGGGGAG
>NZ_JBEXMD010000081.1:0-19530 GCF_040610315.1 Amycolatopsis sp. NPDC004169
CCACCGCACCCACCCCCCACACCCCCCCCCCCCCCCGGGGCTCGCTAGCCGGGTGGTGAACCCGCCGGGACCGGCTGTGCGCGCGGCGCCGCCGCGGGGGCGGCTGCGCGCACCGGGGTGGCCAGGTACCGGCGGAGCCGCTGCGTGGGCAGTTCGACGAGGTGCCAGGACAGCAGGCCCACCAGGTACGCCGCCGGGACGGCGAGCAGGATCAGCAGCCACACCTGCCGCACCCCGGCCAGGATGATCAGCTGCTGCACCGGGAAGCCCCAGATGTAGGTGCCGTAGCTGCCGTAGACGTGCGGGCCCAACCGCTCCAGGCGCTTCGGCCAGTGCGTGGCGAGGGTGAGGGCACCGTAAGCGGCGCTGATCGCGAGGGCGTACCGGCTCGCCGGGGTCTGGCTGAGCGCCAGATAGGCCAGGAACAACGGGATCGCGTACCTCGGCCGGAACGGGATGCGGTCGCGGTGGGTGTGCAGCACCATCCCGATCGCGAACGGCACCAGGAACGACACCGTCGAGCCGAGCGGGATGTAGACCAGCGACCCGCCGCCGCCGTGGTACTCGAACGTCGCCCGGAACACGCTGTCGGCGCCGACCAGGCCGGCGAGCGCGACGACCTGGATCAGCTTCGGCAGGCCGAGGAGCACCAGCACGCCCAGAACCAGGACCACGCCGTAACCGAGCAGTTCCATCGGCAGCGTCCAGATGGCGCCGTTGACCGAGAACGGGTAGGGGTTGTCGCTGAAGACGCCGGGCAGCTGGTGCTGCATGAAGAACAGCACGATGGTGCCGACCAGGTACCGCCAGGTCTGGACGTGCGTCCAGTAGTCGTGCGCGGGCCACGTCGTGACGAGCGGCCCGATGACGAACACCGTGATCGCGACGACGACCACGAGGGGCGGCATGATCCGCAGCAGCCGCCGCGCGCCGAACCGCCACCACGACGGGTCGCGCGCCCAGCTGTCCTGGATCTGGTACCCGCTCATCGCGAAGAAGCCCATCAGCGCCAGGTAACCCGGCGACATGTGCCACGAAGCCGGGAAGACGGTGAGCCGGTGCGGATCGAGCAGCGGCGCGCTGTGGTCGACGAGCACCAGCACCGCGCCGATCATGCGCAGCCAGGCGAACCCGACGGTGGGATGGGCATGGAGTTTGGCAGGGACCCCCGACATGCGAGCGACGCTAACCCATTCGGATCACCGCCACCCGCCGAACGGGCCAGAAACCGGGGGAAATTTTCTACCGGGGCCGGTTGGGTTTCTTCGGCAGCAGGTCGTAGAGGCCCTTGCGGGCGCCGTTGTCGTTGACGTTGCGGGCCACCGCCACCTCGGAGATGAAGTCCTCGAAGACGAACTCCTCGTCGGCCGGGACCACCGCCGGGGCCGCGTTCTGCGCCAGGTGGCTGTCGAGCGTTTCGGCGATCTCGCGGAAGGACAGCGCTTGCAACGTCTCCGGTGCGTACGTCGTCACCGGGACGCCGTGGGCCGCCGCCTCGTTCATCACCACGCCCAGCGGCAGGTGCGACAGCATCGGGATGCCGAAGTCGTACATCTCCTGCAGCGCCGCGGCCGCGTAGTGCGAGATCGGGCGCCGGTAGAGGCTCGGCACCAGTCCGAACCAGGACAGCGGCTGCCGCCCTACGGTCTGCTCGACGTACCGGACCTGATCGGCCAGCAGCCGCAGCGCGCGGATGCTCGTCTTGTCCGGCTGGACCGGCACCAGGATGCCGTGCGAGGCCGCCAGCGCGTTGTTCGTCAGCACGTCCAGCGCGGGCGGGCAGTCGATGACGCAGTGGTCGTAGTTGGCGAACTGGATGACCCGCGCGAGCTGCCAGCCGGGGACGCGGAACGAGTCGAGCCGCCGGATCAGGTCGAACATCCCCGGTGACGTCGGCACCACGTCGAGCGCGCCGCCCTTGCCGAGGTTGCTGCGCGGGTGCGGCACGACGAGTTCCTCGATCGGGCCCTTCCACGTCTTGGCCAGCGCCTTCGCCAGGCTCGGCTGGTCCGCGGCCACCTCGGACAGCCCGAGCATCTCGGTCGTCGCGTGGCCCTGCGGGTCGAGGTCGACCAGGAGCACCCGGCGGCCCCGCTCGGCCAGTGCGGCCGCGGTGCCGACGCTCAGCGAGGTCTTGCCGACCCCGCCTTTCTGGTTGACCACCGAGGTGATCTGCATGCCGGAGCGCTCCTCAAGTCGGTCGTTCCGCGAAGGTTATTGGATGCGGGCCCGTTGTGGGTGGCTATCCGGCCCCGGCCTGTCGCGGCCGGACCATCAGCGCCTGCGCGCCGGTGGCCACCGGGCCGCCCGCGTCGTGCAGGATGCTCGTCGCGGTGCCGATGCCGTGCTTGCCGACCAGCGTGACCGCGTCGAGGCCGATCCACTCGCCCTCCGGCACCCGGCGCAGGTGCACGGTGAGCTCGGAGTTGATGAACCACCACTTCCGCGGGTCGAGGTAGTTCGACACGCCGTTGCCGGAGTCGGCGACGGCGAACAGCCGCTGCAGGCCGCTCGGCTCCTCGCCGTCGACCAGCGGGACCCGCTGGCGGGCCCACACGGCCGCCGGGCCCGGCACGTCCATGCCGCCGCGCACGGCCCGCCACTCCATCGCGTCGAGGTAGCCGGCCTGCCAGCCCTCCGGCCACGGCGACTCGCCGACGCTGTCCGGGCCCGGCAGCAGGGGACCGGCGTCGGTGCCCGCCTCCGCGGTGTCCGACGTCGCGATCCGCCACGCCGACGCCCGCGCCACGACCCGATCGGCGCTCGCGAGCTCCGCCTGCAGCAGCTCGACCGACCGCCCGGGGCGCTCGACCCGGGCCCGGACGGTGAGCTCGGCGACCGGCGCCGGGCCGAGGATTTCCACGGTCACCCGCGCGAGCTCGGCCGGGTGGGCGGTTTCGACGGTTTCGAGGGCCCGGACGAGCAACGCCGACGGCGGGCCGAAGTGCTGGGCGTCCGGGCTCCACGGGCCGGCGGTGTGCCGGGTCGCGGAGAACCGGTCTCCGCCGAGCGGGACGTAGAAGGCGTCGGCCATCAGTCGGCCCGGTCCAGGGGTGTCTCCTCGCCCGCGCCGGGCTCCGGCCAGCCGGGGTAGTCGGGTGGGGTGCCGCCGTACTCGGGGCAGTGCGCCTGGTGGTCGCACCAGTTGCACAGCTTGCTCTTGTTCGCCCGGAAGTCGCCGGTCTTGCCCGCCTTGAGGATGGCCTGCCAGATGGCTTCCAGGGTGCGTTCGAAGCGCAGCAGCTCGGCTTCGTCGGGCGTGTAGGCCAGCGACTGGCCGTCGGTCAGGTACATGAGTTTGAGCTGGCGGGGCACGATCCCGCGCAGCCGCCACAGGACCACGGCGTAGAACTTCATCTGGAACATCGCCTTGGCCTCGCCGATTTCGCGCGGCGCGGCACCGGTCTTGTAGTCGACGACCCGGATCTCGCCGGTCGGGGCGACGTCGAGCCGGTCGATGTAGCCGCGCAGCAGGACGCCGGAGCCGAGCTCGATCTCGACGTGCAGCTCGCACGCCTCCGGCTCGAGGCGGCGCGGGTCTTCGAGTTCGAAGTAGGCGTCGAGGAGCTTTTCGGCCGAGCGGAGCCATTCGGCGTGTTCGTCGGGCTTCTCGCCGTCGAACAGCTCGGTCCACTCCGGACGGTCCGCGGACAGGTCCGTCCAGGCCGGGCCGAGCAGCTCGCGGGCCTGCGCGGGGACGCGCTCGGCTGCGGGGAGGGCGAAGAGCCGCTCGAGGACGGAGTGGACGAGCGTGCCGCGCAGCTGGGCCTTGGTCGGGACCTCGGGCAGCCGGTCGACCGCGCGGAAGCGGTAGAGCAGCGGGCACTGCTTGAAGTCGCTGGCCCTCGACGGCGACAACGCGGGCCGCCGCCGCACCTCGGTGGCGACGGCGGACGCGGCGGGTGGTTCGGTGGTGACGGTGTCGGCGTCGGGCATGGGCAGAGCGTAACGCCGGGGTACGACAGTTCCGGCGACCGCAACGCCCGCCACCCCTCCGACACACGGACGACACACGGACGCGAAGGGACGACACGGCCCCGGCCACCGTGTCGTCCGCCCAGGTACGCGAGTCGTCCAGCTGCGTACGCGTGTCGTCCTCCCGCGTACGCAACCCGACCGTCCAGGGACGCAACCCGACTCTCCGGGTACGCGAACCGACCGTCCGGGTACGCGGGCCGACCCTCCCGGTACGCAGGTCGACCCTCCAGGTACGCAGGGCGACCGTCCGGGTGCGCGGGGGCGCCGGGTCGGCCCTTCGGGTACGGGACGACATCGGTCGGGGCGGATCACTTGCTCCCCACACCCGGGGCTCTAGGCTCTCCGCATGGCCGCGACCAGTGAACAGGGCACCGGGGGCGCCCGGCAGGCCGTCCGCCCGGACGGCGGCCTCGTGCTGTTCCGGGTCGCCGGGGTGCCGGTGCTGCTCGCGCCCTCGTGGTGGGTCGGGTCGCTGATCGTCGTCGTGCTGTACGCGCCGCTGGTCGGGCGGCTGCTCCCGGATGCCTCCGCCACCACGTCGTGGCTGCTGGCCGGGGCGTTCGCGCTGCTGCTGGGCCTGTCCGTGCTCGCCCACGAACTCGGGCACTGCCTGGTCGCGCTGCGGCTGGGGATCCCGGTGCGGCGGCTGCGGCTGTTCCTCCTCGGCGGTCTGTCCGAAGTGGCCCGCACGCCCAAGCGTCCCGGTGACGAAGGCATGGTCGCCGCCGCCGGGCCCGCGGTGTCGTTGCTGCTCGGAGGTTTCTGCGGGCTGCTGATGTTCGCCGTGCCGCCGGACGGCGCGGTCTGGCTCCTGGTCGCCGAGTGCGCGGTGGCGAACCTCGCCGTCGGCGTGTTCAACCTGCTGCCCGGGCTGCCCCTGGACGGTGGGCGGCTGGTCCGCGCCGGCGTCTGGGCGGTCACCGGCATCCGCGCCAAGGGCACGCGCGCGGCCGTCGCCGGCGGTGCGGTCGTGGCCGCGGGGCTGCTGGTGTGGGCCCTGTGGGGCCTGGCGACGGCGAGCCCGGACCGCTGGCTGCGGCTGGGCGTCTGCGTGGTGACGGCGTGGTTCGTGGTCCTCGGCGCCCGGTCGGAGCTGGCCGCCGAAGCGCGCCGCACCTGGCCGGACGGCCTGGTCCTCGGCGAGCTGGTCCGGCCGGTGCTGCAGCTGCCCGCGGAAAGCCCGGTGTCGGACGCGCTGGCCGCCTCGGCAGGCCGCGGGGTGGTCCTGGTCCGCGCGGACGGCGTGGCGGCCGGGCTGCTGGACGTGGGCGAGGCGGAACGGCTCGCGAGTTCGTCGCCGCACGCGCCGGCCGAGTTCGCGGCCGAGCCGATCCGGGCCGAGACCGTGCTGCTGGCTTCGGAACCGGGGGAGGACGTCGTCGAGCGGGTCCGCGAGACGGCGGCGTGGCAGTTCCTCGTGGTGGACGACGAGGGCCGCCCGGCGGGTGTGCTGCGCCGGGACGACCTGCGGGCCGCGCTGAACCGCCGTACCCGGTGAACCGCCGTACCCGGTGAACCGCCGTACCCGCTGAGCCCTCGCCCTGTGCAACCTGCGAAGATCTGGCGTCGGCCAAACGGGTTACAGGAGGAAGTGTTGTCGGTCAGCGGACCGTTTAGCGCGGGTGATCGGGTGCAGTTGACCGACTCGAAGGGGCGGCACTACACCCTGACGCTGGCCGCCGGTGGTGAGTACCACACCCACCGCGGTGCCCTGGCCCACGACGACCTGATCGGCAGGCCCGAAGGCTCGGTGGTGACGTCCGCGGGCGGGTCGACCTACCTCGCGCTGCGCCCGCTGTTGCCGGACTACGTCCTGTCGATGCCCCGCGGCGCGCAGGTGATCTACCCGAAGGACGCCGCGCAGATCGTGATGTGGGGCGACATCTTCCCCGGCGCGCGCGTGCTCGAGGCGGGGGCCGGTTCCGGGGCGCTGACCTGCTCGCTGCTGCGCGCGGTCGGCCCGGCCGGGCACGTGCACTCCTACGAGATCCGCGACGACCACGCCGAGCACGCCGAGCGCAACGTGGTGAAGTTCTTCGGCGAGAAGCCGGCCAACTGGTCGCTCACCGTCGCCGACCTGGCCTCGCACGAGGGCGAGGTCGACCGCGTCGTGCTGGACATGCTGGCGCCGTGGGAGCAGCTGCCGAACGTGGCCGCCCACCTGGTCCCCGGCGGGGTGCTGACGGTCTACGTGGCCACCGTGACGCAGCTCTCGCGCGTCACGGAGTCGCTGCGCGAGCAGCAGTGCTGGACCGAGCCCGAGTCGTGGGAGACGCTGATGCGTCCGTGGCACGTGGTCGGCCTGGCGGTCCGCCCGGACCACCGGATGGTGGCGCACACGGCGTTCCTCCTGACCGCGCGCCGGCTGGCCGACGGGACGGTGTCCCCGCGCGTTTCGCGCCGGCCGAGCAAGGGCAAGGGCTGAGGCAGGGCCGGGACCGCGTCGGCCTGCGGGCGCCGACCGGACCGGCTAGCCCGGCACGCACCAGCGGCCGTTCTCCTTGTGCAGCGGGAACGGCGTGTCCTTCACCCCGCCCGCCGCTTCGACGTGCACCTTCGCCGTCGCGGACTCGCCGCGCAGGTCCGGGGGCTCCAGGAGCTTGACCGTCACCGGGCCGGCCGCGTCCCACATCCGCTGCAGGCGGGCGAGCGCGTCCGCGGTCTGGGGGCGGCAGGTGAGCTTGCCGAACGCGGCCGAGTCGTGGCGGGCGATCGCGTCGACGATCGCGCGGGCCAGTACCGCGACCGCCGCCGTGTCGGCTTCGTCGGGTGCGGAGGGGGTCGTCGGGCGGGACGGTGGTGGCGGCGTGGCCGACGGCTCCGGCTGGGAGCCGCCGCCGGGGGCGACCAGCAGCAGGCCGAGGACCACGCCCGCACCGGCCACACCGACCAGGACCAGCCCGCCGGCGAGCGCGCGGTTCACCGACGCCGGGTGCTCACGAGCCGTCCGCCTTGACGTTGGACAGGCACCAGAGCCCGGATTCCTTCTGCGCCGACATGGTGCCGACCTTGGTCTTGGTGCCGTCGGTGGCGGAGTAGCGGACGGTGGCCTTGTCGCCGGTCTCCTCCGGCGTGCCGGTCAGCTTCACCGTGACCTTCGGGATCGTGCCCGTGCTGCCCTCGTAGACGCTGCGGCAGATGGTGTCGCCCAGTGCGTCCTCGTCACGCGCGTTGTACGCGGCGACGGTCGCGTCGAACAGCTCCTGGGAGCCGGGCTTGCCGCCGGGGGCCGGGCCGCTCGCGGGCTTGCTCTTCGACGTCGGGCTGCTCGGGGTGGTGCTCTTGGGCTTCGGGGTGGACGCCTTCGGGGCCGTCGTCGGCGCCGCCGAGGTGCTCGCCGGCGGGGCGGCGGTCGGCTGGTCGTCGCCGCGGGTCGCGAGGACCACCGCGGTCACGCCGCCGCCGACGACCACCACCGCGGCCACCGCCAGGCCGATGATCAGGCCGGTTTTCTTCTTCTTGGGCGGGGGCGCGTCCCCGAAGCCACCGCCGTACTGGTCGTAGCCGCCGAAGCCCTGCTGCTGGGGCTGGCCCCACTGGTCCTGCGGCCCGTACTGCGGGTAGCCCTGCTGGGGCTGAGGGCCCGTCTGCGGCTGGTAACCGCCCTGGCCGTACTGGTCGTACCCGCCGGGCTGGCCGTACTGCTGGGTGCTGTCGTACCCGCCGGGCTGGCCGTACTGCTGCGTGCCGTCGTACGGACCGGGCTGCCCGAACTGCTGGGTCCCGCCGTAACCGGGCTGGGGCTGCTGGCCGCTCTGGGGGTATCCGCCCTGCTGGGGCTGGCCGTACGGGCCCGGTTGCTGCCCGTAGCCCCCCGGCTGGCCGCCTGGCTGCTGCGGCGGGTAGGTCATGACTGGTGCCCCCTAGCGTTGCTCCGTGACCACGCCCGGCCCGTGGGGGCCGGTACGGCGTTGCCCGATGCTAGCCACCGGGCCGCCGCGCCGCGCGGTTAGGGCGGAACTGGCCGGAATTGCCCGGATCCCGGGCGGGGGTTGGCCGTCTCACGGGCGGGGTACTCCCGACGTGCTGGCTTCATCCCGGCACTCGCGAACCCGCGACACACCGGCGCCACGGCACCGAAATGGCCGCTTGCGCTGCGGGAATGTCCGTGCTGGGAGCGGCAGGCAAACCGCGACGCGCCGATCTTGTGATCCGGAAAGGCCTTTTCTTGTCGGTGATCGCCGGTACCGTGGAATGAAAAGCACTCCGAGGAGGTGCCCGATGCATCATGACCTTCCCGGAGGTCGGCGCGAGGAGGCCGACCCTTCAGCAACATCCGGAGCTGGGACGACGGCGGACGAGCAGGCTCGGCAGATCCGTTTTCTCGAGGAAGAAGTGGCGCTGCTGCGCCGCAAACTGACGGACTCGCCACGGCAGAACCGCGTTCTCGAACAGCGGCTCGCCGAGGCCTCGGAAAGGGTGAGCCAGCTCACCGAACGCAACACCAAACTGGTCGAAACCCTGCGCGAAGCGCGAGGACAGCTCCTCGCTCTCCGCGAGGAGGTCGACCGGCTGGCCCAGCCACCGTCCGGGTACGGCGTCTTCGTCGAGGCGTACGAGGACAACACGGTGGACGTCTTCACGGCCGGCCGGAAGATGCGGGTGTCGGTTTCGCCCGCGGTCGAGATCTCGTCGCTGCGCCGCGGCCAGGCGCTGCGGCTCAACGAGGCGCTGACCGTGGTCGAAGGCGGCGGTTTCGAACGCACCGGTGAGGTGTGCGCGCTGCGTGAGGTGCTCGCACCGGACGTCGAGGGCGGCAGCCCCCGCGCGCTGGTGGTCGGGCACGCGGACGAAGAGCGGGTGGTCCTGCTCTCCGACCTGCTGGCCGAGCAGCCGCTCAAGCCGGGCGACTCGCTGCTGGTCGACTCCAAGGCCGGCTACGCGTACGAGCGCGTGCCGAAGGCGGAGGTCGAGGACCTGGTGCTGGAGGAGGTGCCCGACGTCCGCTACGAGGACATCGGTGGCCTCACCCGGCAGATCGAGCAGATCAGGGACGCGGTCGAGCTGCCGTTCCTGCACGCCGACCTGTACCAGGAGTACCAGCTGCGGCCGCCCAAGGGCGTCCTGCTCTACGGCCCGCCGGGCTGCGGCAAGACGCTCATCGCCAAGGCGGTGGCGAACTCGCTGGCCAAGAAGGTGGCCGAGGCCCGCGGCGACGCGGCGGACGGGAAGTCCTACTTCCTGAACATCAAGGGCCCCGAGCTGCTCAACAAGTTCGTCGGGGAGACCGAGCGGCACATCCGCCTGATCTTCCAGCGGGCGCGGGAGAAGGCCTCCGAAGGCACCCCGGTGATCGTGTTCTTCGACGAGATGGACTCGATCTTCCGGACCCGTGGCTCGGGCGTGTCGTCCGACGTGGAGACGACGATCGTGCCCCAGCTGCTGTCGGAGATCGACGGTGTCGAAGGCCTGGAGAACGTCATCGTCATCGGCGCCTCCAACCGCGAGGACATGATCGACCCGGCGATCCTGCGGCCGGGCCGGCTCGACGTCAAGATCAAGATCGAGCGTCCGGACGCCGAAGGCGCGAAGGACATCTTCTCCAAGTACCTGGCCGAAGGCCTGCCGATCCACGCTGACGACCTCGCCGAGTTCGGCGGCGACGCCAAGGCGACGTTCGACGCGATGATCCAGCACACGGTCGAGCGGATGTACGAGGAGAGCGACGAGAACCGGTTCCTCGAGGTGACCTACGCCAACGGGGACAAGGAAGTCCTGTACTTCCGCGACTTCAACTCGGGTGCGATGATCCAGAACATCGTGGACCGGGCGAAGAAGTCGGCGATCAAGTCGGTGCTGGAGACCAAGCAGCCCGGTCTGCGCGTCCAGCACCTGCTCGACGCGATCGTCGACGAGTTCGCGGAGAACGAGGACCTCCCGAACACCACCAACCCGGACGACTGGGCCCGGATCTCCGGCAAGAAGGGTGAGCGGATCGTCTACATCCGCACGCTCGTCACCGGCAAGAACCAGGACTCGGGGCGGGCGATCGACACCGCCACGAACACCGGTCAGTACCTGTAGGTTCGAACGCACGGTGGGGCGGTCGCTTCGGCGGCCGCCCCATCGGCGTGTCTAGCGGCGGACGAGCTCGGCTTCGGCGGAAGTTGAGCGGCGCAGGCGCAACCTGCCGTGCGCGGCCAGGATCCCCAGCACCACCAGCAGCGCCCCGGCCGGCTGGTTCCAGCTCACCGGCTCGCCCAGCACGAGCACGCCGAGCAGCACGCCGACCACCGGCGTCAGGTACGTCACCGCCGAGGCGTTGGCCGCGCCCCAGGCCGCGATGATCCGCGTGTTCCAGGCGTACGCGATCCCGGTGCCGAAGACCCCGAGCGCGAGCATGCTCGCCACCACCGGCAGGCTCAGGTGCACCGGCGTCGCCGCGACGAACGGGCTGAGCAGGCCCAGGATCACCGTCGCCGACGCCGTCTGGCCGAACGCGACGACCACCGGATCCGTCCCACGGGGTGAGACGAACCGGCGCAGGTAGACGAAACACGCGCCGTAGCACGTCGTCGCGCCGAGGCAGGCCAGCTGGGCGGTCAGCTGATGGGACACGTCGATGCCGTGCCATACCCCGACGATCGTGAGCACCCCGAGGAACCCGAGCAGCAAGCCGAGCACCCGCGGCGGCGTGAACCGCTCCTCCGGCAGCGCCGCGGCCGCCAGCAGCATCGTAATCAGCGGTGTCGTCGCGTTGAAGATGCTGGCCAGCCCGGACGGAATGTACTGCTCCGCCCACGAGAACAGCAGGAACGGCACCACGCACAGCAACACCGACACGGCCGCGAGGTGTGCCCACAGGATGAGATCGCGGGGGAGCCGCCGCCGGCGCACCAGCAGGATCCCGGCCAGCGCCAGCGCGCCGAGCGCCACCCTGGCGAGCGCGACCTGGCCGGGGGAGAGCCCGTCGAGACCGACCTTGATGAACAGGAAACTCGCACCCCACACCACGGCCAGCAGCGCGAACCGCACCGTGACCCCGAACTCCGACAGTCGCATGGCCGCAGTCAAACCGGGCCACCGGCCGCGAAGCCAGTGGTTTTCCGACGCCGCGTTGTGTATAACGGCCTATACCATGGGGCAAGAATGGCGAGCGGCGGTCGCGTACGTCGAGGCACGCGCGGACGGTCCGCCACTGCCGGACGGCCTCGACGTCACGATCCACTTCCACCCGGACCGGCTGGTGGGGGAGGTGCCGCTGCTGCGCCACTGGCTGACCGACGGTGTCTACCGGTCGCAGTTCGAGACGGGCACAGGCAACGGCGGCCTGACCGCCCACCCCGGAGGGGACCGGTGGCGCTGGGAGCACCGGATGTTCGGCGGCGTCTACGACGCGCTGCCGCCGTCGGCCCGGCCGAAGTACGGCTCGCTCGACCACCGCCGCCGCCCGGCCGGTGGCTCGGTCCGGTTCGGGTCGGCGCACTTCCGGCTCCGGCGGGAAGTGCTGGCGCGCACGACGTTCTGCTACCCGGACAGCTTCCGCGAGCCGGCGCACTTCGGCACGCGCAGGCACTTCCCGCTGCTCCCGCTCGTCGAAGCCGACACCCCCGACGAGCTCGACGACTACATCGAGGCTCACGTCCACGGCCCGCTCCGGCTGCCGGACGACGTCGCGGCCCTGGTGCTGGACCCGGCTTTCCGCGGCACCGACGTCGAAGCCGCGGCCGCGGAGTTCCCGTTCCCGGTCCGCTGGCACCACGGGTTCCGGCTGCCGGTCGCGGACCTCGCCGCCCGCGCGGGCTACCGCGGTGCGGACGCCGTGCGGGCCGGGGAAGACATCGCCGAGGACGGGTGGCTGGACGCCCGTGTCATCGGCGACGCCGTCCGGGCCGGCCGGCACGACCCCCAGGTGCTCAAGCGGGTCTGGCACTGCACCGCGCGGTTCGGCCTACCCGGGTAGCAGCGCCTCGGTCAGCCGGCGCCAGTGCGGCATGGCCGAGGTGCCCGGCTCGACGCCGATGACCTGGACACCGACGTGGTCGGCCCCGGCGTCGAGGTGGGCGCGCAGCTTCGCGGTGATCGTCTCGAGGTCGCCCCAGAACACGAGGTCGTCGACGAGCCGGTCGCTGCCGCCGTCGATGTCCTCATCGGTGTAGCCGAGCCGGCGGAACTTCGCGATGTTGTACGGCGTGGTGAGGTACGGGTGCAGGTGTTTGCGGGCGATCTCGCGCGCCTTGGTCGCGTCCGTCTCGAACAGCACGGCGTGCTCGACACCGAGGAAGGGTTCCGCGCCGAGGATCGCCCGCGCCTGGGCGGTGTGCTCCGGGGTCACGTGGTAGGTGTGGGCGCCCGCCAAGCGGTCGCGGGCCAGTTCCAGCATCTTCGGGCCGTACGCGGCGAGCAGCCGCCGCACCGGCGAGCGCGGAGCGGGGTTGACCTTGGTGTCGGTGTCCAGGGCGTCGAGGTAGTCGTTCATCGCCCGGAGCGGCTTCGCGCCGGGCTTCCCGGCGCCGAAGCCGAGCCCCAGCAGGTGGCGGTCGGGGTAGGCGTCGGCCAGCAGCAGGGCGCCGCCGCGGGTCCACTGCGCCTCGCGGGACCAGATCTGCGCGATGCCGTTCACGACGGTGATGCGTCGGGTGGCCGCCAGCAGGAAGCCGGCGTGCGTGAGGGCTTCGCGCCCTTCGCTCTCCGGGATCCAGATCGCCGGCCAGCCGAGTTCTTCCAGTTCCTGCACGGAGTCCCGGATCAGCGCGGCCGGCTGGTCCTCGAAGTCGAACGTCCAGATGCCGTAGCGGCCGAGCCGCATGTTCTCGATCGTACCCATAAATCGAAGTATCGCAGATTTTCGATATGACGCAACGCGTGGAGGCGCCGGACCGGGGGAGGGACAGGTCAGAGGGTGCGGCCGAGGGTGGAGACGAGCTCGGCGATCCGGGCCTCGTCCCGCTTGTAGTGCGTCCACTTCCCGACGCGCGTCGCCCGGACCAGCCCGGCGCGCTGCAGTTCGGCCATGTACGCCGAGACGGTCGACTGCGCCAGCCCCGTCTTCTCCTGGATGTGCGTCACGCACACGCCGACCTCGACCGGATCGGCGATGGCCCTCTCTACGGGGAAGTGCCGCACCGGCTCCCGCAGCCACCGCAGCACCTGCAACCGCACCGGGTTCGCGAGCGCCTTGAAGACGTCGAGCAGCGGCTCGACGTCGGCTTCGGGTTCGATGTGTGTGCTCATGGGCCTCGAGATCAGCATAGCCGCACCCGGCGTGTACTCCCGGATCCAACGCGTATAACGGCCTATACTCACCGGCGTGACCGAAGAATCCCGGCCCCGCGCACCCATCACCGAAGCCGGCGTCCTGGCCTGGCTGGAGACGACGGCCGCCGCCGTCGAAGCGGGGGAGGTGAGTGCCCAGGAGCTCATCGACCTGCTCGGCGAGCTGCGCCGGGCGTCCGCGGCCTGCGCCGACGCCTCGGACTGGCTGCTGCTCGCGGCCCGCGAGGGCGGGGCCAGCCTGCGGCAGATCGCCCCCGTCTTCGGCAAGGGCTACGTCCGGGCCCCGGCCGCCCGCCTGGAGAAGCTGCACCGCCAGGCGCAGACCGCGGGGCAGTGGCTGGCCATCCTGCGGCACAAGCAGACGGCATGAGCGGGTCCGCGGACCGGATCGCCCTCGGCCTCGCGGCGCTGGGCCGTCCCGCCTACATCAACCTCGGCCGGGACGGCGCGCTGCCGCCGGTGCGGGACGTCGCTTCGATGCGCGCGGCGACGTTCGCGGTGCTCGACGACGCGTACGCCGCGGGCGTCCGGCACGTCGACGTCGCGCGGTCCTACGGGCGCTCCGAGGAGTTCCTGGCCGGCTGGCTCGCCGAGCGCGGGCACACCGGGGTCGAGGTCTCGAGCAAGTGGGGCTACGCCTACGTGGGGGAGTGGCGGCTCGACGCCGACGTGCACGAGGTGAAGGAGCACTCGGCGGCGAGGTTCGCCGCGCAGTGGGCGGAAACCCTGGCGCTGCTGGGGGATCGGGTCGGGCTCTACCAGGTGCATTCGCTCACTGTGGACAGTCCGCTGTTCACCGACGAGCCGTTGCTCGAGGCGCTGGCGGAGCTGGCCGCGAACGGGGTCGCGGTCGGGTTTTCGACGTCCGGGCCCGCCCAGGCGGCCGCGATCGAGCGGGCGTTCGCGCTGGAAGTGGCCGGGCGGGCGGTGTTCTCGGCGGTGCAGTCGACGTGGAACGTCCTGGAGCCGTCCGCGGGGACGGCGCTGGCCGCGGCGCACGCGGCCGGGAAGCGCGTGCTGGTCAAGGAAACCGTGGCCAACGGCAGGCTCGTGGTCGAAGCACCGGCCGTGGTGCGCGAGATCGCGGCCGCGCACGGGACCGGGCCGGACGCGGTCGCGGTGGCCGCGGTGCTGGCCAACGACTGGGTGGACCGGGCGGTCATCGGCCCGGCGAGCCCGGCCCAGCTGGCGGCGAACCTGCGGGCCACGGCGCTCGAGCTGACCGCGGCCGAACGGGCTGCGCTGCAGGGGATCGCCGAGGAACCCGAGGCCTACTGGCGACACCGGTCCTCCTTGGCGTGGGACTGACGGGCTGCACTACCCTGCCCAAGCACGAATCCCGGATGACAGGAGTCGACGTGCGTCATCGGCAGGCGATCGCGTTGGCCGCGGTCGCGTTGGTCGGCCTCACGGGCTGTGAAGGCCCCGACCCGGACAACCTCGAGACGTACTACGACGATCCGGTACCCACCACGTCGGCCGTGGCGGCGCCGCCGAAGGCGCCGGAAGCCCCGGTGAGCCCGGTGCCGGTGACGCCGGCGGCGTTCGATCCAGGCAAGCTCGCGGGGGAGGCGCTGCTGACCGACGCCGACGTCGCCGGCGAAGGCGTGCAGCCGGGCACGCTCGAGGCTTCGGGGTGCCTGGCCGACGGGCCCTCGGCGGCCAGCCGGACCGCGACCTGGCGCTACCCCGGCGGGTCGGTGCTGAGCCACCGCGTCTTCACGTTCCCGGACCGGTCAGCCGTCCAGGCCGTCCGGGAAACCGAGTGCTCGGGCAAGGTGGTGAGCGTTCCCCGCCAGTCCGGGGTCGAGCTGCAGCGCGCCTGGTGCGACGGTGCCACCTGCACGGTGTTGCTGGCCAAGGAAAGGCTCGTGTCGGAGCTGGCGGTCTCGGCGAGCACGGAGGCGCGCGCGGTGGACGCGGCGAAGCGCCTGCTGCCCGTGATGACCGCGAAGCTGCTCGCTCAGCCGTAGCGGCGGAACCACTCCTGGACGCCTTCGCGGCCGTCGGGGATGAAGGGCAGCTCCGGGGCGGGGTCGTCGACCCACGCGCGCAGCTCGCCGAGGGGGATCCAGCGGCCTTCGACGATCTCTTCGGGCTGGTGGCGGATCGGGCCGTCCCAGCGGACCTCGAAGGCGAAGTTGTGGCAGCGGTTGCGGCCGTCGTCGTAGACCTTGGTGAACAGGGGCACCGGTTCCACCCCGTGGACGCCGAGTTCTTCGGCGAGTTCGCGGCGGGCGCACTCGGCCGGGGTCTCGCCCGCGGCCACCACCCCACCGGCCCAGCAGTCCCAGGTGGAGGGGAAGACGTCCTTACCGGGTGTGCGCAGGTGCACGTAGACCGCGCTGCCGTCACCCGAACGGACCAGGACGACGCCGGCGGCGTGCCACAGGGCGTCGGCGCGGACCCGGGCGCGGGTGGTGCTGCCCACCACGGCTCCGGCCTGGTCATAGAGGGCAACGAGTTCGTCACTGCCTGGCATGGGTGCATCGTTCCACTAGGACGACCCCGTAGGGTGGGGACATGCGGCGGATCATGGGAACCGAAGTCGAGTACGGCATCTCCGTGCCGGGCGACGCGACGGCGAACCCGGTACTCACCTCCACCCAGGTCGTGCTGGCCTACGCGGCGGCGGCCGACATCCCGCGCGCCCGCCGGGCGCGGTGGGACTACGAGGTGGAGAGCCCGCTGCGGGACGCGCGCGGGTTCGACCTGACCGGCCCGGGCGGCCCGGGGCACGACCCGGACGTCGAGGACCTGGGGGCGGCGAACGTCATCCTCACCAACGGGGCGCGGCTGTACGTCGACCACGCGCACCCGGAGTACTCGGCGCCCGAGGTGACGAACGCGCGGGACGCGGTCATCTGGGACAAGGCGGGGGAGCGGGTGATGGAGGAGGCGGCGCTGAAGGCCGCGTCCGTGCCCGGCCAGCCCCAGCTGCAGCTCTACAAGAACAACGTCGACGGCAAGGGTGCCAGCTACGGCACGCACGAGAACTACCTGATGGCGCGCTCGACGCCGTTCACCGCGGTGATCGCCGGGCTGACGCCGTTCTTCGTCTCGCGGCAGGTGGTGACCGGCTCGGGCCGGGTCGGGATCGGCCAGCAGAGTGAAGAGGCCGGCTTCCAGCTCTCCCAGCGTGCGGACTACATCGAGGTCGAGGTCGGCCTGGAGACCACCCTCAAGCGCGGGATCATCAACACCCGCGACGAGCCGCACGCGGACGCGGACAAGTACCGGCGGCTGCACGTCATCATCGGTGACGCGAACATGTCGGAGTACTCGACGTACCTGAAGGTCGGGACGACGGCGCTGGTGCTGGACCTGATCGAGTCGGGCATCCGGTTCGACGACCTGAAGCTCGACGAGCCGGTCAAGGCGGTGCACCAGATCAGCCACGACCCGACGTTGAAGGTGCAGGTCGCGCTGGCCAACGGCAAGAAGTACACCGGGCTCGACCTGCAGTTCGCCTACCACGAGATCGCCTCGCAGAACCTCGAGCGCACCGGCGCCGACGAGGCGTCGAAGGAGGTCCTGCGGGTCTGGGGCGAGGTGCTGGACGCGCTGGCCCGCGACCCGCAGGAGTGCGCGGACCGGCTGGACTGGCCGGCCAAGCTGCGGCTGCTGGAGGGTTACCGGCAGCGTGACCAGCTGGCCTGGGGCGCGCCCCGGCTGCGGCTGGTGGACCTGCAGTATTCGGACGTGCGGCTGGCGAAGGGCCTGTACAACCGGCTGGTCACGCGCGGGTCGATGAAGCGGCTGGTCACCGAGGAGGAGGTGCTGGCCGCGGTGACGACGCCCCCGTCGGACACCCGGGCCTACTTCCGGGGCCGGGCGCTGGAGAAGTACGCGACGTCGATCGCGGCGGCCTCGTGGGATTCGGTCATCTTCGACGTAGGCAAGGAGTCGCTGGTGCGGATCCCGACGCTGGAGCCGCTGCGGGGGACGAAGGCGCACGTCGGCAAGTTGCTGGACAACGCGGCGACGGCGGAGGAGCTGGTGGAGGCGCTCACCGGTTCGGACTAGGCGATCGGCACACCGATCGCGGCGTTCCCCCGAATGTCGGGGCCGCTGGGTAGGCTAGGAAACATCAGCCAGACCGGGAGGCGAGATGGCCCAGGAAAAGATCGAAAAGCACGGCGGTGGTGACTCCGACGAGGAGTTCGACGACACCGGCGCGGCGGGTCAGGAGCGGCGCGAGAAGCTCGGCGAGGACGTCGACACGATCCTCGACGAGATCGACGACGTGCTCGAGGAGAACGCCGAGGACTTCGTCCGGGCCTATGTGCAGAAGGGCGGCGAGTAGCCGCTCGGAGGGGCACTGCGCCCTTGCCGACCGTTCAGCCGGCGGCCGGGGTTCCGCGCCGCGTCCTGCGCGCGCGGGGCTCCGGCCCGCACAGATGGGATTTTTGAGCACGTATGGACAACACCAGGGGCATCTCGGGTCCCGCGCTGCCTGCGGCGTACTTTTCCTCGGCGACGTCGTCGTTTTCGGACTTCCTCCGCGTGCAGGCGCCGGAGCTGCTGCCGGAGCGGCGCGTGGCGCCGGGCGTGGCTGAGCTGGGCATCCCGCACGGCACGACGATCGTGGCGTGCACGTACGCCGGCGGCGTCCTGATCGCCGGTGACCGGCGGGCGACGTCGGGCAACCTGATCGCGAGCCGCGACATCGAGAAGGTGCACGTCACCGACGAGTATTCGGCGGTCGGCATCGCGGGCACGGCGGGGCTGGCCGTGGAGATGGTGCGGCTGTACGCGGTGGAGCTGGCGCACTACGAGAAGATCGAGGGCGTTTCGCTGTCGCTGGACGGCAAGACGAACAAGCTGGCCGGGATGGTCAAGGCGAACCTCGAGATGGCGATGGCCGGGCTGGCGGCGATCCCGTTGTTCGTGGGCTACGACCTGGAGGCCGAGGACGCCAAGCACGCGGGCCGGATCGTCTCGTACGACGCCGCGGGCGGCCGTTACGAGGAGAACGGCGGCTACGCGAGCATCGGCTCGGGTTCGCTGTTCGCGAAGTCGGCGCTGAAGAAGCTGCACGACCCGGACGCGGACGTCGAAGGAGCGGTCCGCGTGGCGGTGGAGGCCCTGTACGACGCGGCGGACGACGACACGGCATCGGGCGGCCCGGACCTGGTCCGGCGCATCTTCCCGAGCGTCGTGACGATCAACGCGGAGCACGGCGCGGTCCAGCTGTCGGAGCCGGAGACGGCGGCGGTGGCCGAGGCCGTGGTGGCCGGGCGGATCGAGCGCCAGCAGCGCCGGCTGTCCTGACCCCGGGGCCTGAAGTGAACGTTGGAACACCGGAAGACCTGGAGCGCACACCGTGACGATGCCGTTGTATGCCTCTCCCGAGCAGCTGATGCGGGAGCGTTCCGAGCTGGCGCGCAAGGGCATCGCGCGCGGCCGGAGCGTGGTGGTGCTGAAGTACGCGGGCGGCGTGCTGTTCGTGGCGGAGAACCCGTCGGCCACGCTGCACAAGGTGTCCGAGATCTACGACCGGATCGGTTTCGCGGCGGTCGGGCGCTACAGCGAGTTCGAGAACCTCCGCGTCGCGGGCATCCGCCACGCGGACCTGAAGGGCTACCAGTACGACCGCCGTGACGTGAGCGCCCGGGCGCTGGCCAACGCGTACGCGGCCACCCTGGGCAGCATCTTCACGGAGCAGCTGAAGCCGTTCGAGGTGGAGGTCTGCGTCGCCGAGGTCGGAGCGAGCTCGGCGGAGGACCAGCTGTACCGCTTGACGTACGACGGTTCGATCTTCGACGAGCCCCAGTACATCGTGATGGGCGGCCAGACGGACAAGATCGCGGCCAAGCTGAAGGAGACGTTCGAGGACGGCCTGGACCTGCAGGCGGCACTGGGTGTGGCGGTGGCGGCGCTGAGGTCCCTCAGCCAGCCGACCCCGCCGGCATCAGGGTCGGGCTCGTCGGCCTCGTCCTCGGCGGCCGGCGCGTCGAACGGAAACGGCGAGGCGGACCCGATCAAGCTGGAGGTGGCGGTCCTGGACCGTGACCGCCCCCGCCGCGCGTTCCGCAGGCTGACGGGAGCAGCACTGGACACGCTCCTCCCGGTCCCGGACCCCCAGGGCGAGGAGCCGGAGAGCAAGCCCGAAGGCGAGTAGAAGAGCAGAGAACAAGCAGGCAACGAAAAGCGGGCGGGGTGCGGCCAACAGGCCCCGCCCCGCCCCGCTTTTCGTCCAGCGGCCCACCAACCGGCCACACCCCCCTGCCGACCCGATACGCAGCCGCATCAGCGGGGGTGGGGGGGGGTGGGAGGACCCAATAAGCCCCCGGGCCAAACACACACCCCCGTTAAAAAAACACGGGAGGGGGC
>NZ_JBEXMD010000082.1:0-16144 GCF_040610315.1 Amycolatopsis sp. NPDC004169
GGTGTGGTGGTCGGTCGGGTTGCGGTCGAGCGTCATCCGGCCGACGTCGATCAGCGGGTAGTCGCCGTGCGGCCACACCTTCGTCAGGTCGAACGGGTTGATGCGGTAGGTCTTGGCGTCGTCGAACGGCATGACCTGCACCTTCAGCGTCCAGCTCGGGTGGTCGCCGCGCTCGATCGACTCGTACAGGTCGCGCGTGTGGTAGTCGGTGTCGGCCGAGGCCATCTGGTCGGCTTCGTCCTGGGTGAAGCACTCGATGCCCTGGTCGGTCTTGAAGTGGTACTTCACCCAGAAGCGGTCGCCTGCGGCGTTGACCCACATGTAGGTGTGCGAGCTGTAGCCGTTCATGTGGCGCCAGGTGCGCGGGATGCCGCGGTCGCCCATCAGCCACGTCACCTGGTGCGCCGACTCCGGCGACAGCGTCCAGAAGTCCCACTGCATGTCGTGGTCGCGCAGGTTGTTGTCGGCCCGGCGCTTCTGCGAGCGGATGAAGTGCTGGAACTTCAGCGGATCTCGGATGAAGAAGACCGGCGTGTTGTTGCCGACCATGTCGTAGTTGCCTTCGCTGGTGTAGAACTTCACCGCGAAGCCGCGCGGATCGCGCCAGGTGTCGGGGCTGCCGCGCTCGCCGGCGACGGTGGAGAACCGGACCAGCAGGTCGGTCCGCACACCCGGCTGGAACAGGGCCGCCTTGGTGAACGCGCTGACGTCGCCGGTCGTCTCGAACCGCCCGAACGCGCCGCTGCCCTTGGCGTGCGGCTGCCGTTCGGGAACGCGCTCGCGGTTGAACTGCGCCATCTGTTCGATGAGGTAGTTGTCGTGCAGCAGGATCGGGCCGTCGGGACCGACGGTCAGGGAGTGCTCGTCGCTTTCGACGGGGATCCCCGCGTCGGTGGTGGTGGGTTCGGGACGGATCTGCGTCACGGTGCTCCTTTGTCACGACGACGACCACGGAAACCCGGGTACTGGTGTACCCGGCCCCTGGGCGGTACCCGATTTCGCCGAGCGTCAATCCCGGTGCTGCGCCGGCGGCGACCTCCTGGGCGTACTGGCGGACCGTCTTGCTCTCGGAGCGGACCGCGAGGCCGCCGGTGACGTCGCCGCTGGCCCGGTTCTGCGACGTACAGGGTGTGGAGAGTTTCCGCTGGGCCTGAATTGCCGGCGCGGCGCAGAATCCGTCCAGGCCGGGTGATGCGGATGACCGCGCCGCCCCCACTGTCGGCGCAAATGCCGTCACCCGGGTGGCGCAGTGTTTACGCTGGATTGCTTAATCCGTTGTACGACGGTCAATTATGTGATTTCCGCGTGGTAGCCTTTCTAATCTGTGGGGGATTTCGTTCGTGGAGGGTATTCGTGGTGAAACGGTGGTTCCTCGTCTTCGTGGCGGCTGCACTGGGGATGGCCGGGCTCAGCTCGCCGGCGTCGGCGGCTGCGCCCACCGGGTGCACCACCTCCATCCAGTGGGTGCAACAGGGGAGCAACTACTGGGACGGCCTCGGCAGCGTGCAGTGCACCAGCGGGCGCTACAAGGCGAAAGAGATCTGCATCAACAACCAGACCGGGAGCGGGTACGTCCTCTACGGCACCCAGGTCGTGAACGCCCCGGCGACAGCCACCGTGCTGTGCTACACGGGGAACTCGGCGCGGGCCGTGTATGCGGTGACCGATCCGCCCGATGCCGGGGTCACCGGTTGCGTCGGCTGGAGCGAATGGGTCAGCCAGGGCAGCAACCTCTTCTGGGGCCGCGGTCAGGCCCAGTGCGACACCGGTCGTTACCGGGCCAAGGTCCTCTGCCGGAACGAGCAAAGCGGCGACTACTACATTCTCTTCGGCTACCAGACCGTGACCGCGCCGGCGGCGGTGTCGCTCACGTGCAACACCGGGAACACCGCGCAGACTGTGCAGGCCGTCGCCGATCCGCCCGCCACCGGCTTGGCCGGTTGCATGACCTGGAGCGCGTGGATCGTCCAGGGCAGCAGTCTCTACTACGGCCGTGGCAGCGCGCAGTGCGACAGCGGTCGCTTCCAGGCGCGCCTCGCCTGCCACAACGTCCAGACCGGCCAGGACTACGTGGTGTACGGGCCGGTCGTCACCGGGCCCGCGACGTCGGTCGGGGAGTGCCAGTACGGCAACAGCGTCACCGCCGTGACCGCGCAAGCGGCCTGACCCGAGGGCGACCGGAGTCCGGCCCGACCGGCGCCTGATCGCCGGCGGCCTGGGGACAGGCGTCAACCGCGGTTCCCCAGGCCGCCTGTTCTCGCAGTCAGGCGTTTGTTCTCAGCAGAAGTACTGCCCGAGCACATAGCCGACATACGGCGAAGTAATGTGCCACCAGGTGCCCCCGCCGGAGTCGTGCTCGACCGTCTGGCCGTAGTACACCAGCCTTCCGGTCGGTGCACCTCCTTCGGTGTAGCGCACGTCGACGGTGTTGGCCCCGCAGAGCCAGCGCGTGGTTTGCGCCGTGGCGTTCGCCGTGGCCTGCGTGGTGAGGCCGGTACCCAGGACGGCGATTATCGTGAACGCGCCGGCGGCCAACTTGCGCATCATCTTCCTCCGCGTCGGTTGGGAATAATCAGGGGGTGTGCATCTTTCTGCCGGAATCCGACCTCGGCGACTCTAGACGATTTGTGTCGCGCTCGGTGCGGCTGGTCGAGATAACCGTCGAAGGGCGCAACGCTGCCCTCATGATCGGAACCTTTTGTCGGGTGACTGATGCACAGGTCGGGGGAATGGTTACGCCGATCGGTGAATCGATGGTTAGGTTGTGTGGCGTTCCGTCGTCTCGTCGATCCGCCAGTACTTTTGTCTTGATTTCCGCGGCATCGAAGGCATGTTTTCCATGAATGTAAAGCGTCCGGATGGAGACCGGGGATAGGCCTTTCGGTGTGTTGTGCTCGGTGCTGCGCGAGTTGTACCGCACGGCTGCGACCGGAGACCGGGAACACCGGGCTGGTGACCGTGGTGTGCCCTGCGGGCCGGACGGACGTCCTGCTGCTGGCGACCCTGCGATCGGAGACACGTCGCATGATCGGAGGTGACGACCGGTATCACCAGATGGCCCGCTCGGCGCAGTACTTGCCGGCCACGGCGCGCACCATCCGGCTGGCTCGTGATCTCGACCAGGACGAACGGCGGGCGGCCCGCCGCCGGCAGGCCGACTCGCGGATCGCCGCCGCGCTCGCCGACCGCACCGGTGCCGGGCTGGCCGAGCACCTGGCCGCCGCACCCGAGGTGCTCGTCCACTGGCGCGCGGGCCGGGACGGCGAGCACGAGGTGGGTGCCGCACTGGTCTCCGCAGCGGTCGACTGCCACCGTGCGGGCTATTCCTCTCCGGTGGCGCGCGGGGTGCTGGAGGCGTTGTACCCGGCCTACCTCGAACCGCGCTTGCGCCACCGCCTGCGCCGGCCGAATCTCCGGACGCGACGTGGCGGGCGTTGCTCGACGGCGACGAAACGGATCCCTGGACGTTTCAGGTCGCGCTGACGGCCTTGCGTGAGGGCCGCAGCGAAGCCGCGGAGGTGATCCGGCACGCGATCCGCAGCGGCAACCCGGCCGCACTGCTCGCTTCCGGTTACGCGCAGTTCATCGCCGGTCGTACGACCGGCGACGACCGGCTGCTCGACCGCGCCATCGCGACGTGGACGACCGCCGCCGAGGACGGTGACCCGCACGCGATGCACAACCTCGGCCTCACCTACACCGAACTCGGCCGGCACGAGGACGCCGAGCGCTGGTGGCACTCCTCGGCACAGGCCGGGTTCGGACCGGCGATGACGGAGATGGGTGTGCTGCACGTCAAGCGCGGCGACGTCGCCGAGGCACGCCGATGGTGGACCGAGGCCGCCGAGCGCGGCGAGGCCGACGCCATGTTCCAACTCGCCATCCTCGCCTACCAGCACCACAACCTGGCCGCCGCCGAGACCTGGTGCGTGCGCGCGGGGGACGCGCGCTGTACAACTACGCCGACCTCGCCAGGCAGCGCGGCGACCACGCCATCGCCGAAGACCGTTACCGCGTCGGGGGTCGTTGCCGCGCTGGGACAGAGGCTGATCGTCGCTCCCGGCGGCGACTCCGGGCAGAGCCGGTGGCATCCGGGGTGTCCGGTTCCGCTGCGGTTGCCGCGCCTGCGGCGTGACCGGTTGCCGGCACGGGGCTCCTGACCGGCGTGAACCCTCGGTGTGCGTGCGTGCGCAGAAGGTAACTAAGCTGTTCGGAGTAGTCCGAGGAGGTTGGTGTGGTTCCCGCCCGTCGCTGGCTGGTCGTGGCGGCCGTGTGTGCCGTCGTTCTGGTGGCCGTGTACTTCCTCGCGGTCTGGACGGTGCCCGGCCAGGCGCTGGAAAACGCCGCGCTGCGCGGAGCGGACGAGGCCGCTGCCCGCGACCAGGCCGTCGCCGACGACAACCTGGGCCGGATCACCGTCTACTCGCTGGCCGTCGCGGTCGTCCTGACCGGGCTCGTCGGGTTGCTGCGCCGGCGGGCCGATCTCGCCTTCGCGGCCGTGGGTGTGATCGTGGCCGGCCAAGTCGTGACGCAGGTGCTCAAGCGGTTCGTGCTGCCCCGGCCGGCCCTGGTGCCGCTGACCGGGCACTACGCCGAAAACAGCCTGCCCAGCGGGCACACCACGATCGCGATGACGGTCCTGTTCGCCGCGCTGCTCGTGGTGCCCTACCGCTGGCGCGGCGTCACGCTCTTCTTCCTCCTCTCGTGGGCCGTCGGCATCGGCGCCTACACCGTGACGGCGAAGTGGCACCGGCTGTCCGACACCCTGGCCGCGGACGCGATCGCGCTCGGGCTCGCCTGCGTGGCTTCGTGGTGGCTGGCGCGCCGGGGGATCGTGCGCCGTCACGACGGACCGCGCCGGGTCCCGCGTGTGCTCGTCGTGACGATCGCGGCGCTCGGCGGACTGGTCTTCTTCGCCCTGGGCTCCCTCCTGATCGGGGCGGCGCTGGCCGGCGAGGGCTACGCGGAAACCGTGCGCGGCAACGCCTGGGTCGTCTACCTGGCCGCGACCTCGTTCGCCTCCGCCGGCTCCATCGCCGCGGCGCTGGTGTTCCTGGCGACCTGGCGACGGCGGGAGATCGCGTGAACCCCGCCCTGCTGCCGCTCGCCGCGGCCGTCTTCTGCTTCGGCGTCTTCCTGGTCAGCTTCCTGCTCGAACGGCGCCGGCTGCGCAACGGCTTCTACCTGTTCTTCGCGCTCGCCTTCCTCGGCTTGACGCTGATCGCGCTGCTGGCGTCGATCTCGCCGGAAGCCGCCGCGATCGTCGCGGTCGGCCTGCTCGCGCTGATCCCGCTGACCATCGTGGTGCTCGCGGTGTTCCTGATCGGCAACGGCGTGACGATGCTGCGCCGTGAAGGCCGCCGGCCGGCCAACCTGCTGTCACTGGCGGCCGGGGTGGGGATCGTCGCGCTGATCGCCTTCGACTTCGTGGTCGGGCAGCTCGGCTGGGCGCCGCTGGAGGCGGTGCGCGACAGCATCGACGGGATCGTCGCCTACCTGTCGTTCCTGTTCGTCTGCTTCCTGTTGTATTCGCTGGTCTACGGCCGGATCCGCGGCCGCCGCGCGCTCGACTTCGTGGTGGTGCTCGGGTCCGGCCTGCTCGGCGGGAAGAACGTGCCGCCGCTGCTGGCCGGCCGGCTCGAACGCGGGCGGCGGGTGCTGGTCGCCGAGGACCGCAAGGGCCGGTCGCCGCTGCTGGTCACCTCGGGTGGGCAGGGGCCGGGGGAGGAGTTGCCCGAGTCGCACGCGATGGCCGACTACCTCGTCGGGCGGGGCGTGCCGCGCGAGCGGATCGTCCGGGAGGACCGGTCGCGGACGACCCGGGAAAATCTCGCCTTCAGCGCCGCCCTCATGCGCGAGCGGAACCCGCACTACCGCTGCGTCGTCGTCACGAACAACTTCCACGTGCTGCGCGCGGCCTTGCTCGCCCGCAAGGTCAAGGTGAACGGCCAGGTGATCGGCGCGCCCACGGCCTGGTACTTCTGGCCGAGCGCCACGCTGCGGGAGTTCGCCGCCATCCTCGTCGACCACCGCGTCCTGAACGGGATCATCTGCGCGGCCATCGTCGCCGCGAGCGTGCTGAAGGCCGTTTGATCCGCGTGACGCCTACGGGGTCTTGAGGGTGCCGCCGTCGACGGTCCAGTTGGAGCCCGCCGCGCTCGGCATCGTCGGCGACGCCAGGAGGAGCACCGCCCGGGCGATCTCCGCGGGCTCGATCAGCTTGCCGGTCACCATTCCCGACTGTGCGGGCATGGCCGCGAGCACCGTCTCGTGGTCCAGGCCCATGCTCGCCGACAGCTTCCCGATGTAGCCGTCCGGGCTCGTCAGGATCGCGGTCCGGGTCGCGCCGGGCGTGACGACGTTGACCCGGACACCCGTCTCCCCGACCTTGTCCGCCAGCCCACGGGAGAACGCGTTCAGCGCGGCCTTGGCCGCGGCGTAGGACAGCGGCACCGCGCGGGGGTCGCGCGCGGAACTCGAGCTGATGTTCACGATCGCACCCCGCGCCCGCGACAGGGCCGGCAACGCGGCCCGGGTCATCTCCACGGCGGCGCCGAGGTTGAGCGCGAGGACGTCGCCCCACGCCGCGCGGGAACCGCCGATCGGGTCGGCGAGGTCGGCGTCGGTCGCGTCGCCACCGCCGGCGTTGTTGACGAGCACGTCGAGGCGGGGGTCGTCCGCGAGCACGGTGTCGAGCACCCGCTGTGGCGCGGTCGCGTCGAGCAGGTCGGCGGACACGAACGTCGCGCCGGTGGCTTCGAGCTCGGGAGTGCTCTTGCGCGAGACGGCGACGACCGTGGCGCCTTCGGCGGCGAACGCCTCGACCGTCGCCAGCCCGATGCCCCTGCTGGCCCCGGTCACCAGGACGCGCTTGCCCGCGAGATCCAGATCCATGGTGGTTCTCCTCCTGTGTCTTAGTTGGCACTCTAAATGCTACACGGCAGTATCATTTAAGCGAGGAATCTAGACCAACTAGACTCGGATGTAAACTGACGTGGGACGTCATCAGACGAGCCGAGGTGGAGAGAGGAGTTCCGCGTGAGCGCAGCCGCCGGATCGCGGCCCTTGCGGGCGGACGCGGAGCGCAGCACCGCGCGGATCCTGGCCGCCGCCGAGGAGGTGCTCGCCGTCGACGCGAACGCGACGCTGGAACGGATCGCCGACGCCGCGGGGCTCGCGCGCGCCACCGTCCACCGCCGGTTCTCCTCTCGCAAGGCGCTGCTGGAGGCGCTGACCGGCGTGCTCAACGAGCGTTACGTGTGCGGGCTGGAGCAGGCGCGAGTGGCGACGGCGCCCCCCATCGCGGCGCTGTACCGGCTGACCGAGCTGCTCTTCGAGCTCAAGGCAGGCAACCGGGCGATCATGGAGCTCACCGCGGACCCGGCGACCAAGATGACACCCATGAGCCCCGAGGTCACGGCCGGGCTCGAACTGCTGTTCCGGCGGCTGCGCGAAGCCGGCGAAATCACCGCCACCGACCCGGCCTGGTGCTGCGCTGTGTACCTGGCCATCGTCCACGAGGCGGCCCAGCTGCCGACCAGCTCACCGATGCTGGGCGACGCGGCGGGCGAGGTGGGCGCACGGGCCGACCTGACTTACCGGACCGTATTGGGCGCACTGGGTGGCAGCCGGCCGCACGGGTGAGCCTGCGGCAGCGAGGGTGGCGGTGTCCTTCTGCGTGCTCGCCGGTCGATCGCCGATTCCTCGGTCAGGCTTCGGGAATGGGGCGGTCGTAGAAGTCTCCGCGCGGCTCGTCCGGATCGGGACCCGTTCGCATTCCGGTGTCGAGCGCGTCGATCCGTTCCATGTCGGCGTCGTCCAGGGTGAAGTCGAAGACGTTCAGGTTCTGGGCGATGCGCTCGGGGTTCGTCGACTTCGGAATGACGGAGCGGCCGTGCTGGATGCCCCACCGCAGCATGACCTGCGCGGGTGACTTCGCGTGCTTTTGCGCGATCTCACCGATGACCGGGTCCTGCATCACGTTGCGGCGGTCTTCGCGCCACGGGCCGGGGTAGAAGGTGATGCCACCGATCGGTGACCACGCCTGGGTGAGGATGCCGCGCTCGGCGCCGGCGGCCTGGACGTCGGGCTGCTGGAAGTACGGGTGCAACTCGATCTGGTTCACGGCCGGGACGACGCCGGCCTCGGCGAGCAGGAGGTCGAGGTGACGGCGGGTGAAGTTGCTCACCCCGATCGCGCGCACGCGGCCGTCCGCGAGCAGCTTCTCCAGCGCCTGGTAGGCGCCGATCGTGCGCTCGAACCGGTCCGGCACCGGCTGGTGGAGGATGAACAGGTCGAGGTACTCGACCCCCAGCTTCGCGGTCGATTTTTCGAACGCGTGCAGGGTCTGCTCGAAGCCGAAGTCGCTCGGGAAGACCTTGGTCTCCACGAACACCTCGTCGCGCGGGAGGGCGGCTCGGCGAAGTCCTTCCCCGACCTCCTTCTCGTTGAAGTAGGCGGCTGCCGTGTCGATGTGGCGATAGCCCAGCTCCAGCGCCGTCGCCACCGCCGCGGCGGTCTCCTCGGGCGCGCTCTGGTAGACACCCAGGCCCAGTGCGGGGAGGGTGACGCCGTTGTTCAGGGTGATCGTGTCCATGGCTCCATCAGATCACCGCGAGCGGGGTGGCGGGAGTTGCTGCTTCTCGGGGTACTGGCGCTACCCCCCAGGTGCGGGCGGGTCCGCGTAGCGTGGTCACATGGACCTGAGGACCGAAATCTCGGAGTTCTTGCGCAGCCGCCGCGCGCGGCTCACCCCGGAGCGGGCCGGCCTGGGTGCCGGCCCCGGCCGTCGTGTCCCCGGGCTCCGCCGCGAAGAGGTGGCGGTCCTGGCTTCCATCTCCGTCGACTGGTACGTACGCATCGAGCGCGGGAACCTCGCCGGCGTATCCGACGAGGTACTGGATGCCCTCTCGGCCGCGCTGCAGCTGGACGAAGCCGAAGCCGCTCATCTCGCCGATCTCGCTCGCGCCGCTCGCAGCTCGTCCCGCCGTCCGGCCGGCGCCGGCCGCAAAGCCACTCTCCGGCCCGGTCTGCAGATCATGATCGACTCGATGCAGGGGCTGCCGGCCTGGGCCCGCAACCACCGCTTCGAGATCGTCGCCACCAATGCGCTGGCTCGCGCGCTCTACGCCGATCTGCTGCGCAGCCGGATCGCGGCCGGCAACAACGCGCGATTCACCTTCCTGGACCCCATCGCCCAGGACTTCTACGTGGACTGGGAAAAGACGGCCGACGACGTTGTCGCCGTCCTGCGCGGGTACGTCGGTGCCAACCCCTCCGATCGGCGCCTGTCGAACCTGGTCGGCGAACTCGCAACCCGCAGCCCCGACTTCGCCAGGCGCTGGGCCGCCTACGACGTGAAGTACCACCGCACCGGCCGCAAGACCCTCCACCACCAGGTCGTGGGAGATCTCGACCTCGGCTTCGAAGCTCTCGCTCTGCCCGAGAGCTCGACCCTCGGCTTGTTCGTCTACTACCCCGCCGACGAATCCACCCGCGAGCGGCTGCAACTGCTCGAAAGCTGGGCCGCGACCGAAGAACGAGACCAGCGACCCGCCGGAGAAGGCGCGACGGACGTCGGCCGACTCGCCGCCCGCGATGGTGATCGTGGTTGACCGTCGGGGTGGTTCGAACCAGGCGTCGGCCCTGCGCGAACAGTCTCCCGGTCGTCATGACCGGTGATCAGGTCGGCCGTGTCCCGGGTGGGCCGATCGATGCGTCCGCGGGCGGGCTGGGCGGCTGAATCGCCACACCGAGGAGGACAGCCCCGGGCACCGCGACCCGTGCCGCCGCGCCCATCCGGTAGGCGAAGTCGACGGGGCAGAGGAGATCGTCGCCGCCCCAGACGATCAGACCGTCAGCGAGCGGCTTCTCCTCGCCGGGGGCGGACGTCGGTTCGGACGTATTCGCGGAACGTCGTCGGTGGCCGCCCGATCAACCGGGTCAGACCGTCGGCGTCCGCCGGGCGGCTCGGTCCCTGCCTGCTCACCTGGAGCGCGACCGCCGTGATGTGCCCGGCCATGTCCGGGTTGACGACTCCGGCATGCTCCGATGTGGACAGTTCGACGATCTCGCGGCGCCAGTCGTCCGCGGAAACCGGCTCGAAGCGGACCGGCCTGCGCAGCTCCTCGGTGAGGATGGTCGCGATGTCGGTGTGGCTGAGTTCCTCGGCGCCTGCGGCGTAGTGGATCGGGCCGGTGAACCGCTCCGGGTGCAGGAGCGCGGCGACGGCGAGCTCGCCGGCGTCACGGCCGTTGATCCAGGCGACCGTGGCGTCGCCGAAACAGTTGCGGATGACACCGTCGTCGTCGATCGACCTGCCGTGCAGGGCCGGGATGTTTTCGTGGAACGCCGCCGCGACGCGCAGGACGAGCAGGTCCAGCCCGGCCCACTGCAGGACTTCTTCGGCGAGCCACTGGTCACGTCCCCGGTCGCTGAGGTGGCCGGGGTGGGCGGGGCCCATGGACATCACGATCGTGCGCGGTGCGGTACCGGCCTCGCGGACCGCGGCGGCGTAGTTCGCCGCGGCCGGGATGACGCCCGCGTCGATGGGGTAGGTGAAGTAGACCTGTTCGATCCCGTCGAGCGCGGGCACGATGGTGCGCCGGTCGTGGAGATCGCCGATCACGACTTCGGCCCCGAGCGCGGTGAGGGCGGTGGTGCGGTCGCTGCGGGTACGGGCGAGCACGCGGACGTCGTGGCCTTCTTCGCGCAGCCGGCGCACCAGGTAGGCGCCGGTGCCGCCGTGCCGGCCCGTGGCGCCGGTGACGAGGATCGGGGATGAGGTCGTCATAGCGTCCTTTGTGGTCACAGCCGGCCGTCCGCGGGCACGAAGTTGGGGCCGCTGGTGTCGAAGGAGGTTTTGTTCTCGAGGACGAACTGCTCGACGGACAGGGGCGCGCGGCCGCCGATCCGCTCGACGATGTCGTTGGTGCCGGAGAAGATGCCGTTGCGGTAGTCGATGGCGACGTTGCCGAGGTGCTGGACGAGGTGTGCGGGCAAGCCGCGTGCGGTCATGGCGGTGGCGAATTCCTCGACGGTGATGGGTTCGTAGTGCACGGGGATGCCGAGCGTGGCGGCGATGGCGCGGGCGATGTCGTGGTGGTCCTGCTCGACCGGGCCGTGCAGGGGGTAGACGGCGCGATCGTGTGGCTCGGGGTCGAGCAGCAGGGCGGCGATCACGCGAGCCTGGTCGGCCGAGGCGATCGGCGCGTGGCGGCCGTCGCCGAACGGCAGCCGCAGGTACCCCTCGCCGTCGCGCCGCTCCCACCAGGTGGTGAGCCACTCGGCGAAGAAGGTCGGCCGCAGGTGGGCGGTGAGCAGGCCGGTGCGGTCCAGCAGGCGTTCGCACAGCCAGTGCTGCTGGGCGGCGTGGCTGCCGGCGTCGGGCCGGGCGGAGATCTGGGACATGTTGACCACCGACCGGACTCCCGCGTCGATGGCCGCCTGGGCGAAGTAGGCGGTGGCCTCGACCAGGCCCTCGCGGATCGGGTGGCAGAAGTAGGCGCTCGTGACGCCCCGCATCGCCGTGGTCACGGCGTCGAGGTCGTGCAGGTCGGCCACGACGACCTCGGCCCCGGCCGCGGCGAGGGCGCGGGAACGGTCGTCGTCGCGGTGGGCCAGCGCGCGGACCCGGTGCCCGTCCGCCAGCAGCAGCCTGGCCGCGCCACCGCCGGTCTTTCCGGTCGCGCCGGTCACCAGGAACAGCCTGTCGTCGATCATGGTGTCACCTTTCGCAAGTGTCGGTTTCGAGGCGCCGGATGGTGCGCACGAACAGGTGCGGCAGTCCTCGCGCGGACGCCGGATCAGGATCGCGCCGAGGTCCGCGTCGACGAACAACTCGGGCAGCGACGAGGTGGCCGGCCACCGGCCGCAGTCCTGGACGATCCGCACGATGTCGGCGGGTTGTCGCCGAATTCCACGGCGAGGTCGCTGAGGCCCACCAAAATGGTCGGCTCGGTGCCGAGGCGACCCTCGTCGAACCGCCGAAGCACGTAGCGGCGGGTCGGGAAGACCAGGCCGGCGACCGTCCGGTGTGCTTCGGTGAAGTGTGCGGCGGGCCGGCTGCCCAGGACGTCGGGCGCGTAGTCGAGCCGGCGCATCCCGTACCCGGCGAAGTAGAGGGCGTGCAGTTCATCCCAGCGAGTGTGCTCATCACGGGGCGAGAAGGACGCTCGCGGCGTAGCACGCTCTCGCAGGCCATTGTGGTCCTCGATGGACACCAGGCCGGGGGTGTAGACGTCGCGAGCCGGGCCCGCACCTTCCTGGCCATCCGCCACCGGTCGAGACCGCCGGCGGCCTCGAGGGCCAGGCCGGCCAGATTCGGCAGCGTCATCTCAGGCCGTGGCCTTGTCGCCGACCAGGGTGCCCTTCATGAGCCAGTTCGGCCCCTCGGCGTAGGTGGCGGCCTCGGTGAAGAACGCCCCGAAGTACGGACCGCCCGCGTGGGCGTTGAACGCCTCGACATCCGCGTAGACCTCGTTGAGGTAGAAGAGGTTCGGGTCCGCCTCGTCGGCGATCACCTCGAAACGGTGCGAGCCGGGCTCGTTGGCCAGCGAGTCGCGGCCGGTCTTGGCGGCGAGCCGGACGAAGTCGTCACGGTGCTCGGGCCGAACGGTGAAGGAAACCAGGAACTGGTACACGGGGACACCTCCTCGGCGTAGTTCATTGACTGAACTAGACTGTAGCACCGTACAGTTCAATGAGTGAACTGGCTCGGGGTAGGGTGGTGACATGGCTCTTCCCAGCACCTACGCGGACCGCAACTGCTCGGTGGCCCGTGCACTGGAGGTCCTCGGCGAACGGTGGACACTGCTCATCGTCCGGGACGCGTTCTACGGCGTCCGCCGGTTCGGGGACTTCGCCACCCAGCTGGGCATCCCGCGCGCCGTCCTGACCAGCCGGCTCAAACTGCTCGTGCGGGAGGGCGTGCTGGTCCGCGACGACGAGGCCAGGCCGGTCGAGTACCGGCTGACCGGCAAGGGTGTCGAACTGTGGCCGATCCTGCGGGCGATGATGGCCTGGGGCGACGCCCACTACTCGCCGGCCGGCGAGAAGCGCACCTTGCGCCACGACCGTGACGGCGGCCTGCTCGACCACGAGGGGCGCTGCCGCGAGTGCGGCGAAAGCGTGGCGGTCCCGGAGACCCGCATCGAGCCGGGCCCGGGCTTCGAGCCGGCGAACCCCAACCCCGACCCCGTGTCCGCGCTGCTCAACACGCCACGACGCCTTCTTGAGCCGCTCTCGGCCTCGGCCACCCCGCGGTCCGACGACGGCTACCGCTGAAGACGCCGCCACGCCACTCCGCCGGGACGCTGTCCACCTGGCCGACCTCCCCGTACGCCAGCGGCTGCGCCTCGAGGTCACCGACCGGCGCAGCGTCGATGAGGCCATCGCGGAGACACCGGTCTACCTGCTTCAGCCGTTCAGGAAGTGCTCGAGGGGGAGGGTGGCGGCACCGCGTGTTGCGGCGTCCGGGCCGAGGCTGCACAGGTCGATCGTTGTCGTGGCGAACGCGTGCTTCAGCGAGTGGCGGCGGGCCGCGTCGCGGATGGCGTCGAGATTGCGCTCGCCGAGGAGCAAGCCGGCCCAGCCACCGAGGACGACGCGGGCGGGGTTGAGCAGATTGATCAGCCCGCCGAGGCCCGCGCCGAGGTAGCGGTGAGTCTCCGCCAGGACCCCGGTTCCCTGGTCGTCGTGGACGATGGCGGCGAGGGCCGGTTCCAGGTCGGCGTCTTCCGGGATGGTCCCGCCCGCTTCGCGGAAGCGGTCGAGGATCGCCTCGGCGCCGACGTAGGCCTCGAGGCAGCCTTTGCTGCCGCACCGGCAAGGACGGCCGCCCGCGACGAGGACGGTGTGCCCGAACTCGCCCCCGTCCGGCCGGGTGCCGTGGGTGGTGGGGCCGCCGGGAATGAGGCAGGCTCCCAGGTCCGAGCCCAGCCAGGCGACCACCGTGCCGGGCGTTTCCCGGCCGCTGCCGAACCACAGCTCGGCCCTTCCCGTGGCGCCGGCGTGACTGTCGAAATGCAGCGGCAAGCCGGTTTCCCTGCCCAGCAGCTTCTCCAGGAGAACCGGGTCCCAGCCGAGGTTCTCCGTTCGCCGGACGCTGCCGGGCACGCTCACCCCGACTCCGAGGACCGCGTCGAGGGCAACGGCGCTCTTCGCCAGCACGGTGGTCAAGCCCGCGAGAATTCGCGAAGCGACCGTTTCCGGACCGTGCCGGCGGAGGTCGATGAGCCGGTCGGCGGTGGCGAGCTCGGTCATCGCCAGGTCGAACAGTCCGATCCGGACCCTCGTTTCGCCGACGTCCACCCCGGCCGCGAAGCGGTAACCGGGGACGATGTGCAACAGCTTTCGCGGCCGGCCGCCGTCGGAGTCCAGTGAGCCGTCCTCGGTCACCACGCCTTCGCCGACCAGTTCGCGCACCACTTTGCCGACCGAGGCCGCGCTCAGCCCGGTGGCCGCTCCCAGAGCCTGGCGACTGGCCGGAGCACTGAAGTACAGCGAGCGCAGCAACAGCGAGCGGTTGTCCCGGCCGAGAGCGCCCACGGTGCCCGGCTGGCGCTGCGTCATGGCTTGGACTCTCCCGGTAACCACTTCTTCCACGGCGTGAACGAAGGCGGTTCACACCCTTGACTCTTGTTGGTCACACGAGTTAAATCAAGGCGCGAATTAAGCTGTGTCCTGAGTCACAGAGACCCTTCGTGGCTCGTCCACGCACCCCGAGGACTTCAGATGCGAATGAGAACCACCGCGTCAGCGCTCGTCCTGGCGCTGGCCGCCGCCACCACCGCCGCCTGTGGCGGCGGGGACTCCACGTCGGCCGACGGCCCCAAGGAACTCACCTACTGGGCCTCCAACCAGGGCACGAGCCTCGACAACGACAAAGCGGTCCTGCAGCCCGAACTCGACAAGTTCGAGAAGGCCACCGGCGTCAAGGTCAAGCTGGAGGTCGTCCCCTGGTCGGATCTGCTCAACCGGATCCTGGCTGCCACGACCTCCGGCCAGGGGCCCGACGTCCTCAACATCGGCAACACGTGGTCGGCCTCGCTCCAGGCGACCGGCGCTTTCCTGCCGTTCGACGACACCAACCTCGAGAAGGTGGGCGGCAAGTCCCGGTTCCTCGGACCTTCGCTGGCCGCGACCGGCGCGAGCGGCCAGCCCCCCGTGGGCGTTCCGCTCTACGGCCAGGCCTACGGCCTCTACTACAACAAGAAGCTGTTCTCCGACGCCGGTATCACCGCGCCCCCGGCGACGTGGGAAGAGCTCGTCGCGGACGGCAAGAAGCTGACCGACCCGCAGAAGGGGCAGTGGGGGCTGTCGCTGCAGGCGGGCCAGGTGACGGAGAACAGCCACCACGCCGCGATCCTCGGCGCTCAGCACGGGGCGAACTTCTTTTCCCCGGACGGCAAGCCGCAGCTGGCGTCGGACCCGGCGGTCGCGGCCGTCCAGCAGTACGTCGACCTCATGCAGAAGGACAAGATCGTCAACCCGTCGAACGCCGAGTACGCCGACACCGCCAAGTCCCTCAAGGACCTGGCGGACGGCAAGGCCGCGATGTTCATGAACCAGGCGTCCGCCGGTTCGTTCAAGAACATCGGGGCGGACCTGGCCAACATCGGCGTCGCGCCGATCCCGCTGCCGGCCAGCCCGCCCACGAACAGCCGGAAGGTCACCAGCTTCGTCGCGGGGATCAACCTGGCGGTCTTCAAGTCCACCAAGAACCAGCAAGCCGCACTGGATTTCGTCAAGTTCATGGTGTCGGCGCCCGAGCAGGCACAGCTGAACAAGACCTACGGCTCGCTGCCCACCGTCCAGGACGCCTACGGTGACCCGGCTTTCCAGACCGAGGACGTCAAGGTGTTCCAGTCCGTCCTGAGCACCACCGCCGAACCCATGCCGCAGGTTCCCCAGGAGTCGCAGTTCGAGACGCTGATCGGCACCGCCATGAAGACGATGTTCGCCGACGTCGCGGCGGGCCGGACGGTCGAGGCAAGCAAGATCAAGGACCAGCTTGCCCAAGCCGACCAGCAGATCGCGGCCGGGAGCTGACCCGGGATGACGACCGCTGTGCGGGGGGCTCCGGCCGCGGAGGCGGCCGGAGCCCCCCCGCCCCGAAGCCCCCGGCGCACCCGCCGCCCGCCCG
>NZ_JBEXMD010000083.1:0-15441 GCF_040610315.1 Amycolatopsis sp. NPDC004169
TGGGGTCACGGTTGGTTTGGGTTTTTGTTTCGGGGCGACAACTGCGCCACACCCCCGGGGCGGGCGGACCGCTGGGGGCGGGGCCGGGGGGCGGCGCGGGCCCGCGCCGTCGGCACCACCATCGAGTGGTACGACTTCTTCCTGTACAACACCGCCGCGGCCCTGGTCTTCCCGCACCTGTTCTTCCCCGCTTCGAGCGCCTACGCCGGCGCCATGCAGTCCTTCGCCACCTACGCGGTCGGGTTCGCCGCGCGGCCGGTCGGGGCCGCGATCTTCGGGCACTGGGGCGACCGGATCGGGCGCAAGGCCACCCTGATCGTCACGCTGCTGCTGATGGGCATCTCCTCCGGCGTCGTCGGGATCCTGCCCGGGACCTCCGCCATCGGCGTCGCCGCGCCGCTGATCCTCGTGCTGCTGCGGCTGGTGCAGGGCATCGCCATCGGCGGCGAGTGGAGCGGCTCGGTGCTGCTCGCCATGGAGTGGGGCGACCAGCGCAAACGCGGGCTGCTCGGCAGCTTCGCGCAGATCGGCGTGCCGGTCGGGCTGGTGCTGGGCACCGGCGGGATGACCCTGCTGTCGGCGTCGCTGTCCCCCGCCGCCTTCGACTCCTGGGGCTGGCGGATCCCGTTCCTGCTCAGCCTGGTGCTCGTCGCGGTCGGCCTGGTGATCCGGCTGAAGATCCTCGAAACGCCGATGTTCGCGAAGCTCGTGCAGAACCGGCAGACCGCCCGCACCCCGGTGCTCGACGCGATCCGGCACCACTGGCGGGAGATCCTGCTCTCGGCAGGCGTCCGGTTCAGCGAGCAGATGCCGTTCTACCTGTTCACCAGCTACGTGCTGATCTACGTCGTGTCGCGGCACGAGTTCAGCAAGACCTTCGTGCTCAACGCGGTCCTCGTCGGCGCGGCCTGCGAGCTGGCGCTGATCCCGCTGTTCTCGGCGCTGTCGGACACCTTCGGCCGCAAGCGGGTCTACCTCTGCGGGGCGGTGCTGACCGGGCTGATCGCCTTCCCGTACTTCACGATCCTGGCCCACGGCAGCCACGCGCTGGTGTTCGTCGCGGTCGTCGTGTCGTTCGTGCCGCACGCCCTGCAGTACGGCCCGCAGGCGGCGCTGATCGGCGAGAGCTTCCCGACGCACCTGCGCTACGGCGGCGCGGGGCTGGGCTACCAGCTGGCGTCGGTGTTCGCGGGCGGGCCGGCGCCGCTGCTGGCCACCTGGCTGCTGCACACGACCGGGACGCCGTACGCGATTTCCGGGTACATCATCCTGTCCGCGGTGGTCACCGTGCTGTGCGTGATCTTCCTGAAGGACCGGTCGAAGGCCGACATCGACGACGTCTCCGTCTACCAGCGCAGCTGAACCCCCGAAACGCCGTGAAGGCCGCCTCGGTGTCGAGGCGACCTTCACGGGTGGCCGGGTCAGCGGCGGGGGCCGCCGAACGGGGGCTGCTGCGGGAACGGGCCGGAGCCCGGGTTCTGCTGCTGCGGGCCGCCGAACTGGCCCGGCGGCGGGGCCTGCGGTGGCGGGCCCTGGTACTGGCCGCCCGGCGGCGGACCGGCCGGGGACTGCGGCTGCGGCAGCGCGGGCTGGCCGCTCTGCGGGGTCGGCGGCTGCTGCTGTTGCTGCGGCGCGGGGGTGACCTCGGTGCCGCGCTCCTCGTCGGCCTGCGGCTCGGGCTGCGGGCGCTCCGGGCGCGGGATCGACGGCCGCGCGGGCGGCGAGGAGGGCGCCCCGATCGCCGGGACCTCCTTGCGCGCCACCGCTTCCGCGGCCGCCACGGCCTCGGCGACCTTCGGGTCGCTCTTGGTCTCGAACCAGTCGGCGACCTCTTCGTCGTCGAGCTCGACCTTGTCGGGGACGTCGTCCTCCTTCGGCGGCTCGTACCGGAACACGCCGTCGTCGCCCGGAGCGCCGAGCGCACGGGCGAAGCCTTCGAGGGCCTTGCCGTAGTCGCTGGGGATCATCCAGACCTTGTTCGCGTCGCCCTGCGCCATCTGCGGCAGCGTCTGCAGGTACTGGTAGGCCAGCACCTCCGGGGTCGGGCGGCCGGCCTTGATCGCGGCGAACACCTTCTCGATCGCCTTCGCCTGGCCCTGCGCCTGCAGGTAGCGCGCGGCCCGCTCACCCTGGGCCCGCAGGATCCGCGACTGCCGCTCGGCCTCGGCGGCGAGGATGGTCGCCTGGCGGGCACCTTCGGCGGCGAGGATCTGGCTCTGCTTCTGGCCTTCCGCGGTCTTGATCGCCGACTCCCGCTGGCCTTCCGCGGTGAGGATCATGGCGCGCTTCTCGCGGTCGGCGCGCATCTGCTTCTCCATCGAGTCCTGGATGGACGGCGGCGGGTCGATCGCCTTCAGCTCGACGCGGGCGACGCGGATGCCCCAGCGTCCGGTGGCTTCGTCGAGCACGCCGCGCAGCTGGCTGTTGATGGAGTCGCGGGAGGTCAGGGTCTGCTCGAGGCTCATGCCACCGACCACGTTGCGCAGCGTGGTGGTGGTCAGCTGCTCGACACCGACGATGTAGTTGGAGATCTCGTACACCGCGGCACGCGAATCGGTGACCTGGAAGTACACGACCGTGTCGATCGACACCGTCAGGTTGTCCTCGGTGATCACCGGCTGCGGCGGGAACGAGACGACCTGCTCGCGCAGGTCGATCCGGGCGCGCACCTTGTCCAGGAACGGCACGAGGATGTTGAGGCCGGGCGAGGCGACCGTGCGGAACCGGCCGAGCCGCTCGATCACGGCCGACTGCGCCTGCGGCACCACCATGACCGCCTTGGCTATCGTGATGATCACGAGCAAGGCCAGCGCTATGACCAGGCCGATCACAAATCCGGTCAAGAGAATTTCCCCTTACCTAGTACCATTCTTGCGCGGTTGACGGCGTTCCGGGTGCCGCGGGCGGGCTCACCGCGAGCTCCAGCTCCTTCGTGGTGACGCCCCAGCGGCCGGTGGTGTCGTGCAGGACCGTCCACACTGTACGGTGCAGGTCGCCGGGGGCGGTGACGGCGCGCTCGGCCGTGGTCAGGCCGGCTTCCTGCCGCAGCGCGGTGCGGGTCAGCTGTTCGATCGCCAGCGCCGGGTTCGCGATCTCGTAGGTGGCCAGCCGCGGGTCGGTGATCGCGAAGACGACCTCGAAGCCGATCATGACCTCCCGCCCGTCGCCGGCTTCGACCGGGCGGGGCGGGGCCGACAGGAGCTGCTCGCCGAGGTCGAACCGGGCGCGGACCCGGTCGGCGAACGGGACCACGACGTGGCGGCCGGGGCCGAGGACGGCGCGGAACCGCCCGCCGCGTTCGAGCACCGCGGCGTGGCCTTCGCCGACGACGACGAGTCCGAGGCTCACGGCTCGGCCGACACGACGGCGGTGGCGCCGGAGATCTCGACGACCGTGACCTGGGTACCGGGGGCGATGGGCGGGAGGTGCTCGCCGAGGCTGCGGGCCGACCAGACGTCCCCGCCCAGCTTCACCTGCCCGGTCTCGGCGTCCACTGTGGACACGACGACGGCGCGGGCGCCGATCAGCGCGTCGATGCCGGTGTGGTGGACCGGCCCGCCCAGCAGGCGCCGCTTGAGCGCGGGGCGGACCAGCAGGAGCATGCCGACGGAGGCGACGGCGAACACCGCGACGTCGATGACCAGGTTCCCGGTGAGCACTTCGGCACCCGCGCCGAACAGCGCGGCCACGCCCAGCATGACCAGCACGAAGTCGCCGGAGACGACTTCGGCGATCACCAGGGCGATGCCGACGATCAACCAGACCAGTGCCCATGACATGGCTTCATGCTCTCAGATCGCGCCGGTTCGCACCGGCGCAGTGACGGGAAGTGACCTTGGCGTGACCTTGGACAAAACGGACATTCAGCCCTCTTCCGTCGGCTCGGTGACGAAGTCGATGAGCCGCTCCACGGCCCCGATGAGCGGGGTCTCGAGGTCGCGGAAACTGCTCACCCCGCTCAGCACACGCTGCCAGCCTTCGAAAGGTTGCCCCCAGCCGAGCGCGGCGCAGATCCCCTGCTTCCACTCGGTCCCGCGCGGGATCTTCGGCCACGCCTCGATCCCGACCGCGCCGGGCCGCACGGCCTCCCACACGTCGATGTACGGGTGACCGGTGACCAGGACGTGCTCGTCGCGGATCGCCTCGACCAGCCGCGACTCCTTGCTGCCGGGCACCAGGTGGTCGACCAGGACACCGAGCCGGCGGCCGGGGCCGGTGCCGAACTCGGCGATCCGGTCGGCGAGCACGTCGACGCCGTCGAGCGGCTCGACGACCACGCCTTCGACGCGCAGGTCGTGTCCCCAGACGCGTTCGACCAGCTCGGCGTCGTGCTTGCCTTCGACCCAGATGCGCGAGTCGCGGGCGACGCGGGCCTTCAGGCCTTCGACCCGCACCGACCCGGATGCCGAGACCCGCCGCGCCGGCGCCTTCGCCGGGGCCCGGTACGGCACCAGCGTCACCGGCTTGCCCTCCAGGAGGAAGCCGGCGGGCGCGAGCGGGAAGACGCGGTGGCGGCCTTTGGCGTCTTCGAGCACGACATTGCCGTACTCGATCTTCACCACCGCACCGCAGAAGCCGCTGGCCGGGTCCTCGACGACCAGGCCGGGTTCGGCGGGGACCTCCGGCACCTTCTTGCGGCGCGGGCCGGCGAGCACGTCGTCATAGGAGTGGGAGCGCACGACCCCGGAACCTAGTGCGCGTGGCCGCTCGAGGCGGTCATGCCACGCCGGTCAGCGCGCCATCTCCAGCAGGGCATCGGTGAACGGCGTGTGCTCACCGCGGCGCAGGGGCGGGTGGGCGGCCAGCGGAGCCAGCGCGGCGCACCACGCGCGGGCGCGGCCGGCGTCGAGGCCGGGCAGGTGCGGCCGGAGCGCTTCGAGGCCGTCGTCGAGCGTGCCACCGGCGGACAGCGGCAGGTAGAGCCAGTCGGCGAGGTCGAAGGCGGGGTCCCCGGCGCTCGGACGCGGGTCGATGGCCACCACACCGCGGCGGGGGCCGGCGTCGAGGACGTTGCCGGGGTGCAGATCGCCGTGCACGACCGCCACGGGTCCGCCTTCGGCGAGGGCGAGGGCCCGGTGGCGGGCGCGGGCCAGGAGTTCGGGTGTCAGGTGCGGTTCGGCCGCGGAGCCGGGGACGGTGCGCTCGGTGATGTCGAACATGAACGTCACGCGATCGGTCAAGGGCGGCAGGCCCGGCGGGGGTGCGACCGCGTGCAGCTCGGTGAGCAGGGCGCCGATCTCCGGCCACGGGACCGGCCGGCCGCGCAGTTCGGTGCCCGGCACGAGGCCTTCGAGCAGGATCGCCCCGGCGGCGAGGTCGGTGTCCAGCACTTGCACCGCGCGTCGGCAACCGGCCCACGCGCGCAACCCGGCGAACTCGAGCCGGGCCACCTCGGGGTCCGGCGTGAGCTTCAGGACCTGCGGGTCACCGCCGGGGTCGGTGCAGAGCAGGGTGCGGCCGGTGTTGCCCGGCCGCGCTTCGCGGACCGTGAGCTGCCACTTGGCGGTGAGGCGGGCGACGAGGTCGGGGAGCGTGTCGCACCACGGCTCGGCCAGCTCGGCACCGAAGCGGCCGACCAGCCGGGCGCGGGCTGCGTCGTCGATCAGAAGAGCGGCCACGGGATGGCTCGCCAGTCGTCACCCGGTGCGGGGAAGATGCCCTCGGCGAGCAGCACGTCGGTGCGCTCGGCCAGTGCCCGGATCTCGAACTTGGTGATGTGCTCGGCGAGGGTCGTGCCGAGGCCGCCGTCGATTTCGGACCGCAGCTTGCGCAGCTTCTCGACGGTGTCCGGCGGCACCGGTTCGCCGATCCAGCCCCACAGGACGGTCCGCAGCTTCGGGTCGGTGTGCAGGCAGATGCCGTGGTCGACGCCGTAGACGCGGCCGTCGACGCCGGGCAGGAGGTGCCCGCCCTTGCGGTCGGTGTTGTTGGCGATGATGTCGAGCACGGCGAGTTCGCGCAGGCCGGGGTGGTCGGCGTGGGCCAGCACCGCGGGTTCGCCGAACCGGTCGTGTGCGTTCAGCACCGGACGCCAGCCGTCGGGGACGTCGTCCGGCGAGAGGACTTCCACCAGGTCGTCTTCGGTGGTTTCGATCCACAGCTGGACCATGCCGGGGCCGAACGGGCCGTCGCGCAGCACGGTCGGCGGGATCGCGCCGATGCCGGTGGTGTCGGCGATGATCGCGGTGGCGACCTCCCGCCCGGCCAGGGTGCCGTCGGGGAAGTCCCACAGCGGCCGCTCCCCCGACACCGGCTTGTAGACGACCCGGCCGGTGACGCCGTCGAGCTCGATGGCGCAGAAGAGCGTGACGTTGGAGGCGTCGACCAGCCGGCCTTCGACGTCGATGCGGCCGTGGGTGACGAGTTCGCGGGCGGTGGGGTCGGCCGGGTCAAGCGTCATGGTCAGTCTTCGCCCGCGTCGGTCTCGCGCCGGTAGCCGTTCTGCCGGGGGCAGATGTGCCCGGCCGGGTCGAGCGGCTCGGCGCACAGCGGGCACGGCTTGCGGCCGGCGTTGACGACGCGGTCGGCCCGCTCGGCGAACGCGCGGGCGGCGGCCGGGGTGAGGAAGACGCGGACGGCGTCCGGGCCTTCCTCGGTGTCGTCGAGCACGACCGTTTCGTCGACCTCGCCCTCGGTGATGGCGAGCAGCTCGATGACGACCGCGCTGCTGTCGGCGTCCCAGCCGAGGCCCATGGTGCCGACGCGGAACTCCTCCTCGACCGGCACGGTGAGCGGGTCGAGGTCGACGAGGTCCTCGGGCGCGTCGTCGGGGACGTCGGCGCCGAACCGGCTGGCGACCTCCTCCAGCAGCGAGCTCAGCCGTTCCGCGAGGACGACGACCTGCTGCTTTTCGATGGTCACGCTGATGGTGCGCACGTCCTCCGACGCCTGGAGGTAGAACGTGCGATCGCCGGGCTCGCCGACGGTGCCGGCGACGAACCGATCCGGCTGGCGGAAGACGTGGATTACGCGAGACATAGCACTGTCGACCCTAGGCCACGGGCGCATGATCGGCATCCGCCGCCCCACCGTTGGCGGGCCGCTAGCCTCGGGGGGTGTCTCGGATCTCCCCGTACGGAACCTGGTCCTCGCCCATCACCGCCGCCGAGGTGGCCGCCGCCGGCGGCGGCCCGCAGTGGCTCGACGTCGTCTCCGGAGAGGTGTGGTGGGCGGAGGCGCGACCCGGTGAACAGGGGCGGGTCGCGCTGGTCCGGGCCGTGCCGGGCGGTACCGAGGACGTGCTGCCCGCCCCGTGGAACGTCCGCAACCGGCTGCACGAGTACGGCGGCAGGCCGTGGACGGTGGCCGACGGGATCGTGGTGTTCACGCACTGGGCCGACCAGCGCGTGTACGCGCAGAGCGAAATCGGCGTGGTGGCTATCACGCCGTCCCCCGCGGAGCCGCAGGGCGTCCGCTACGGCGACCTGCGCCCCGGCCTGCCGGGTGAGGTGTGGGCCGTGCGGGAGCGCAGCACCGGGCCGCGTCCCACCGACGTCGAACGCGAACTGGTCGCGATCGGTGTGGCCGGCGGCGGCGAGCGGGTCCTGGCCGCGAGCCACCGGTTCCTGACCGCGCCGCAGCTGTCGCCGGACGGGCGGCACGCGGCCTGGTTCGGCTGGGACCACCCGCGGATGCCGTGGGACGGCACCGAGCTGTGCGTGGCGCCGGTCGAGGACGGCGGGTTCGGGCCGCACCGGGTGCTGGCCGGCGGCCCGGACGTGTCGGTGTGCCAGGTCGAATGGGAGACGCCGGCGACGCTGCTGGCGCTGGCGGACCCGGACGGCTGGTGGAACCTGCACCGGGTGGGGCTGGACGGCTCGGTGGTGAACGTGGCTCCGGTGGAACAGGAGCTGGGCGGGCCGCTGTGGAAGACGGGGTCGCGCTGGTTCGCGCCGCTGGGCGGCGGGCGGCA
This sequence comes from Amycolatopsis sp. NPDC004169, assembly GCF_040610315.1. Taxonomy (NCBI): domain Bacteria; kingdom Bacillati; phylum Actinomycetota; class Actinomycetes; order Pseudonocardiales; family Pseudonocardiaceae; genus Amycolatopsis; species Amycolatopsis sp. NPDC004169. Next base: position 7,913 of record NZ_JBEXMD010000083.1, read on the forward strand.
CGCGGTGCTGTCCGCCGGACGGCTGGTGGTCCTCGACGAAGCGGACGGTTCGGTGACGCCGGTGGCCGGCGAGCTGACCGCGTGGTCTTCGACGGGGTTCGCGGTGGCCGGCGGCGAGGTCGTGGGCGTGGCGGGCGGCCCGGCCCGGGAGTCCGCCGTGGTGCGGGTGTCCGTCGACGGCGTGGTGACGGACCTGACGCCGCAGCCGGAGCTGCCCGCGGAGTTCCTGCCGGAGCCGCAGGAGCGGGTGTTCAGCACCGCGGACGGCGAGGCCGTGCCGGTGGTCCTGTACCTGCCGCGCAACCCGGAGTTCACCGCGCCCGACGGGGAGCTGCCGCCGCTGCTGGTGGACGTCCACGGCGGGCCGACCGGGCAGCACCTCGCCGCGCTGAACCTGGAGATCGCCTACTTCACCAGCCGCGGCATCGGCGTGGCGGCGGTGAACTACGGCGGGTCGACCGGGTTCGGGCGCGCCTACCGGGAGCGGCTGCGGGAGCAGTGGGGCGTGGTGGACGTCGCCGACTGCGTCGCGGTGGCCGAGGCGCTGGTGGCGGCCGGGCTGGCCGACGGGGAGCGGCTGGGGATCCGGGGCGGCAGCGCGGGCGGGTTCACCGCGGCGGCGTCGCTGACGACGACGAAGACCTACCGGGCGGGCACGGTGATGTACCCGGTGCTGGACCTGGCCGGGTGGGTCGGCGACACGCACGACTTCGAGTCGCGCTACCTCGACGGGCTGGTCGGGCCGTTCCCGCAGGTGCGGGACCGGTACGCCGAGCGTTCCCCGCTGGCGAACGTCGGGAGGCTGGCCGGGGCGGTGCTGTTCCAGCAGGGCCTGGAGGACCGGATCTGCCCGCCGGAGCAGGCCGACCGGTTCGTGGCCCGGCTGGCCGGCCGCGGGATCCCCCACGCCTACCAGCGGTTCGCCGGTGAGCAGCACGGTTTCCGGCAGGCATCGACGATCGTGGCGGCGCTGGAGGCCGAATTGTCCTTCTACGGTCAGGTGTTCGGGTTCGAGACGCCGGGTGTGGCGCGGCTGGAGCTGTCCCGGTGAGGCCGCCGCGGTTGCGGGCGGGCGACACACTCGCCCTGGTGGCGCCGGCCGGTCCGGTGCCGGCGGACCTGCTGGAGAAGGCGCTGCCGGTGCTGCGCGGCTGGGGCGTCGAGGTGCGGGTCGGGCCGTGCGTGCAGGCCGCGCCGGGGTCGCCGCCGTACCTGTCGGCGCCGGACGCGGCGCGGGCGGCGGAGTTCACCGAGGCGTGGCTGGACCCGGGGGTGCGGTGCGTGCTGGCGGCCCGCGGCGGCTACGGCGTGCAGCGGATGCTGGACCTGGTGGACTGGGCGGCGTTGCGGGCGGCGGGCCCGAAGGTGCTGGCCGGGTCGTCGGACATCACGGCGTTGCACCGGGCGGTGGACGTCCACCTCGGACTGTCCACTTTGTTCTCCCCGATGCCGGCGAGCGTGCTGTTCGACGACTTCGCGGTCGAGCACCTGCGGCGGTCGCTGTTCGAGCCGGAGCGCACCCGCGTGGTCCGCGGCGGTTCGGCGCTGGTGCCGGGCCGCGCGTCGGGGGTGCTGACGGGCGGCAACCTGTCGCTGCTGGCGGCGGGCATCGGTACCCCGGAGCACGGGTCGGCGCGGGAGGCGATCGTGGTGCTGGAGGACGTGACGGAGAGCGTGTACCGGCTGGACCGGATGCTGACGCAGCTGCTGCGCAGCGGCTGGTTCGCCGGGGTCCGCGGGATCGTCCTCGGCTCGTGGGCGGCGTGCGGTGACCCGGCGGAGGTGCGGGCGCTGCTGCTGGAGCGGCTGGGGCCGCTGGGGGTGCCGGTGGTGGAGGAGTTCGGGTTCGGGCACGTGGCGTCGTCGCCGACGTTGCCGCTGGGTGTCCCGGTGACGCTGGACGCGGACTTGGGGACGCTGACCTTCGACTCCCCCGCGTTGACGTGAGGTTGCCGCCGGAGGAGGCCCGCGCCCGGTTCGCCGGGGTGCGGGTCGCCCGGCTGGCGACGGTGTCGGCTTCGGGTGTGCCGCACCTGGTGCCGGTGACGTTCGCGGTGCGCGGGGACGTGGTGGTGTTCGCGGTGGACCACAAGCCGAAGTCCTCGGTGGCCCTGCGGCGGCTGGCGAACATCGCGGAGAACCCGTCGGTGTGCTTCCTCGCGGACGGCTACGACGAGGACTGGTCCCGGCTGTGGTGGGCACGGGCGGACGGGTCGGCACGGGTGGAGCCGCCGGGTGCGGAGCCGGTGTCGTGGCTGGTGGCGAAGTACGCGCAGTACGCCGAGCGGCCGCCGGAGCACGCGGTGGTGGTCACCGAGGTGCACACGTGGAGCGGGTGGGCGGGGAGCTAGTCGCGGAGGAACTTCTCCGGGCGGCGCCAGGCGTCGATGATGCCCAGCGGGTCCGGCCGCAGCAGGGACGCCGCCGAGTACAGGCTGGCCAGCACCACCAGGATGATGAACCACCAGTCGTACAGGGCCTGCTCGCCCGTCGGGTAGTACACCAGCGTCACGAACACCGACACCGCCACCACCAGCGCGAGGTGCCGCGGCTGCCACTTGAACGCCGAGAGCAGGACAAAACCCCAGGTCAGGTACCACGGCAGGGTCGGCGGCATGAGGATCGCCACCGCCAGCAGCGAAATGCCGGCCCGGTACACCGCCTCCGTGCCGCCGCCGCGGGCGAGCCACCACTGGCGGATGCCGATGGCGATCAGCAGGAGCATGCCCGCCGCGCGGGCGACCGTCACGAACGGGGACACCTGGACGTCGACGATCAGGTGGACCAGGTTGTAGAACACCTCGCCGATGCCGGTCGGGATGTTCAGCCAGTTCGCGATCAGCTGGGGGGCCTTCAGGCCCGACCACCAGCCGAGGTTGAGGGAGCCGAGGGAGATCCACGTGCCCGCGACGAACACCGGCAGGAACAGGCCCACCGAGGCCGCTCCGGCGCGCAGGAAGTTGCGGACCTTCGACTCGCCCGTGAGGTGGTTGGCCCAGATCCAGACCAGGAACGGCAGCGCGATCGCCGCGGTGGGCTTGATCAGCATGCCGATGGTGACCAGGACGATCGCGAGCACGTGCTTGCGTTCCAGGGCGGCGAGGACGCCGATGGTGAGGAACGCGAGCATCATCAGGTCGTTGTGCGGGCCGCCGAAGAGGTGGATCACCATCATCGGGCTGGCCACCGCGAGCCACAGCGCGATCGGGAGCTTGCCGCCGAGGTGCTTGACCAGCCGCGGGAGCGCCCACAGCGTCCCGGCCAGGCCGACGAGCAGCACGACGCGCATCAGGATGACGCCGAGGATCATGTTGTCGCCGGTGGTGGCGACCACGCCCTTGGAGATCAGCAGGAACAGCGGCCCGTACGGGGCCGGGGTGGTCTGCCAGAGCGGGTGGACGTTCTGCACCACGGTCGGCAGCACGTCGAGCTCGGCCGGGCCGTTGGCGTACGGGTCGAGCCCGTAGAGCAGCTGGGCGCCCTGGCCGAGGTAGGAGAACACGTCGCGGGTGAACAGCGGCGGCGACACCAGCAGCGGCGCCATCCAGCACCCCGCGGCGACCAGAATGGGGCGGCTGCCGATGCGGCCGGCCAGCACGTAGCGGCCGAGCCGGACCCACGCCCACACGACCATGCCGAAGCCGGTGTAGAGGACGGCGTTGGCGAGCATGCGCCCGTGGCCGTAGCGGACCCACGAGAGCGGGCCGTGGCCGAGCACCGGGTCCTTGATCAGGATGCCGCCGGCACCGAGCGCGGCGATCATCAGCAGGGTGCTGCCGACGGTGCCCATCGCGATCGTGCGGTAGGGGAATCGCGAGGGCACGCGGAGCCGCTCGGCCAGTCCGGTCGAGGGCGTCTGTGCGGGGTCGGTGGTGGTCGCCATTTCCGTTCGGAGATTACACACCGCGCTCGCGCGGAGTTCCCGCAGTATCAGGTTTCGACCGGGCGGCGCTGGGCGGTGCCGCCGGGCAGGGCGGCCAGGAGCGACTTCGTGTACTGGTGCTGCGGGTCGAGCAGGACCTGCTCGACGGTCCCGGTCTCGACCAGCTCGCCGCGGTACATCACGGCGACGCGGTCGGCGATGTTCCAGGCCAGGCCCAGGTCGTGGGTGATCACCAGTGCGGCGAGGCCGAGTTCGCGGCGCAGCCGAAGCAGCAGGGCGAGGATTTCGCCGCGCACGGACGCGTCGAGCGAGGCGACCGGCTCGTCGGCCACCACCACCGACGGTTCGAGCGCCAGTGCCCCGGCGATGACGACGCGCTGGCGCTGGCCGCCGGAGAGCTGGTGCGGCAGCCGGTCGGCGTACTTCTCCGCCGGGCGCAGCTCGGCCGCCTCCAGTGCCCGGTGGACGACCGCGCGCTCGTCGGCGAGCCGGTGGATGCGCGGTCCCTCGGCGACGGCTTCGTACACCGTGTGGCTCGGGTTGAGCGCGCTCGTCGGGTCCTGCAGGACGAGCTGGACCCGGCGGCGGTAGGCCTTGAGGCCCGCCCCGCCGGTCGGCACCGGTTCGCCGGCGTAGCGGACCACGCCGGAGTCGGGCTTCTGCAGCCCGAGCAGCGTGCGGGCCAGTGTCGTCTTCCCGGAGCCGGACTGGCCGACCAGCGCGACGATCTCGTCGCGCGCCACGGTCAGGTCGACCCCGGCGACGGCGTCGATGCGCTTGCCGGTGCGGTCGCGGAAGGACACGCGCAGGTTCTCCGCGGCCAGCAGCGGCTCGCCCGCCACCCGTTCCGGGGGTTCGGGCGGCAGCGGGTTGCTGGTGGCCGGCGCGAAGCGGGACACCGGGTCGCCGACGGTCGGGAACGCCGCGGCCAGCGCCCGCGTGTGCTCGTGGCGGGGCGAGCCCATCACCTCGGCACTCGGGCCTTCTTCGACGATCCGCCCGTCGTACATGACGGCGATGCGGTCGCAGGTGTCGGCGAGCACGGACAGGTCGTGGCTGATCATGATCAGGCCGATGTGCTGCTCGGCGACCAGCCGCGAGAGCAGGGCGAGGACCTGGGCCTGGACGATGACGTCGAGGGCGGTGGTCGGTTCGTCGGCGATGATCAGCCGGGGCGAGCAGGCCAGCGCCATGGCGATCATGACGCGCTGCTTCTGCCCGCCGGACAGCTCGTGGGGGTAGGCGCCGGCGCGGCTCGGGGGCAGGTCGACCTGGGTGAGCAGCTCGGCGACGCGGGTGTCGACTTCGGCGTCGGTGAGCGGTTTGCCGGCGGGCGGGTGCAGCCGCAGCGGTTCGGCGATCTGGGCGCCGATCCTGCGGACCGGGTTGAGCGCGTGCATGGCGCCCTGGAACACCACGGACGCCTCGGCCCAGCGGACCGCGCGCAGCCGGCCCCACTTCATGGTGGTGACGTCTTCGCCGTCGAGGCGGATTTCGCCGGTGATCTCGGCTGTGCGCGGCAGCAGCCGCAGCACGCTCATGGCGACGGTGGACTTGCCGGAGCCGGATTCGCCGGCGACGCCGAGGGTGCCGCCGGGGTCGAGGGTGAGGTCGACGCCGCGGACGGCGGGGACGGCGGTGTCCCCCACCGCGTAGGTGACGTTCAGGTCGGTGAGCTGCAGCAGTGGGGTGGTCACTTCTTCAACCTCGGGTTGAACACGGTCTCCAGGCCCCGGCCGACCAGGGTGAAGCTGAGGACGACGAGGACGATGGCGATGCCGGGCGGAAGGACGTTCCACCAGGCGCCGCGGCTGATGGCGCCGTTGTTGAGTGCGGTTTCCAGCACCAGGCCCCAGGTGATGGAGTTGGGGTCGCCGACGCCGAGAAAGGACAGGGTCGCGTCGGCGATGACGGCGTTGCCGACGACGAGGGTGGTGTTGGCCAGCACCAGCGGCATCACGCCGGGCAGGACGTGCCGTCCGATGATGTGCAGGTGGCCGCCGCCGAGGGCGTGGGCGCGCTCGATGTAGGACCGGCTCTCGATGGTCAGGGTCTGGGACCGGACGAGCCGGGCGGTCCCGGGCCAGGCGGTGAGGCCGATGGCGATGATGATCGTGCCGACGCCCTTGGGCAGCACGGCCGAGAGCGCGATGGCGAGGATCAGCGAGGGCAGCACCAGGAAGAAGTCGGTGAACCGCAGCAGGGTCGCCGACACCCAGCCGCCGAAGTGGGCGGCGGTGACGCCGATCAGGGTGCCGATGACCACCGACAGCAGCGCCGCGGAGAACCCGACGAGCAGGGAGATCCGGGTGCCCCACACGGTCATCAGCAGCACCGAGCGGCCGAAGTTTTCGGTGCCGAGCCAGAACTCGCCGCTGGGCGGGGACAGCGGCTGCCCGGTGGCCTTGGTGACGTCGAGGCCGGTCTCGTCGCTGATGAGCGGCAGGAGGAGGGCGACGAGCACGGTGGCACCGAGGACGATGAGCCCGGCGAGTGCGCCGCGTTGGCGGGCGAACTCCCGCCAGGACCCGGCCAGTGCGGCGCGGCGGCGGGCCCAGGCGATGCGCCGGGGTGTCTCGGCGGTGGTCATGAGGCACGCACCCTGGGGTCGAGCACGCGGTAGAGCAGTTCCGCGAGCAGGTTCATCAGCACGACGGCGCCGGTCAGCACGGTGAACACGCCCTGCAGCACCGGCAGGTCGGGCCCGTGCAGGGCGTCGTAGATCAGCTGGCCGAGCCCGGGCCAGCTGAACACGGCTTCGACGGTGACCGCGCCGGCCAGCACCGAGCCGAACTGCATGAACACCAGCGTGGTGGTCGGCAGCAGGGCGTTGGGGACGGCGTGGCGGCGGCGGACGAGGTCGTCGCGCAGGCCCTTGGCGCGGGCGGTGGTGAGGTAGTCGGCGTCCATCTCCCCCAGCAGCGACGACCGCATGATCAGCATGTACTGGGCGTAGAACACGGCCAGCAGCGTCACGCACGGCAGCACCAGGTGGTGCAGGACGTCGAGGGTCTGGGACACGAAGTCCGGTGCGGCGTCCGGTGAGTGCATGCCGCGGCTGGGGAACAGGCCGTTGGTCGCCACGAGCAGCATCAGGCCGAGCCAGAACTGCGGGACCGACCACAGCGTCAGCGCGAGCCCGGTCTGGCTGCGGTCGAAGAAGCTGTCGCGGCGCCAGCCGGCGCGGATGCCCAGCCACAGGCCGATGACGACGGCGAGCAGGGTGGCGCTGCCGACGAGCAGGATGGTCGGCCAGAGCCGTTCGCCGATCATGTCGGCGACCGGGCGGCCGTTGTTGAGCAGCCGGGATTCGCCGAGGTCGCCGTGCAGCAGGTCCCACAGGTAGGTGCCGAACTGGACGAAGACGGGCTTGTCGACGCCCATCTTCTCGCGCAGTTCGGCGATCTGCTGGGGGCTGGTGGGGTGGTCGCGGGTCATCGCCGCGACCGGGTCGCCGGGCAGCATCCGGAACAGGAAGAAGAACAGCACGATCACCAGCACGATGCTGATCACCGCTTCGGCGATCTTGGTGAGGACGAACCGGGCCGTGCCGGTCCCGCCGCGGGGGGGGGGGGGGGGGGGGAGCGCCCGGCCCCCGGGGGGGGGGGGGTGGGGTGTGTTATCTGGTGCGGCGCGCGGGGGGGCG
>NZ_JBEXMD010000084.1:0-14846 GCF_040610315.1 Amycolatopsis sp. NPDC004169
TTTTTGTCCCGGCTTGGCCCGCGGGCGCGCCTGGTGGACGAACGCCCGGCCGGGCGTTCGTCCACAGTGGAGGGTCCGGTGCCGGGCGTCGTCCGTCGCGCGGGGGTGCACGCGCTCGCGGTGGTCGCGGGCTCGCTGCTGCTCGGGTTCGGCCTCTTCCTGAGCCGGACGGCCGCGCCGGTGCCCGAGGCCCCGCCGCCGCCGTCCGCGGTGGACGTCGCGGTGCGGGGGAGCGACCGGCAGTGGGACCTGACCGGCGCCCGGGTAGGTGACGACGGCACCGGGTTCTTCACCGGCGAAATCACGGTGGCGAACCGGGCGGACCGGCCGCGGACGGGGTTGTTCCGGCTGACCCTCTTCGTCGGCGGGGCGAAGGTGGCGGAGCTGTTCGGCCAGGCACGGCCGGCGGTCGCCCCGGGCGCGACGGCGGTGGTCGAGCTGGGGCTCGGCGGGCCGTTCGTGCCCGGGCCGTACGAGGTCGAGTTCCACGAAGCGTTCGCATAGAGGGGCGGAACGGGTGAACGACGAGGTCATCGGCTGGGCGGTGCGGCTGGCGGCGGAGGTGGCACCGGACGAGGCGGAACTGGTTCCGTCGCTGACGGCGGCGTACCTGACGGGCGGCGCGGCGCGGCGCGAGCTGTTCGCGCGCACGAACGCGGCACCCGGCGGCTTCGACGTGACCGCGCCGATCGTGCTGTTCCCGCACGTGCTGGCGGCGGTGACGCTGACGGGCCCGGCGATCTGGGCGGCGCTGGGCGGCAACCTCAGCAGTGTTTCCACGCTGCTGAAGAACCTCGGCGACCTGTGGGACCGCCGCCGCGCGAAGCAGGTCCCGGAACCGCAGGCGCGCGGGCTGCCCGAGCTCAACCACCTGATCGACGCGATCAGCGCCGAGCTGAAGGCGGCGGGGGTGCCGGAGACCGAGAGCGAGGTTCTGACGTTCCGCATCGTCCGGGCCCTGATCAAGGACGGCGCGGGCACCCGGGCCTACCTGGCCGCGGCCCCACCGGAGGACCCGGGCCGATGACCGGCGATCCTGTGCCCGGCACGCCCGCGCCCGCGGCGGTGCGGGGGCCGGTTCCCGGCGGCGCCCCCGCGCGGATCGGTCACCAGCCGCCGGCGCCGCCCTGGCTGCTCTTCTGGTTCTTCACCGCCCTGTGCTGGACCGTGCCCCGGCAGCTCCCCGCCTGGCGGGACAGCCTGTTCGACCTCGTCGGCGTCACCCCGAACCCCGCCGCCACCGTCCCCGGCAGCGACGTCCTGCGCGTGGCCGGGCTCGTCGATCTGATGCCCGCCGTCGTGCTGCTCGCCGCCGTCGTCACCGTCGCCGGCGCCGGGGTGCGCGGGCGGCTCGTCGAGCGCCGGTACGGGCTGAGCGACGACCTCCGCACCCCGAGCCTCGCCGCCATCGCCGCCTACGCGCGGGCCCAGCTGCCCGGTGTCGAAGTCCGGGCCAACCCGCGGCGCACCGACCTGCTCGCCTTCGCCTACCTCCGCCGTCCCCGGCGGCCGCGGCTCGCCGTCTTCGCCCCGCTCGTCGTGCTCTGGCGGCGGGACCGCGCCGCCGCCGAAGCCGTCGTGCGGCACGAACTCGCGCACTGCCGGCAGGGCGACACCTACCTCGCCGGGGCCACCAGCCCGCTCGCCTTCCTCGTCCGGCACTGGTTCGCCCTGTTCGCCTGGGCCGCCGTGGTGCCGGTCGGAGCGGTGTGGTTCGCCGACGTCCTCGACGGGTCCGTGCACTCCGCTGGGCAGCTCGTCGCCGGACTGGGCCTGATACTGCTCAACGCGTTCGGGCTGCTGCTCGCCGCCATCACGCTGCCCGTCGCCGGTTCGTGGAGCGCCGAGTTCGCCGCCGACCACGTCGCCGCCGCCGGACCGGCAATGCGGCTGGGTGCCCCGCATCCCGGCCGCGTGCTCGCCCGGCTCACCCACCCGCCCATGGCCCTGCGCCGCCGGCTGCTGCGCGCGGGCCCGCGCGCCACCGCCTTCGCCGCGATCGCGTGCTACCCGCTGGGCTGGCTGGTCCAGCTGGGCTGGCTGCTGCTCGCCGCGCACGCCGCCTGGCTGCAGATCGGCGAGTCCGGCACCCTCCGCGCGCTCGGGCTCTGGGCCGCCGCGGGCTGGCCGGTCTGGACGGCCGCCGCGCTCTTGGCCGCCGCCTGGCCGCTGCTGCGCTGGCCGTGGGCGCGCGTGGTCAGCCGCTGAACACCGGCAGCGTGATCCGGGACGGCCGGGCCGCGTCGTGGAACACCTCGAAGCGGTTCGGCCTGCCGTCCACCGCCGACGTCACCGGCTCGTCCGTTCCGTGGTTCCGCCCGAACCGCGGGAACGCCCCGCCCGCCACCTGGACGCGCAGCCGGTGGCCGCGGCGGAAGCGGTAGGCCGTCGGGTCGAGCGTCACCTCCGCGGTCACCACGCCGTCGGCGTCCGCGGCCGGGAAACCGGGGCGCAGCCGCAGGATCCCGTCGGTCACGTTGCGGGAAACGCCGCCGGCGTCGACGTCGCAGAGCCGGACGAAGACGTCGGCGTGGCCGAGTTCGGTGCGCACGTGCACGGTCGCCGCCACCTCGCCGATGACGTCGAGGTCCGACGGCAGCGGCTCGCCGGTGAACACCAGCACGTCCGGCCGGGCCTCGACCTCCTGGTTGTCGCGCTGCTTCCACTCGCCGGTCAGCAGCGGGCCGCCGACCGACGGCGTCGGGTCGGCCGGGTCGTAGGTGAACGTCGTCGGCAGCGCCGGGTCGGTCGCGACCTCGCCGAGCCCGCCGATCGGCCGCAGGTGCGCGCCGGTCGGCTTCGACGGCGGCGGCCACGACTCGAAGTCCAGCCACGTCCCGGCGCCCTGCAGGAACAGCCGGACCGGCGACCGCTGCAGATACGTCCGGTCGCCGAGCAGGTGCGCGCGCAGGAAGCCGAGCTGGTCGCGGATCATCGGGCCCATGCTCGCGGGCTCGCCGTGCGCCCACGGCCCGATCGTGATCCGCGGTGCCTTGCCGGCGTCGGCGAGGATCCGGAAGTCACGCAGCTGCGAGCCGATGAACAGGTCGTACCAGCCGGTCACCATCGACACCGGGACGTCGAGCCCGGCGACCTCGGCGCTGTGGTCGGACATCGCCCAGTAGTCGTCTCCGGGGACGAAGTGCCCGGTGACGTCCTGGAGGAACTGCACCGGCTTGCCGATCGCGGCCACGTCGGCGCCGCTGATCGGCAGGTGGGCCATCGCCCGGCGGGTCTTGCGCGTCTGCAGCGGGTTCGGCAGGGCGGCGAACCGTTCCTCCTGGCGGCCGATCATCGCCGACCACGAGACCATGTTGTCCGCCGCGAGCACGCCGCCCGGGTAGAACGTCGAGACGAACTCCGACGCCGTCACCCCGAGGCACATCGCGGCCGGCGGCGGGTCCAGGTACGGCCCGATCGCCCACTGCGTGTGCCCGAGGTAGCTGGCGCCCGCCATGCCGAGGGTGCCGTCGCACCACGGCTGCGCGCGCAGCCACTCGGCGGTGGCGAGGCCGTCTTCGCGTTCGAGGTGGAAGGGCCGGAACTCGCCGCCGGAGCCGAACGAGCCGCGCGTGCTCTGGATGACCGTCTGCAGCCCGTGCCGCGCGAACGTCTCGCCGAAGAGCTTCGAGAGCAGCCCCTTGCGCCCGTACGGGGTGCGGATCAGCACGACCGGCGCCGACGTCGTCCCGGCCGGCGCGTACCGGTCGGCCAGCAGCGTGACGCCGTCGGGCATCGGCACCTCGAGGTCGCGTGTCACGGCCGGCTTGGGGCCTTCGGCGCGGGGGAGTCCGAGCAGCTTGTCGACAAGTCGGTCCAGCACGGGCGCCCGCCTTCCGAAGTGGAGTCGATCCTTCCGGATCCGACCGTACCTCAGTTCGCCCGCGCGAGCGTTTCCGGACGCAGCAGCCTGGCCAGCTCTTCGGCCGGGATCAGGCCCTTCTCGACGACGAGCTCGGCGACCCCGCGTCCGGTCGCGAGCGCCTCCTTGGCGATCTCCGTCGCGGCCGCGTAGCCGATGCTCGGGTTCAGCGCCGTGACCAGGCCGATCGAGTTCTCGACGTAGGCGCGCAGGACGTCGACGTTGGCGGTGATGCCGGAAACGCACTTCTCCGCGAGGGTCCGGCAGGCCGCGCCCAGGTGCGTGATGCTTTCCGAGAGCGAGTGCAGGATGATCGGCTCGAACGCGTTGAGCTGCAGCTGCCCCGCTTCGGCGGCCATCGTCACGGTGACGTCGTTGCCGATCACCTCGAACGCGACCTGGTTGACCACCTCGGGGATCACCGGGTTGATCTTGCCGGGCATGATCGACGACCCGGCCTGCACCGGCGGCAGGTTGATCTCGTTCAGCCCGGCGCGCGGACCAGAGGACAGCAGCCGCAGGTCGTTGCAGCTCTTGGACAGCTTGACCGCGATCCGCTTGAGGACACCGGAAAGGTGCACGAACGCGCCGCAGTCCTGGGTCGCCTCGACCAGGTCCGCGGCGGTCACGACCGGCAGCCCGGTGAGCTCGCGCAGGTGCCGGCAGGCGGCTTCGGCGTAGCCCGGCGCGGCGTTGAGGCCGGTGCCGATCGCGGTCGCGCCGAGGTTGATTTCGTGCAGCAGCGCGACGGCTTCGTTCAGCCGCTGCCGGTCCTCGCCGAGCATCACCGCGTAGGTGCCGAACTCCTGGCCGAGCGTCATCGGCACGGCGTCCTGCAGCTGCGTGCGGCCCATCTTCAGCACGTCGTGGAACTCGACGGCCTTGGCCGCGAACGCCTTCTCCAGCACGATCATCGCTTCCGACAGCCCGCGCACGGCGAGGATCGTGGCGACGTTGACCGCGGTCGGGTAGGCGTCGTTCGTCGACTGCGAGAGGTTGACGTGCTCGTTGGGGTGCACGACGTGGTAGTCGCCCTTGGCGTGCCCGAGCAGTTCCAGTGCCCGGTTGGCGATGACCTCGTTGGCGTTCATGTTGGTCGACGTCCCGGCACCGCCCTGGATGACGTCGACGACGAACTCGCCGTGCAGGGCGCCTTCGCGGATCTCCCGGCAGGCTTCGCCGATCGCGTCCGCGATCTCCGGGTCGAGCAGGCCCAGCTCGGCGTTGGCCCGTGCCGCGGCTTCCTTGACCGCGGCCAATGCCTCGACCAGGTGCGGGTAGGCGGCGAGCGTCGTGCCCGTGATCGGGAAGTTCTCGCGGGCGCGGGCGGTGTGCACGCCCCAGTACGCCTCGGCCGGGACGTCCTTGTCGCCGAGCAGGTCGTGTTCGCGGCGGGTGGTCATACGGTGCTCCCCACAGGAAGATTTCCGGCGAAACGGAGGTTGTCGGGGCCAGGTGGGACGTCGATCCCGCACCGCCCGAGCAGCGCGGCCAGCACCGGGTAGCGCGCCCGGTCCCCGCCGTCGGCGATCTTGAACGCGATCGCCGTGCCGTCGGGCAGCGCGGCGACCTGGACGGCCTCGAAGCCGTCCTTGGCGATCAGCCCCGGCACCGCGCGCATGACGGCGGTGACGTCCCGCCTGCTGCCGCCGACCAGCTCCGGGTGCTGCCGGATCCCGGCGGCCACCAGGCCTTCCGGCGTGTCCGGCGCGGCGACCGCGATCCTCGACACGGCCGTCGCCAGCCCGCGCAGCGTGGTCGCGAACAGCGGTGCGCCGCAGCCGTCGACGGCCACCCGGGCGATGTCCCGCCCGGTCAGGTCCTCGACCGTGGCCGCGATCGCGCGTTGCAGCGGGTGGGCCGGGTCGAGGTAACCCTCGGTGGCCCAGCCGTTCACCGCGCAGGTCGCGAGCATGGCCGCGTGCTTGCCGGAGCAGTTGTGCCCGAGCCGGGACGGCGCCCGCCCCTCGGCGAGCCAGCGGTCGCGCTCGACCGGGTCGAACGGGAAGTCCGCCGGGTTGCCGAGCAGGTCGGGCGAGCGCCCGTCGAGGACGTCGAGGGCGGCGCCGAGGTGCATCGGCTCGCCCGAGTGGCTGGCCGCGGCGATGGCGAACCCGGCGGGGGACAGGCGCAGCCCGAGCCGCGCCATCGCGGTGGCCTGCAGCGGCTTCGCCGTCGACCGCGGGTACATCGGGGTGTCGACGTCCCCGGCGGCGAACCGCGTCGAGCCGTCCGGGGCGAGCACCACGGCCGAGCCGTGGTGGACGCCCTCGACCAGGCCGTCGCGGATCAGTTCGACGAGCGGCTCGTGGCTCACAGGCCCTCCTCGTCGAACGCGCGCATGTCGATCCGCCTGCGCACGCCGAACCAGCCGGCGACCAGTGCGACGACGATGGCCGGCAGCGCGAGCAGGGTGATCCGGCCGGTCTCGTCGAAGCCCATCAGCACCACGACCGCGGCGAGGAAGACCAGCGTCGCGATCTCCGTGTAGGGCGAGAACGGCAGCCGGAAGGACGGCCGCTCGAGGCCGTCCCGCTCGGCCCGGCGCACGAACAGCAGGTGGCAGAGCACGATGATGGCCCAGGTGGCGAGGATGCCGATCGCGGCGAAGTTCAGCACGATGTCGAAGGCCTCCTTCGGCACCAGGTAGTTGAGCCCGACGCCGAGCACGCACACGGCCGCGGTGAGCAGGATCCCGCCGTAGGGCACGTGGTTGCGGTTCATCACGCCGGTGAACTTCGGCGCCGAGCCCGCCACCGCCATCGACCGCAGGATCCGGCCGGTCGAGTACAGGCCCGAGTTCAGGCTGGACAGCGCCGCGGTGAGCACGACCAGGTTCATCACGCTGTCGGCCGCGGGCACGCCCAGGTGCGAGAGCACGGTGACGAACGGGCTCTGGTCCTTCGTGTAGGAGCTCCACGGCAGCAGCATCGCCAGCAGCACGACCGAGCCGACGTAGAAGACGAGGATGCGCCACATGATGGAGTTGATCGCCTTCGGCATGATCTTCTCCGGGTTCTCGGTCTCGCCCGCGGCCACGCCGACCAGCTCGACCGAGGCGTAGGCGAACACCACGCCCTGCACGATCAGCACCATCGGCAGCAGCCCGGAGGGGAAGATCCCGCCGTGGTCGGCGATCAGCTGCGGGCCGCCGGCCACGCCGTCGATCGGCGTCTGCGTCACCAGCAGGAAGATGCCGATGACCATGAACAGCACCAGCGCGGCGACCTTGATGATCGCGAACCAGAACTCCATCTCGCCGAACAGCTTCACCGACACCATGTTCAGCGTCAGCACGACGGCGAGGGCGATCAGCGCGAGCACCCACTGCGGGATCGGCGAGAAGAACGACCAGAAGTGCGCGTAGAGCGCGATCGCCGTGATGTCGGCGATGCCGGTGGTCGACCAGTTGAGGAAGTGCATCCAGCCGGCGACGTACGCGCCCTTCTCGCCCATGAACTCGCGGGCGTAGGAGACGAAGGCGCCGCTGGAGGGCCGGTACAGGATCAGCTCGCCGAGCGCGCGGACGACGAAGAAGGCGAAGAGCCCGCAGACGCCGTAGACGATCGCCAGCGCCGGGCCGGCCTGGGCGAGCCGGCCGCCCGCGCCGAGGAACAGGCCGGTGCCGATCGCGCCGCCGATGGCGATCATGTTGACGTGCCGGGACTTCAGGGCCTTGTGGTAGCCGGCGTCACCCGCGTCCGCGGTGTCGGCGGTGGTGGCCGGGACGGTCTGTTCGGTCACTGTTCCCCGTTCACGATGCTGGTCAGGGTGGCTTCGACGTGCGTCAGGTGCGCCGTCATGGCCGCGACGGCCTGCTCTTCGGAACCGCTCTCGATCGCGGTGACGATGTCCCGGTGCTCGACGTTCGACTGGCGCCGCCGGTCGCCGAGCTGGTTGAGGAAGGCGGACTGGCGGGCGAGCGCGTCCCGGATCTCCTCGATCACCTTCCCGAAGACGGGGTTGCCCGAGGCCTGCGCGATGGTGATGTGGAAGAGCGAGTCGAGGGCGACCCACGCGGTGTTGTCGGTCTCGGCGTCCATCCGGTCGAGCAGGTGGCCGAGCAGGTCGAGGTCGTCCTGGCTGCGGCGCACCGCGGCGTACCCGGCGACCGGGATCTCGACGTGCCGCCGCACCTCGATGAGGTCACGGGCCGAGTAGGGCCCGAAGGTGGGGTTGTCCGCCGGGCCGGTCGCGGTGACGAAGGTGCCCTTGCCGGTCTTCGACTCGGTCATGCCGAGCGCCTGCAGGCCGCGGAGGGCCTCCCGGATGACCGACCGGCTGACCTCGAACTCCCTGCTCAGGGCCGCTTCGGAGGGCAGCTTGGCGCCGACGGCGTACTCGCCGCGCTCGATGGCGGCGCGCAGGTGGGCCAGCACGGCTTCCATGGCGCTCACCCGGCGGGGAACACCCGGGCCACCTTGTCCGGCTGTCTGGCTGTCAGACAGGTTCATGGCGGGAATGCTCGGTGCCGGTGGTGGCGGTGTCAACGCGGGAGGCCGCCCGTGTGCGCCAGCTCACGACCTGGGCCGCCCGCTTCCGTCACTCCCGGGGACGGCTCGGCAGCGGCCCGTGTCGTGATCGTTTCCGCCCGGAAAGGGGGGCGTGTCCCAGCGGCGGAACACCGCCGTCGAGGAGCAGAATCGACCCGGCGAGCACGTGTCGGGAGTGTCGGTGGCCCAAGCTATGGTGGGGGACCCGGCGCGCCGGTCCGATCCACCTAGGGGAGGTTTTCGCTGGTGTCGAACGATTCCTTCGTCCACCTGCACGTCCACACCGAGTACTCGATGCTCGACGGTGCGGCGAAGATCGCTCCTCTCTTCGCGGAGGCGGCGCGCCTCGGCATGCCCGCGGTCGGCATGACCGACCACGGCAACATGTACGGCGGCGACGAGTTCTACCAGCAGTCCAAGAAGGTGGGCATCAAGCCGATCATCGGCATCGAGGCCTACATCGCGCCGGAGAGCCGGTTCCACAAGAAGCCCGTCTTCTGGGGCCAGGCCAACCAGCGCGGCTCGGACGAGTTCGGTGAGGGCGGCGACGTCTCCGGTGGCGGTGCGTACACGCACATGACCATGCTGGCCGCGAACGCGACCGGCCTGCGGAACCTGTTCAAGCTGTCCTCGCTGGCCAGCATGCAGGGCTACTACCGCAAGCCCCGGATGGACCGCGAGCTGATCTCGGAGAACAGCTCCGGCATCATCGCCACCACCGGCTGCCCGTCCGGCGAGGTGCAGACCCGGCTGCGGCTGGGCCAGCGCGAGGAGGCCATCCAGGCCGCGTCCGACTACAAGGACATCTTCGGCGCCGACAACTTCTTCCTCGAGCTGATGGACCACGGCCTGCCGATCGAGCGGTCGGTCCGGGAGGGCCTGCTGGAGATCGGCAGGCTGCTCGACCTCAAGCCGATCGCGACGAACGACTCGCACTACGTCACCAAGGACCAGGCGGACACCCACTCGGCGCTGCTGTGCGTCCAGGCGGGCAAGACCCTCAACGACCCGACCCGGTTCAAGTTCGACGGTGACGGCTACTACCTCAAGTCCGCCGCCGAGATGCGCGAGTACTGGGACAAGGAGGTGCCCGGCGCGGCCGACACGACGCTGCTGATCGCCGAGCGCGTCGAGTCCTACGAAGAGGTGTACGCGCACAAGGACCGGCTGCCGTTCTTCGAGGTGCCGGAGGGCTACGACCAGGGCAGCTGGCTGCGCGAAGAGGTCCAGCGCGGCCTGAAGTGGCGGTTCCCGGACGGCGTGCCGGACCCGTACTACAACGAGCGCATCGAGATCGAGCTCGACGTCATCATCGGCAAGGGCTTCCCGGCCTACTTCCTGATCGTCGCCGACCTCATCAGCTACGCCCGCCGCGTCGGCATCCGGGTCGGCCCCGGCCGCGGCTCGGCGGCCGGATCGCTGGTCGCGTACGTCCTCGGTATCACCAACCTGGACCCGATCCCGCAGAAGCTGCTGTTCGAGCGGTTCCTGAACCCCGAGCGCGTCTCGATGCCCGATATCGACATCGACTTCGACGACCGCCGGCGCGGCGAGATGATCCGGTACGCGACCGAGAAGTACGGCGCGGACAAGGTCGCCCAGGTCATCACCTTCGGCACGATCAAGACCAAGGCCGCGATCAAGGACTCCGCGCGCGTCCACTTCGGCCAGCCGGGGTACGCGATCGCGGACAAGATCTCCAAGGCGCTGCCGCCGCCGATCATGGCGAAGGACATCCCGCTCTCGGGCATCGTCGACTCGAAGCACGAACGCTACGGCGAGGCCGCCGAGGTCCGCGCCCTGGTCGAGACCGACGAAGAGTGCAAGACGATCTTCGAGACCGCCCGCGGTCTCGAAGGCCTGATCCGCAACGCGGGCGTGCACGCCTGCGCGGTCATCATGTCGAGCGAGCCGCTGACCAACGCCATCCCGCTCTGGCAGCGGGACGACGGCTCGATCATCACCGGCTGGGACTACCCGTCGTGCGAGGCCATCGGCCTGCTCAAGATGGACTTCCTCGGCCTGCGCAACCTCACCGTCATCGGTGACGCGATCGACAACATCAAGGCCAACCGCGGGGTCGACGTCGACCTCGACACCCTGGGCGTCGAGGACCCCGAGACGTACAAGCTGCTGGCCCGCGGCGACACGCTCGGCGTGTTCCAGCTGGACGGTGGCCCCATGCGCGACCTGCTCCGGCGCATGGAGCCCACGGTGTTCGACGACATCGTCGCGGTCGGCGCGCTGTACCGCCCCGGCCCGATGGGCATGAACGCGCACAACGACTACGCCGACCGCAAGAACAACCGGCAGAAGGTCAAGCCGATCCACCCGGAGCTCGACGAGCCGCTGCGGGAGATCCTGGCCGACACGTACGGCCTGATCGTGTACCAAGAGCAGATCATGCACATCGGCCAGAAGGTGGCCGGGTACACGATGGGCCGCGCGGACGTGCTCCGCCGCGCGATGGGCAAGAAGAAGAAGGAAGTCCTCGACAAGGAGTTCGAGGGCTTCGAAGAGGGCATGCGCAACAGCGACCTCGTGCCCGGCGGGTTCTCCAAAGAAGCGATCAAGGCGCTCTGGGACACGATCCTCCCGTTCGCCGGCTACGCGTTCAACAAGAGCCACGCGGCCGCGTACGGCCTGGTCTCCTACTGGACCGCGTACCTCAAGGCCAACTTCACCGCCGAGTACATGGCGGCCCTGCTCACCTCGGTGGGTGACAACAAGGACAAGTCGGCGGTCTACCTGTCCGAGTGCCGCCGCCTCGGCATCAAGGTGCTCCCGCCGGACGTCAACGAATCGGCCATGCGGTTCGCGGCCGTCGGGGACGACATCCGCTTCGGGCTGGGTGCCGTCCGCAACGTCGGCGCGAACGTCGTCGAGTCGATCATCAAGACCCGCGAGGAGAAGGGCAAGTACGCCTCCTTCACCGACTTCCTCGACAAGTCCGAGCTGGTGGCCTGCAACAAGCGGGTGATCGAGTCGCTGATCAAGGCGGGCGCGTTCGACTCCCTCGGCCACACGCGGCTGTCGATGATCCAGGTCCACGAGGACGCGGTCGAAGCGGTCGTCCCGCTCAAGCGCCAGGAGGCGATGGGCCAGTTCGACCTGTTCGGCTTCGGCGGCGACGAGGGGGAGGCGGCGCCGTCGTCGTCCCCGCTCGCGCACCTGAAGTTCGGCGAGGAGGAGTACCCGCGCAAGCAGCTGCTGGCCTACGAGCGCGAGATGCTCGGCCTGTACGTCTCGGCCCACCCCCTGGACGGCGCCGAGCGGATCCTGCGCAAGCACGCCCCGAAGCCGATCGCCGGCATCCTCGCCGACCCGCCACGCGAAGGCGAGATCGTCATCTCCGGGCTGATCACGTCGCTGGAGCGGCGGGTCAACAAGAAGGGCGAGCCCTGGGCGATCTGCACGGTCGAGGACATGGACGCGTCCCTCGAGGTGCTGTTCTTCCCGAAGTCGTACGCGCTCTTCGCGAGCGAGCTGATCGAGGACAACGCGGTCCTGGTCAAGGGCCGGGTCAACTGGCGCGAAGACAAGATGTCGGTCTTCGGAGGCGGCCTGGCCACGCTGGACCTGTCCGAGGTCGGCACGGGCAGCGGCGACGACGAGCCCCCCCTGGTCCTCCTCGCGGCGGCGGAGAAGATCGACCAGTCGGTGGTCAGCGAGCTGAGGTCGACGCTGCTGGCGCACAAGGGCGAGACCCCGGTGCACCTGAAGCTGGTGGGCAAAAACCAGACGGTCTTCGCGCTGTACGACTACCCGGTGAAGGTCAGCTCGATGCTGATCGGCGAGCTGAAGGGCATCCGGGGGATCACGGCCTCGACGTAGGAACTGTGCCGCCCAGGGCCAGGGCCAGGGCCAGGGCCCAGGTGCCGGGGGCCCGGGGCCAGGGCCGGGCGGCCGGGCCGGGGGGCCAAGGGGCCGGGGGCCAAGGGTGGCGGCGGTGGGCCGGGGGAGCGAGGAACGAGCCGTCCTCCTGCCCGGCTCTGGCCGGCTGTCCCGCCTCAGCAGCACCGGAGCCATCTCGCGGCCGCACATCCCGATCCCCCTGTCGCGGTCGATCCGCCGCCGGGCCGAGCCATCCCCGCTCCGCCGCGCATCCCCACCTGGCTGCGGTGGCGAGCCGCCGCAGCTCGCGCGGTGTGCCGCCGGGTCGAGTCGTCTCGTTCCGCCGCGCATCCCTACCCGGCGGCGGTGGCGAGCCGCCGTAGCTCGCGTGGTGCGTCGTCGGGCGAGTCGTCTCGTTCCGTGGTGGCGAGCCGCCGCGGCTCGCGGGGTGCGTCGCCGGGCCGAGCCGTCTCGTTCCACCGCGCATCCCTACCCGGCGGCGGTGGCGAGCCGCCGTAGCTCGCGCGGTGTGCCGCTGGGCCGAGTCGTCTCGTTCCGCCGCGCGTCCCCACCCGGCGGCGGGTGGCGAGCCGTCTTGTTCCGCCGCGCATCCCCACCTGGCCGCGGTGGCGAGCCGCCGTAGCCCGCGCGGTGCGTCGCCGGGCCGAGCCATCCCCGCTCCGCCGCACCCCCACCCCCGCCGCCGCAACCCCCGTCCATCCGCCGCCCCACAACGCGCGCGAAGCCCGCCTTTCGTGTTTGCTGAGTGGGTATCCCCGCCCGGCGAACACGCGTGAGGTCAGCTCCCCGATGTCGTACGAACCCGACCCCCGGCGCTGGAAAGCGCTTGCCGTCTCGCTCACGGCCGGGTTCATGGGCCTGCTCGACGTCAGCATCGTCAACGTCGCCCTTCCCTCGATGCAGGCCGGCCTGCACGCGAGCAGCGGCGGCATCCGCTGGGTCGTCTCCGGCTACGCCCTGGCCTTCGGCCTGGTCCTCGTCACCGGCGGCCGCCTCGGGGACGCCTTCGGCCGGCGGAACATGTTCCTCGGCGCCCTCGCCGCCTTCGTCCTCACCAGCGCGCTGGCCGGCGCGGCCCCGAACGAGACCACCCTCGTTCTCGCCCGGCTCGCCCAGGGCCTGGCCGCCGGCATGCTGACCCCGCAGAACACCGGCCTGATCCAGGACCTCTTCCGCGGCGCCGAGCGCGGCCGCGCGTTCGGCATGTTCGGCGCGGTCGTCGGGATCTCGACCGCCGTCGGCCCGATCCTCGGCGGCGCCATCATCGCGGTCTTCGGCGCCGAAGACGGCTGGCGGTGGGTGTTCTACGTCAACGTCCCGATCGGCGTCCTCGCGTTCGCCCTCGCGCTGCGCCTGCTGCCGCGAAGCGAGAAGAAACAGCTCAAGATCTCCTCGGAGATCGACTTCGTCGGCATCGCGCTGCTGGCGGTCGCCGTCCTCGGCGTGCTGCTGCCCGTCATCGACTCGGACAGCGGCGGCTTCAAGCAGCTGTGGTGGCTCTTCCTCGTCGCCGCGGCGTTCGGGTTCGCGTTCGTGCGCTGGGAGCGGTCGGTGGTCCGGCGCGGCCGGTCGCCGCTGCTCGACACGCGCCTGTTCACCGGCACCCCGGGGTACGCCTCGGGCGCGGCGGTCGGGGCGCTCTACTTCTGCGGGTTCGCCGGGATCTGGCTGGTCTTCGCGATGTACTTCCAGCAGGGCCTCGGCTATTCGCCGCTGCAGTCGGGCCTGTCGGTGACGCCGTTCGCGCTCGGCTCGGCCGTCTCGGCCGCCGTGGCCGGCCGGCTGGTGCCGCGCTTCGGCCGCCGGCTCACCGTCACCGGGCTCGCCATGGTCGCCACCGGGCTGCTGGCCGTCGCGCTGCTCGCGGAACTGGTTCCGCCGTCGGCGTCCGGCTGGGCCTTCGCGCTGCCACTGGTGTTCGCGGGCGTCGGCGGTGGGATGGTGATCTCGCCGAACACGACGTTGACCCTGGAGTGCGTGCCGGTGCGGATGGCCGGGGTGGCCGGCGGCGCGCTGCAGACCGGCCAGCGGATCGGCACGGCGATCGGGACCGCCGTGCTCGCCTCGGTCTTCGGCCTGGTCCTCGGCCACGGCTACCCGGTGGCGCTCACCGTCGCGCTCGGCTGCGCGGCCGTCCTGACGTGCGGTGCCCTGGCCCTCGCCATCGCCGAACTGCGGGCGCGGCGGCGCCGGGCGTCCGAGGACGAGCGCGAGGAGCGGACGGCCGAGACGTCCGCGGCCGACGTCCACCGGACCTGAGACACTACTTTCCGCAGATTCGCGATGCTCCATCCGAGTGACGAGCGCGGAAAGACCCTGGTGCTACGGAGAGCAACCGGGTAGATCTTATGGAGCCTTCACTGCGCGGCTACGGCTACCGACAGTGGCAATCAGTCGGCCACCCGGGGATGGGGTGACCGGCTTGAGCGATCGAGGCGTCCGGAGTTCGAGGGAATGGACACACTCGGTCACCTTCCGTCCAGTGGGTGTCGGCGTCCGCGGGGGACCGCCCGGCACTCGCGGAAGGGCTGCCCATCGGTGCCCGCCGACGCGTGACGGCGGCGGGGGGGGCCGGGGGGGGGGGGACCCGGGCCCCCCCGCCTAATAAACCCGGTTGTGGCCCGGCCGCCCCCCCG
>NZ_JBEXMD010000085.1:0-14413 GCF_040610315.1 Amycolatopsis sp. NPDC004169
GGTCGGGCCGCTGCTGAAGCCGTCCGGGACCGTCCTCGTCGTGCGGGTGCACCAGTGGTCGGCCACCACGTCGGGGGGTGCCGGCCCGCCCGTTCGCTCTTCCGGGTGTAAACCGGAGGTATCCGGGGCATCACCACAGGGCACCTGTACTCCAGGGGAGTGCGCCGTACCGAGGGGAGACCGTGATGACCTTCGATTTCGTCAGCCGCTGGCTGGGCAGGCATCGCGACCGACCCGGGGTGACCGTCGACCTCGCCTGCGGGGGCCGCGTCACGCTGCGGGAGATCGACGGACGGCCGGTGCTCGTGGTCACCACTGCGCCGGGGCCCGACGGCCGGTCCGACGTCGCCGCCGTCCCGCTGTCGGAGGCCGAGCGGCGCGAACTGGGCCAGGTCCTGGAGTCCGACGTCCTGCTCGCCTCCTGATCACCACCCCGCCACCCCCTGTTTCCCCGATGTAGGGGCCTTTGTGGCTGATCGCGGGTGAAAACGGGTCCGGACGGTGTGGTGCGGGTCGCTTTTTGTGGGGTTCCCACAACTCAGCCGCCCAGGCATGCGCCATCGCGGACATTGGTCCCACCCGTCGTCATCCACCAGGGTGTAGACAGGTGCAGGCGACGTCCCCGGACAGGAACGTCGCCTTCTGTGCGTGGGTACTTGGGAGGCTCAGCCGGTGTTCAGTCGTGTCGCCATCGTCAACCGCGGAGAGGCCGCGATGCGGCTCATCCACGCCGTCCGGGACCTGTCGGCGGAAACCGGCACGCGGATCGAGACGGTGGCCCTCTACACCGACGCCGATCGCACCGCCACGTTCGTCCGCGAAGCCGATCTGGCCTACGACCTGGGCCCGGCCGCCGCGCGTCCCTACCTCGACCTGGCCAAGCTGGAGAAGGCGCTGGTCGAGACGGAGGCCGACGCGGCCTGGGTCGGCTGGGGCTTCGTGGCCGAGGACCCGGCGTTCGCCGAACTGTGCGAGAAGGTCGGCGTCACCTTCGTCGGGCCGAGCGCGGACGCGATGCGCAAGCTCGGCGACAAGATCGGCGCGAAGCTGATCGCCGAAGAGGTCGGCGTGCCGGTCGCGCCGTGGAGCCGCGGCGAGGTCGCCACCCTCGAGGACGCGCTGGCGGCCGGGGAGCGGATCGGCTACCCGCTGATGCTCAAGGCCACCGCGGGCGGCGGCGGGCGCGGCATCCGGATGGTGGCCTCCGGCGAGGACCTCGCCGACGCCTACGAGCGCACCAGCCAGGAGGCGCTGCGGGCGTTCGGCTCCGGTGTCGTGTTCCTGGAGCGCCTGGTCACCGGCGCCCGGCACGTCGAGGTCCAGGTGATCTCCGACGGCGCGACGGCGTGGGCGCTCGGCGTCCGCGACTGCTCGGTGCAGCGGCGCAACCAGAAGATCATCGAGGAGTCGGCGTCGCCGGTCCTCGCACCGCCCCAGACGGCCGAGCTGAAGGCGTCGGCGGAGCGGCTCGCGGTCGCCGTGGGCTACCGCGGCGCGTGCACGGTCGAGTTCCTCTACCACCCGGGTGAGAAGCTGTTCGCCTTCCTCGAGGTCAACACCCGCCTGCAGGTCGAGCACCCGATCACCGAGATCACCACCGGCACCGACCTGGTCAAGCTGCAGCTGCACGTCGCAGGCGGCGGCAAGCTCACCGGCGAGCAGCCCGCGGAGCTCGGCCACGCCGTCGAGGCGCGCCTGAACGCCGAAGACCCGGACCGCGACTTCGCCCCCTCCCCCGGCCGCATCGCGCGGCTGGCGCTGCCGGCCGGCCCGGGCATCCGCGTCGACACCGGGGTCAGCGAGGGCGACACGATCCCGGCCGACTTCGACTCGATGATCGCCAAGATCATCGCCTACGGCCGGGACCGCGAAGAGGCGCTCGGCCGGCTGCGCCGGGCGATGGCCGAGACCACCGTCATCATCGAGGGCGGCGCGACCAACAAGAGCTTCGTGCTCGACCTGCTCGACCAGCCCGAGGTGATCGACGCCAGCGCCGACACCGGCTGGATCGACCGCGTCCGCGCCGAGGGCCGCCTGGTCACCCACCGGCACTCCGCGATCGCGCTCGCCGCGGCCGCCATCGAGGCCTACCAGGACGAAGAAGAGGTGTCCGTCCAGCGGCTGCTGTCCACCGCGCACGGCGGCCGCCCGCAGGTCCAGCACGAGAGCGGCCGCCCGCTCGACCTCAAGCTCCGCGGCGTCGGCTACCGCGTCTCCGTGGCCAGGGCCGGCCGCAGCCGGTTCCGCGTCGGCATCTCGGCCGGCGCGTCCGACGTCCACCACGCGGACATCGAGATCGACCGGTTCGACGCCCACAGCGGCCAGATCCTGGTCAACGGACGGCGCTTCCGGCTGGTCTCGGCCACGCACGGCCCGATCCACCTGGTCGAGGTCGACGGCGTCACCCACCGCATCAGCCGCGACGAAGGCGGCGTCGTCCGCTCCCCCGCGCCCGCGCTGGTCGTGGCCACCCCGCTGGCCGTCGGCGACGAGGTGGAGGCGAACGCGCCGATCCTCGTGCTGGAGAGCATGAAGATGGAGACGGTGCTGCGCGCGCCGTTCCGCGCCCGCGTCCGCGAGTGCCCCGTCTCGGTCGGCAGCCAGGTCGAGACCGGCGCGCCGCTGATGCGCCTGGAACCGCTCGCCGACGACGCCGCCGAGGAAGCCGCCGACACCGGCGAAACCGTCGAGATCGTGCTGCCCACGGTGCCGGACGGCGTCTCCGCGGCCGAGCGCGTCGAACGCGGCCTGCAGGACCTCCGCAGCCTGCTGCTCGGGTTCGACGTCGAGCCTGCCGAGCGCAAGCGGCTCGTCGCCGCCTACCTGGAGGCCCGCACCGAGCTCGGCAACCGGCCGGTGGAGGGCGAGCTGGAGCTGCTCACCGTCTTCGCCGACCTGTCCGAGCTCAGCCGCAACACCCCGGGCGGCGAGGACACCGTGCCCAACGGCGCGGTGCACAGCCCGCGCGAATTCTTCCACAGCTACCTGCAGAGCCTCGACGTCGAGCGCGCCGGTGTCACCGAAGGCTTCCAGGCGAAGCTCAAGCGCGTCCTCGCGCACTACGGCGTCGAAGACCTGGAGCGCACGCCGGAGCTGGAGGCCGCGGTCTTCCGGATCTTCCTGGCCCAGCAGCGCACGGCGGCCGATGTCGCGGTCGTCTCGGAGCTGCTGAAGCAGTGGCTGACCGGTGCACCGCCGGCCGAGGCGCTCAGCGAACGCGCCGGGCTCACCCTGGAACACGTGGTCGAGGCCACGCAGGTGCGCTTCCCCGCGGTGTCCGACCTGGCCCGCGGCGTGGTCTTCCGCTGGTTCGCCCAGCCGCTGCTGCGCCGCAACCGCGCCCGCGTCTACGCCGCCGTCCGCACCGAGCTGACCTACCTCGACCAGCACCCGGACGCGCCGGACCGCGCCGAGCGGATCCAGGCCATGATCACCGGCTCCCAGCCGCTGGTCCGGCTGATCGGGCAGCGGATCGGGCGGCCGGGCCGCGACCACGCGCCGCTGCTGGAGGTGCTGACCCGCCGCTACTACGGCAACCGACGGCTCTCCGGGGTCGCCGTGCGCGAGGCCGGCGGGCAGCGCTGGCTGACCGCCGAGCTGAACGCGCCCGAAGGCGTGCTGCCGCTGGTCACCACGGCCGTCGACATCGCCGCCCTGCCCGCCGCCTTGCGCGCGCTCGGCGAGGTGGCCACCGACGGCGTGGTCGCCGACCTGTACCTGCGCTGGGAGGACCAGCCGGACGTCGACGCGACCGCCGAGCGGCTCGGCGCGCTGCTGGCCGAGAACCCGTTGCCCGCCGGCGTGCGCCGGGTCGTGGTCACCGTGGCCGGCACCGGCGGCGCCGTGATGCACCACCACTTCACCTTCGAGCGCGACGGTGCCGGCTTCACCGAGGACCGGCTGATCCGCGGCCTGCACCCGCAGATCGCCCAGCGTCTGCAGCTGCAGCGGCTGCGCGAGTTCGACCTCACCCGCCTGCCTTCGGCGGACGAAGAGATCTACCTGTTCAAGGCCACGGCGAAGACGAACCCGGCCGACGAGCGGCTGATCGCGATGGGCCAGGTCCGCGACCTGACGCCGCTGCGCGAGGCCGACGGCCGGCTGGTCGCGCTGCCCGCGCTCGAGGACGCGGTCACCGCCTGCCTCGACGCGATCCGCAACATCCAGGCGCAGCGGCCGCAGAACAAGCGGTTCGACACGAACCGGATCATGATGTACGTCTGGCCGCCGACCGATCTGACCACGGAGGAGCTCAACCAGCTCGTCCAGCGCATCCTGCCGACCTCGGTCGGGGCCGGGCTCGAGGAGGTCCAGTTCCTGGCGCGGCGGCGCACGGAGGCGGGCAAGCTCACCGAGCTCGCCGTCCGGATCACCCTCGACGCCGGCGGCGCGCGGCTGCACGTCGAGCCGCCGTCGACCGAGCCGGTCAAGCCCCTCGACGACTACCGCCTGAAGGTGCTGCGCGCGGCGCGGCGCGGGACGGTCTACCCCTACGAGATCACCGGCCTGCTCTCCGGCCCGGAGGGCACGTTCACCGAGCACGACCTCGACGAGTCGGGTGTCCTGGTGCCGGTGGACCGGCCGAAGGGCAAGAACTCCGCGGCGATCATCGCCGGCGTCGTCACCACCCCGACCGAGCGGCACCCCGAGGGCGTCACCCGCGTCGTGCTGCTCGGCGACCCGACGAAGTCGCTCGGCGCGCTCTCGGAGCCGGAATGCTCCCGCGTGATCGCGGCGCTCGACCTGGCCGAGCGGATGCAGGTGCCGCTGGAGTGGTTCGCGCTCTCCTCCGGCGCGCGGATCTCCATGTCCTCCGGCACCGAGAACATGGACTGGGTCGCCGCGGCGCTCAAGCGGATCGTCACGTTCACGCAGGACGGCGGCGAGATCAACATCGTGGTCAACGGGATCAACGTCGGCGCCCAGCCGTACTGGAACGCCGAAGCCACCATGCTCATGCACACCAAGGGCATCCTGGTGATGACGCCGGACTCGGCGATGGTGCTCACCGGCAAGCAGGCGCTGGACTTCTCCGGTGGCGTGTCGGCCGAGGACAACTTCGGCATCGGCGGCTACGACCGGGTGATGGGCCCGAACGGCCAGGCGCAGTACTGGGCGCCGAACCTGCCGGCCGCGCGGGCGGTGCTGATGGCGCACTACGACCACACGTACGTGGTGCCGGGTGAGACCGGGCCGCGCAAGGTGGGCACGAACGACCCGGTCGACCGGGACGTCTCGGCGTTCCCGCACGCGGTCGTGGGCAGCGACTTCACCACGGTCGGCGAGATCTTCTCGGCCGAGCACAACCCGGACCGCAAGAAGCCCTTCGACATCCGCACGGTGATGCGCGCGCTGTCGGACCAGGACCACCCGGTGCTGGAGCGCTGGGCGGGCATGGCCGACGCGGAGACGTCCGCGGTGCAGGACGTGCACATCGGCGGCCGCCCGGTCTGCCTGGTCGGCATCGAGTCGCGGTCGGTCCCCCGCCGCGGCTTCCCGCCCACCGACGGCCCGGACACCTACACCGCGGGCACGCTGTTCCCGCGGTCGTCGAAGAAGACGGCGCGGGCGATCAACGCGGCCTCGGGCAACCGGCCGCTAGTGGTGCTGGCGAACCTGTCGGGCTTCGACGGCTCGCCGGAGTCGCTGCGCAAGCTGCAGCTGGAGTACGGCGCGGAGATCGGCCGGGCGATCGTCAACTTCGAGGGCCCGATCGTGTTCACCGTGATCTCGCGCTACCACGGCGGCGCGTTCGTGGTGTTCTCCAAGGCGCTCAACCCGAACATGACGGTGCTGGCCCTGGAGGGCTCGTTCGCCTCGGTGCTGGGCGGCGCCCCGGCGGCGGCGGTGGTGTTCGCGGGCGAAGTCAACAACCGCACGGCGAACGACCCGCGCGTGACGGAGCTGCAGGCCCGGGTGGCGGCGGCGGGCGGCGCGTCCCGGGCGGCGCTGAGCGCGCAGCTGGCGGAGGTCCAGTCGGCGGTCCGCGCGGAGAAGGTGAGCGAGGTGGCGGCGGAGTTCGACCGCGTGCACAGCATCCAGCGAGCGGTCGAGGTCGGCTCGGTGGACGCGATCATCTCGGCGGCCGAGCTGCGGCCGCGGATCATCGAAGCGATCGAGCACGGCCTGAAGAAGTAGCGGTCCGTGGGGCCGGTCACCGCGGTGGCCGGCCCCGCGTCCGTTCCAGGGAAGCTCGCCCGGGTACCGGATCCGCGAGCCGGGTCACGTGGGCAGCAGCCGCCGCGAGAGCACCTCGGATCCGGCGTCGCCGGTTTCGTCGAGCAGGGCGCCGGCCCGCCGGGCCATCCGGAAGAGCAGGACGTTCACCACCACCGCGGCCAGGGCGATGCCGGCACGGGCAACCGCGGAAACCGACGACCGGTTCACGGTCACTCCTCACGGCCGGACCGACCGGCCTCGCCCATCGAGTCGCTCCGCCACCGCCCAGCGTGACAACAGTCGCGACTTTCGGGGGTATGGCCCGTTTTGCCGGGCCGACACACTGTCCGTGCCGGTACGGTGACCACGGGTTCCGACCGGACCTCCATCCGTGCGGCGTGAGGAGATCCCCCGATGGCGTCAAGGTCCCTGTCCCGGCTCGCCCTTGCGGCGTCCGGGGTCCTGCTCACCTCCCTGCTCGGCGGCACCGCGGCCGCGCAGACCGCCGACACGCCGGTGTTCTGGCGCGTTGCGGCCACCGCCGCGCAGGCGCAGGCGCTGGCCGCGGCCGGGTTCGACGTCGAGGAAGGGGATGCGGCAGGCAGCGTCAACGTCGTCGGCGGACGGGCCGTCGCCGCGCAGCTGCGGGCGCTGGGTTACCGGCCGTCGTTCTTCGACACCGTCTACAAGGAACTGCCCGCCGAGACGAACCGGCTGGCGGCGGACACCTACTACGGCGGGTACCGGACCGTCACCGCACACGAGAACCACCTCGCCGCCGTCGCCTCGGCGCACCCCGACCTGGCCACGAAGTACACGATCGGGCAGTCGTGGAAGAAGACGAAGGGCCAGGGCGGCCACGACGTCCAGGCGATCTGCCTGACCAAGAAGCAGACCGGCGACTGCACGCTGTCGACGACGTCGCCGAAGCCGAAGTTCTTCCTGATGGCCCAGATCCATGCGCGCGAGCTGTCGACCGGTGAGCTCGCCTGGCGCTTCATCGACTACCTCGCCGACGGCTACGCCACCGACGCCACCGCCAAGTCCATTCTGGACACCACCGAGGTGTGGGTGGTGCCGATCGCCAACCCCGACGGCGTCGACATCGTCGCCTCCGGCGGGAACTCGCCGAAGCTGCAGCGCAAGAACGCCGACAACTCGCGGGGCAGCTGCACCGGCACGAACATCGGTGTCGACCTCAACCGGAACTCGACGTTCAAGTGGGGCGGTGACTCGAACTCCGCCTGCTCCGAGACCTACCAGGGCGTGAGCGCCGGTTCGGAGCCGGAGGTGCAGGCGCTGGAGAAGCTGGCCCGCGCGATCTTCCCGGACCAGCGCGGCACCGGCAACAACGACCCCGCGCCGGCCACCGCCAAGGGCACGATGATCACGCTGCACAGCTACGGCAACGACATCATCATCCCGTGGGGCTTCACCCAGGCGACCTCGCCGAACGACGCCCAGTACCGCAGGCTCGGCGCGAAGTACGCGGCCTCCAACGGCTACCTCGTCGGCACCAACGAGGAGACCGTCGGCTACGACACGACCGGCACCACCGACGACTTCACCTACGGCGAGCTCGGCGTCGCCAGCGTGACGTTCGAGGTCGGCGGCTCGAGCGGCACCTGCGGTGGGTTCCTGCCCAAGTACACCTGCGTGGACAGCACGTTCTGGCCGAAGAACAAGGGCGCGCTGATCACCGCCGCCAAGGCCGCGGCGGCGCCGTACCAGCAGTGAGCCACCGCCGGCAGGCGTAGCGGCAGTTCCGCGGGCGCGGGGAGCCGGGCACTTCGACGTGCCGGAACTCCGCGCCCGCGGCATTTCCGCGACCGGGGCAGGCAGCCGGATCGTCCGATGTGGACGATCCGGCCGGCCGGTCAGTCGTCCTCGTCCTCCAGGCCCGCGTCGGCCAAGACCGCGTAGACCCGGCGGCGCGCGTCGGCGAGGATCTTCTTCACCTCGGCGACCTGGGCGTCGTTCCCGCTGTACCCCACCTGGGCGGCCGCGCCGGACAGCTCGCCCATGGCGTGCCACAGGGCCGCGAAGCGGTCGGCGCCCGGCTCCTCCTCCGGTTCCTCCCACAGGGCCGCGAACTCCGCCTCCCGGCCGGCCACGTGCTCGCGGCCCGCGTCGGTCAGCTCGGCGACCCGGCGCCCGGCCGTCTCGACCGTGTGGACCAGGCCTTCGTCCTCCAGCTGCTGCAGGATCGGGTACACCGAACCCGGGCTGGGCCGCCACCGGTCGTGCGTGCGGCGGCGGATCTCCTGCATCAGCTGGTAGCCGTGCATCGGCTCCTCGGCCAGCAGCGCCAGCACCGCGGGCCGCACCGGGCGGGCCGGCGCGCGGCCGCCGCCGCGGAACTCGCGGACCCGCTGGAACGCCCCGCCCCCGCCGAACCAGCCGCCCGGGCCGCCGAACGAGCCCGGTCCGCCCGGGAACCCGGGGAACCCCGGCCCGCCCGGCGGCTGCGGTGGGTGCGGCGGGTGGGGTGGCGGCGGCGGGAAGCCGCGCGCCAGTTCCGGGCCGCCGTCCCAATCCTCGTGTCCCGGCCCCCCGTGCCCGAATCCCGGGTGCCCCGGGAGGTCGTGCCCGGCGTGGTGGTCGAAGTGTCCCCCGAACCCGGCGAAGATCCGGTGGGCGCCCGCGCTCATCTCCATGATGTCCTCCCTGTCGTATCGGCGACATTCACACGATATATCGCCGCTCGATCGACGGCAAGGAGACCACGTCCTCAGCGGAAGTAGTGCCCGGCTTCCAGGTCCGCGAGCAGGCCGGGCCACTCGGGCACCCAGCCCAGGCGCTTCTGCGTCAGGACACTCGACGCCGGGGCGTCCGGCCCGGCGAAGTGCGCGAGCCAGCCGAAATGGCCCGGGACGTCGGAAACCGACCGCACCGGCACCCCGAGGTGCGCCCCGATCACTTCGGCCAGCACTTTCAGCGGCACGCCTTCGTCGCCGACCGCGTGCAGCCGCACGCCCGCAGGCGCCTCCTCGACGGCCAGCCGGTACAGCCGGGCCGCGTCGAACCGGTGCACCGCGGCCCAGCGGCCACGGCCGTCGCCCGGGTAGGCAGACACCCCCTTTTCGCGCGCGAGGCGGATCAGGGCCGGGACGAACCCGTGCCCGTCGCCCTCGCCGTGCACCGAGTGCGGCAGCCGCAGCACCGACGCGCGCACGCCGCGATCGGCCAGCGCGAGCGCCGCCGTCTCGGAGGCCGTCCGCGGGAACGCCGGGTCGGCCGCGTCCTCTTCGGTGGCCACCCGGCCCGGGGCCACCGGGCCGGTCGCGGCCGTGACGATCAGGGCTTTCCCGGATCCTTCGAGCGCCTCGCCGAACGCGCCGATCGCCGCGCGGTCGGTCGCCGCGGCGGCCGTGAGATCGGCGAAGTCGTCGTGGACGTAGGCCGTGTGGACGACCGCGTCCGCTTCGGCCGCGGCCGCACGGAGGCCGTCCAGGTCGGTCAGGGTCCCGCGCCGGACCTCGGCGCCGGTGGCCGCGAGCGCCGCGGCCTTGTCGTCCGAGCGGGCGAGGCCGAGCACCTCGTGCCCGGCTTCCCGCAGTTCCCGGACGACGGCGCTGCCGACGAACCCCGTCGCCCCGGTGACGAACACCCGCATCTTCTTGCTCCTCGTGAGTGGCTGACAGTGCTTCCATCGTCGGGCCGCGGCCGCCCGCGCGTCCAAAGCCCGGTTCTCATCGGGCAATACGGTTCAGGCATCACCGCAGGTAGGCTGGGCTCATGGCGGACCTCGACCTGCGGCTGGTGCGGTACTTCGCGGCCGTCGCCGAGCACCGGCACTTCGGGCGCGCGGCGGCCGCCCTGCACACCACGCAGCCCTCGCTGAGCCGGCAGATCCGCCGGCTCGAAGGCCAGCTCGGCGCCCGCCTGCTCGACCGCACGCCCCAAGGCACCCGGCTGACCCGGGCCGGCGAAGTGTTCCTGCCGCGCGCCAAGGAGCTGCTCGACTCCGCCGAGCAGGCGGCGGCCAGCACCCGCGCGGCCGCCGCGCCGAGCCGCGTCACCATCGGCTACCGCACGAACCTGTTCGTCACCGCGGCCGCGCGCGAGCTGCGCCACCGGCACCCGGAAGCCGAAGTGCTGACCCAGCACCTCGGCTGGACCGAGACCCGGGCGGCGCTGCTCGAGCACCGGGTGGACGTGGCGGTGACGCGGTTGCCGCTGCGGACCGACGGGCTGCGCGTCACCCCGCTCTACGAAGAAGAGCGCGTGCTGCTGGTGTCGGCCGACCACCGCCTGGCCGGCCGGGAGTCGGTCACCCTCGCCGACTTCGCGGACGAACCGCTCCCCCGCCTCGACGACCCGGAGTGGAACGCGTTCTGGCGCATCGACCCGCGCCCCGACGGCAGCCGCGCCCCGGACGGCCCGCTGGTCCAGGAGTTCGAGGAGAAGTTCGAACTGATCGCCGCGGGCCAGCTGGCGGCGATCGTCCCGGCCGGGGTCTGGTTCAGCCGCCTGCGGCGCGACGTGACGATCGTCCCGATCGACGGCATCGAGCCGTGCCAGGTCGCCCTCGCCACCCGGGCGGGCGACGACAACGACCTCCTGGCCTCGGCGTGCAAAACGCTGGAGACCCACCTGACCAGCCCGGAGGCGGCGGGGCTCCGGGTCTCGGCGCGCTAGGAACCCGATTTCACCGCGAGCGTCAGCAGGTCCGCCGCCGGGCCGGTCAGCCGCCGCCCCGCCGGCCACACCGCGCGCAGCACGCGGCCCAGCTCGACGCCCTCCACCGCCACCGGCACCAGCCGGCGGCCGGCCACCTCGCGCACCACGTCGAGGTCGCTGATCACCGCCGGCCCCGCGCCCGCGATCACCGCGTTGCGCACTGCCGAAGCCGAACCCAGTTCCAGCAAAGGCGTGACCGGGCCCGCACCGGCCCGCCGCAGCGCCGCCTCGACCGTGTCGCGCGTGCCCGAACCCGGCTCGCGCACCACCAGCGGGGTGGCGGCGAGCTCCACGGCCCGCAGCGGACGGCGGCGCCGGGCCCAGGCGTGCCCGGGCGGCACCACCACCACGAGCCGGTCCGTCGCGACCCGGCGGGTGGCCAGGCCCGG
This sequence comes from Amycolatopsis sp. NPDC004169, assembly GCF_040610315.1. Lineage (NCBI taxonomy): Bacteria > Bacillati > Actinomycetota > Actinomycetes > Pseudonocardiales > Pseudonocardiaceae > Amycolatopsis > Amycolatopsis sp. NPDC004169. Next base: position 11,232 of record NZ_JBEXMD010000085.1, read on the forward strand.
CCACGGCCCCGGCGACTCGACGAACCCCAGGTCCACCTTCCCGCGCACGACCAGCTCGGCGACCTGCTCGGAGTTCACCACCTCCAGCCCGACGTAGGTGTCCGGCCCGGTCCGCTTGACCTCGCCGATCCACGCGGGCACGAAGTGCTCGGCGAGCGTCATGCTCGCCGCGACCCGCAGCCGCGCGCCGCGCTGGGTACGCAGGGCCTCCGCGCCGGTGCGCAGCCCGTCCACTTCGGTCAGCACGCGGTGCGCCCAGCCGGCGATCACCCGGCCGTCCGCGGTCAGCGCCGAGCCGCGCCGGGTCCGGTCCACCAGGGACAGCCCCAGCTGGCGTTCCAAAGTGGACAGCCGCTTGCTGGCCGACGGCTGGGCGATGCCGAGCGCCCCGGCCGCCTGGCCGATGCTGCCGAGGTCGTCGACGAGCACGAGCAGCCGCAGGGAGTCCAGATCCGGTCCGGTCATAGCTCGAGTCTATGACCTCGGTACCGAGTACCGGGTACCGCGCCCGCCCGCCACCGGCGACGCTGAAGGCATGGCACTCACGACGGCGAAGACCTCCGGCCTGGCGATCACCGGGCTCGGTGTCGCCGCGGCGTACGCGCTCAGCTCGGCGTGGCCGGTGGTCGGCGCCCTCACCGTCGCGGTCGTGCTCGGCGTGGCCGTCGGCAGCACGCCGATCCTGGCCGAGGAACACCGCCTGGCCGTCGCCCGGCTCACGAAACGCCTGCTGCGCGCGGGCGTCGTCCTGCTCGGGCTGCAGCTCGCCGTGCCGGCGGTGCTCGCGCTCGGCCCAGGCACGCTCGTCGCGGTCGTGCTGACCGTCGCGGTCACCTTCCTCGGCACGCTCGGCCTCGCCCGGCTGGTCCGGGTGCCCCGCGGGCTCGCCCTGCTGGTCGCGACCGGCTTCTCGATCTGCGGCGCCTCCGCGATCGCCGCGGTGGAAGGCGTGATCGAGCGCGACGACGAAGACGTCGCCACCGCCGTCGCGCTCGTCACCTGCTACGGCAGCCTGACCCTGGCCGCCCTGCCGCTGCTGGCCGGCGCGCTCGGCCTCGACGCCACCCGGACCGGCAGCTGGGCCGGGATTTCGGTGCACGAGGTCGCCCAGGTGGTCGCGGCGGCCGGGCCCGCGGGCGCCGCCGCCGTCGGGACCGCCGTGGTGGTGAAGCTCAGCCGGGTCGTCCTGCTCGCCCCGGTGGTCGCGCTCGTCGGGGCGGCCGAACGCGGCCGCCGCGACACGCACACGCCGCTCGTGCCGCTGTTCGTCATCGGCTTCCTCGCGATGGTCGCGGTCCGGAGCACCGGCCTGGTCCCGGCGTTCGCGCTCGACCTCGCGAAGACGGCTTCGACGCTCCTGCTGGCCGGCGCGCTGTTCGGCCTCGGCTGCGCCGTGCGGCTCGGCGTGTTGCTGCGCAGCGGCGGCCGCGCCCTGCTCCTCGGTCTCCTGTCCACGCTTCTCGTGCTGGCGACCGGGTTCGGGACCCTGGCCGTGTTCACCTGAAATTCGCCTCCCGGACAGGTATAGTTCGTTATACGCACTGTTGTACAGCTCTTGTACGGATCGCGTCGACGCTGCTTCCGCAGAAGCAGAATCGAATCCGTAGGGAGCTCGAACCGTGAAGATCACCCGACTCGCCCAAGGGCTGTTGGCCGGGCTGCTGGGCTGCGCCGCCCTCGGCGTCCCGGCGGCCGTCGGTGCCGCGACCGCCCAGGCCGATGTGTCCAGCACGTTGGTGTTCAACAAGAACACCGACGACCATGACTGTTACCGCATTCCCACCGTCGTCAAGGCGAACAACGGCGACCTGCTCGCCTTCGCCGAGGGTCGCAACGGCGGGGCCCACGCCTGCGCCGATCTGGGCAAGATCGATCTCGTGATGAAGCGGTCCACCGATGGCGGCAAGACGTGGGGCGCGCTGAACACCGTCATCACCGCGTTCGGCGACACGAAGGGCAATCCCGCGCCGATCGTGATCCCGGGCAGCAACCGGATCGTGCTGCTGTCGACCATGCAGTGCTACACCAATCCCGACTGCGGCCGGATCCCGCGCGTGTCCATCAGCGAGGACAACGGGAAGACGTGGGGGGCGCCGAAGACGCTGACCACGGAACTCGGCTTCTCGGCCGCGCCCGGCTGGCTGGCCACCGGGCCGTCTCACGGGATCGTGCTGACGCGCGGCGCGCACAAGGGCCGGCTCGTCGCCGGGATGAGCTACTCGAACGTCGGCGCGCTGGTCTACAGCGACGACCAGGGCAGCACCTGGCACCTCGGCGCCACCGACAAGCCTGCGAGCAGTGCGATCAACCCCCAGGAGATCAGCGTCACCGAGCTCCGGGACGGCCGGATCTACGCCGCCGCGCGCAACCAGGCGAACGACGGCAACAAGTGCCTCGAAGACGGCACCCACAACCGCGCGTTCGCGATCAGCTCGGACGGCGGTGCGACGTTCAGCTCCAAGTTCGACTTCGCCACCGACCTCGTCGCGCCGACGGTCGAGGGTTCGACGGCCCGGATGAGCGCCACCGACACCGGCGGCAAGTACAACCGGATCCTGTTCGCCGCGCCGTCCGTTTGCGGCGAACGCGAGCAGCTGCGGGTGCACTCGTCGTTCGACGAAGGCGCCAACTGGACCGGCAACGCCGGCAGCCTGCTCGTGTGGGGAGGGGGCGCGGCGTACTCGGACATGGTGCAGCTGTCGCAGTCGTCGGCCGGGGTGCTGTTCGAAGTCGGCCCCACCGAGCACCCCTACGACGCGATCCGCTTCGCCACGATCACTGACACCGCGCTCGGGGCCCCGGCCTGCGGTGGCGGTTACGGCGTGATCGACTCGGCGCCGCTGGGCACCGGCGGCGCGGCCGGCACGGTGTTCCTCTCCTACAACGCGGCCAACGGCCAGAACTGCGTCAGCACCATGAAGAACGCCTCCGCCGGGACGGCCACCGCGACCTCGGCCTACCTGGAGGTCAAGGGCTCGGCGCGGCAGACGAACTCGGGGGCGTTCTCCTGGTTCGCCGGTCCGGTCAAGGCCGCGGCGGCGGACAAGTGCGTGAAGTGGGGCGGCTCGGCCGGCGGCCAGGCCTACGACAGCGAATTCGAGCACTGCGGCTGAGAACGCCGGGTGGGACCCGCCCCCTGGCCGGGTCCCACCCACCGCCCCCGCCCCCCCCGCCCCCCCGCG
>NZ_JBEXMD010000086.1:0-14227 GCF_040610315.1 Amycolatopsis sp. NPDC004169
ACCCTGACGTATCACCCGGCGGAGATTCCGGTGGTTTCGAACGTGACCGGTGCTCTTGCCGAGCCGTTCACCGCGGACTACTGGGTGCGCCACGTCCGGGAGGCTGTCCGGTTCGCCGACGGCGTGTCCACTTTGGAGGCTGCCGGGGCCGGGGTGTTCCTGGAGCTGGGGCCGGACGGCGTGCTGAGCTCGCTGGTCCCGGGCACCGCGATCCCCGCCCTGCGCCGCGACCGCGACGAGGAGCGCACCCTGTTCACCGCGCTGGCCCGGCTGCACGTCAGCGGCGTCGACCTGGACTGGGCGAGCCTGTACGCCGGGTCGGCCGGGCGGGCCGTCCCGCTGCCGACGTACCCCTTCGAGCACCGGCGGTACTGGCTCGAACCCGCCCGCCCGCAGCCGGTCGCCGACAGCGCCGACACCGGGTTCTGGGCCGCCGTCGACCGCGGCGAACTGGCCAGGGACCTCGCCGTCGACGACGACCTCGCCGCCGCCATCCAGCCCGCGCTCCACGCCTGGCGCGCTCGCCACCGCGAAGCGAGCACCCTCGGGTCGTGGCGCTACCGCGTCGCCTGGCGGCCGCACCCGCTGCCCGCCGGCCGGCCGACCGGCACCTGGCTGCTCGTCGGCACCGTTCCCGCCGGGATCGCGGAAGGCCTGGCCGAGCGGGGAGCGGACGTCCGCACGAGCTGGAGCGAGGGGGAGGACATCGCCGGGACGCTCGCCTTCCCGGCGGACCTCGACGAGGCGCTCACCGTGCTGCAGGCCGACCGGCCCGGCCCGCTCTGGCTCGCCACCACCGGCGCCGTGCGCACCGGCCGCTCCGACCCCGCTCCGGAGCCGGCCCGCGCGCAGGTCTGGGGCCTCGGCCGGGTCGCCGCCCTCGAGCTCACCGGCCGCGAGATCGGCCTCCTGGACCTCCCGGCCGCGCTCGACGACCGCGGTCACGACCGCCTCGCCGCTCTCCTGGCCGCGGGCACCGGCGAAGACCAGGTGGCCCTGCGGCCGTCCGGCGCGTTCGTGCCCCGGCTCGTCCGCGCCCCGGCAGGCGCCGAGCCGCGCGGCTGGACCCCGGACGGAACCGTGCTGATCACCGGCGGTACCGGGGCACTGGGCAGCGCGCTCGCCCGGACCCTGGCCGCCCGCGGTGTCCGGCACCTGCTGCTGCTCGGCCGCCGCGGCCCGGACACCCCGGGCGCGGCCGACCTCGCGGCGCAGCTGCGCGCCCTCGGTGCCGAGCCGGAGATCGTGGCCTGCGACGTCGCCGACCGCGCGGCACTGGCCGAGGTCCTGAGCGGACGCGCGATCGGCGCGGTCTTCCACGCTGCCGGACACGGCCGGTTCACCCCGATCACCGAGTCGTCCCCGGAGGACTTCGCGGAGGTGGTCAGCGCCAAAGTGGACGGCGCCACCCACCTCGACGAGCTGCTCGGTGCCGGCCTCGAAGCGTTCGTGCTCTTCTCCTCGATCGCCGGGGTCTGGGGCAGCGGGCACCAGGGCGCCTACGCGGCGGCCAACGCGCACCTCGACGCGCTCGCCGAACACCGCCGGGCCCGCGGCGAGAGCGCCACCTCGATCGCCTGGGGCCCGTGGGCGGGCGCCGGGATGGGCGCCTCCGAAGAGGGTGAAGAACTGCTCCGCCGCCGTGGGCTCCTCCCGCTGGACCCCGGCCTCGGGATGCGCGCGCTGCTGCAGGCCGTCGAGCTGGGGGAGACCACGGTCGTCGTCGCCGACGTCGACTGGGCCCGGTTCGCGCCGTCGTACGCCGCGGCCCGGTCCCGGCCGCTCATGGCCGAACTGCCCGAGTTCGACGCCGGCGAAGGCCCCGGCGAAAGCGGCTCGGCCGAGCTGACCGAGCGCCTGGCCGCGCTGCCCGCCCCCGAACGCCGTCGCGTGCTCCTGGACGTCGTGCGCGCCCGCGCCGCCGCGGTACTCGGGCACGACGGCGCCGAAGCGATCGAACCGGCGCGGCCCTTCAAGGACCTGGGCTTCGACTCGCTCACCGCGGTCGAGCTGCGCAACGCGCTGGTGGCCGAAACCGGTCTCGCCCTGCCCTCGACGCTCGTGTTCGACCACCCCACCCCGGCGGACCTGGCCGACCGCCTGCTCGGCGAAGCCTTCGGTGCCGGCACACCGGCGCCGGGCCTGCCCGCGGAGGCGGTCACCGGCGACGACCCGATCGCCATCGTCGCGATGAGCTGCCGCTACCCGGGCGGGGTGCGGTCCCCGGAGGACCTCTGGCGCCTGGTGAGCGCGGGCGGCGACGGCATCGCGCCGTTCCCCGCCGACCGCGGCTGGGACGTCGGCGCGCTCTACGACCCGGACCCGGGCAAGAGCGGCCGCAGCTACGCCCGCGAAGGCGGCTTCCTCGACGGCGTCACGGAGTTCGACGCCGGGTTCTTCGGCATCTCGCCCCGCGAGGCACTGGCGATGGACCCGCAGCAGCGGCTGCTGCTGGAGACTTCGTGGGAGCTGTTCGAGCGGGCGGGCCTCGACCCGCACTCGCTGCGCGGCACGAAGACCGGGGTGTTCGCCGGCACCAACGGCCAGGACTACGTCACCCTGCTCGGCGCGTCCTCCGGTGTCGAAGGCCACCTGCTGACCGGGAACACCACCAGCGTCATCGCCGGGCGTGTCTCCTACACCTTCGGGCTGGAGGGGCCGTCGGTCGCGGTCGACACGGCGTGTTCGTCTTCGCTGGTCGCGCTGCACCTGGCCTGCCAGTCGCTGCGCCAGGGCGAGTCCACGATGGCCGTGGCCGGCGGCGTGACGGTCATGTCGACCCCCGGCGCGTTCGTCGAGTTCAGCCGGCAGCGCGGGCTGGCGCCCGACGGCCGGTGCAAGCCGTTCGCCGAGGCGGCCGACGGCACCGGCTGGGCCGAAGGCGCCGGTCTGCTCCTGCTCGAACGCCTGTCGGACGCACAGCGCAACGGCCACGAGGTGCTGGCGCTCGTCCGCGGTTCGGCGGTCAACTCCGACGGCGCGTCGAACGGCCTGACCGCGCCGAACGGGCCCTCGCAGCAGCGGGTGATCCGGGCGGCGCTGGCGAACGCGGGCCTCGAACCATCCGATGTGGACGCCGTAGAGGCGCACGGGACCGGGACGACGCTGGGCGACCCGATCGAGGCCCAGGCGGTGCTGGCCACCTACGGCCAGGACCGGGAGACGCCGCTGTGGCTGGGGTCGGTGAAGTCCAACATCGGCCACACGCAGGCCGCCGCCGGGGTCGCCGGGATCATCAAGATGGTCATGGCCATGCGCCACCGCGTGCTGCCGCAGTCGCTGCACGTCGACGCGCCGACGTCCCACGTGGACTGGTCGGCGGGCGCGGTCGAGCTGCTGACCGAGGCCCGGGACTGGCCGTCCGAGCGGCCGCGCCGGGCCGGGATCTCCTCCTTCGGCATCTCCGGCACCAACGCGCACACCATCATCGAGCAGGCCGCACCCGCCCCGGTCGCGGCCGGGACCGAGGCAGGCGGCCCGGTGCCGTGGCCGCTCTCGGGCCGGTCGGTGGCCGCGCTGCGGGCCCAGGCCGCCGCGCTGTCCGAAGTGGACGGCAGCCCGGTGGACGTCGGCTTCTCCCTGGCCACCGGCCGGGCGGCGCTCGAGCACCGGGCCGTCGTGCTCGGCAGCACGGCCGAGGACTTCCGGACCGGGCTGGCAGCCCTCGCGGCCGGCACGCCCGCACCCGAGGTCGTCTCGGGCGAGGCGGCGACCGGCCCGCTCGCCGTGCTGTTCACCGGGCAGGGTGCCCAGCGAGCCGGGATGGGGCGGGAGCTCTACGCGCGCTACCCCGTCTACGCCGACGCGTTCGACGAAGCCTGCGCGCACCTCGACCCGCACCTGGAGCACTCGGTCCGGGAGCTCGTGTTCGCCGAGCCCGGCAGCGATCAGGCCGCGCTGCTCGACCGGACCGCCTACACCCAGCCGGCGCTGTTCGCCGTGGAGCTGGCCCTGTACCGGCTGGCCGAGAGCCGCGGCGTGCGGCCGGACCACCTGGCGGGCCACTCGATCGGCGAACTGGTGGCCGCGCACGTCGCCGGGGTGCTGTCACTGGCCGACGCGGCCGAGCTGGTCGCCGCCCGCGGCCGGCTGATGGACGCCCTGCCGGACGGCGGGGCGATGGTCTCGCTGCGGGCCGGCGAAGAAGCCGTGGCCGCCGAAGTGGCCAAGACCGGCGGCCGGGCCGGGATCGCGGCGATCAACGGCCCCGGCTCGGTCGTCGTCTCCGGCGACGAGGACGTCGTGCTGGAGCTGGCCGCCGGGTTCGCCGCCGCGGGCGTGCGGACCAAGCGGCTCAAGGTCAGCCACGCGTTCCACTCGCCGCGGATGGACGCGATGCTGGACGGCTTCGCGGCGGTCGCGCGGCGGCTCACCTACCACCCGGCCGAGCGGGCCGTGGTGTCCACCGTGACCGGACGGCTCGCCGGGCCCGAACTGTCCACCCCGGACTACTGGGTGACCCAGGTGCGGGCGTCGGTGCGGTTCGCCGACGCCGTCGCCACCCTGGCCGGGCTGGGCGTCCGGACGTTCCTCGAGGCCGGGCCGGACGCGGTGCTCAGCGCGATGGCCGCCGACTGCCTCGGCGAGGACGTCGTGGCCGTGCCGCTGCTGCGCCGCGACCGGCCGGAGGACCGCACGTTCGCCACCGCGCTCGCCGGGCTGTGGGTCCGCGGGGTCCCGGTCGACCTCGCGGCCGCGGTCACCGGCGCCCGCCGCGTCCCGCTGCCGACCTACGCCTTCCAGCACCGGCGTTACTGGCCCGAGGTCTCCGCCGCGGCCGGGGACGTCGGCGCGGCCGGGCTCACCGACGCGGGCCACCCGCTGCTGGCCGCGACCCTGCCGCTGGCCGGCGGCGACGGGATCGTCCTCACCGGACGCCTCTCGGTGGCCGCGCAGCCGTGGCTGGCCGACCACGCGGTGCTCGGGACCGTGCTGCTGCCCGGCACCGCGTTCGTCGAGCTGGCCATCCGGGCCGGTGACCAGGCCGGCTGCCCGGTCGTCGAGGAGCTGACCCTGTCCGCGCCGCTCGTGCTGCGCGAGCGGGACGCCGTCGCGATCCAGGTGTCGGTCGGTGCCCCGGACGCCGACGGCCGCCGCGAGCTGACCGTCCACTCGCGACCGGACGGCCGCGACGACTGGACCGCGCACGCCGCGGGGGTCCTCGCGCCGGCCACCGCGAACCCGCCGGCCCCGGCGGCCGAGTGGCCGCCCGCCGGAGCGGAACCCGTCGACCTCACCGGCTTCTACGAAACGCTCGCGGCGTCCGGGTTCGGCTACGGCCCGGCCTTCCGCGGCCTGCGCGCGGCCTGGCGCCTCGGGGAGGAGATCCACGCCGAGGTCGCGCTGCCGGAACGGCAGCAAGCGGGCGCGTTCGGCCTGCACCCGGCCCTGCTGGACGCCGCCCTGCACGCGCTGGGCCTGCGCGACGGTGGCAGCGGCCCGCGGCTGCCGTTCGCCTGGACCGGCGTCACCCTGCACGCCACCGGCGCCACCGCGCTGCGGGTCCGCCTGCGGCCCGGTGCCGGGGACGCGGTCGCCATCGACGTCGCCGACCCGGCCGGTGCCCCGGTCGCGTCCGTGGAAGCACTCGTGCTGCGCCCGGTCTCGGCCGAGCAGCTGCGCGGCCCGGACGGCGCCGACGCGCTGTTCCAGGTCGAGTGGACGCCGGTCCCGCTGCCCGAACCGGTGGCCGGCCGGTACGCGGTCATCGGCCCGGACCCGCTCGGCCTGGTCGCCGGGCTCGGCTCGGCCGGCACCGTCGAGTCCTGTGTGGACCTCGCGGAACTGGGCCGCCGGACCGAGGAGAGCGGCGAGGAACCGCAGTACGTGTTCTCGGCGATCCGGCACTCGGCGCAGCCGCGCGAGCGGGCCGCCTTCGCGCTCGAGCTGGTCCGGGAGTGGCTGGCCGACGAGCGGTTCGCCACCGCCCGGCTCGTGCTGGTGACCCGCGGCGCGGTCGGCGCGGCCGACGGCGACCGCGTCCCCGACCTCACCGCCGCCCCGGTGTGGGGCCTGCTGCGGTCGGCCCAGTTCGAGAACCCCGATCGGCTCGTCCTGGTCGACCTCGACGACGAAGACCCGCGCTCGGCGGCGCTGCTCGGTGCGGTCGCCTCCGGGGAACCGCAGCTCGCCCTGCGGGACGGCCGGGCGCTGGCCGCGCGGCTCGTGCGGGCCGGTTCCGGCACGCTCCTCCAGCCGCCCGCGGGCAACTGGCGGCTCGACAGCACCGGCCGCGGCACCCTGCAGAACCTCGCGCTGGTCCCGAACCCGCTGCCGGAGACCCTCGAACCGGGCACGGTCCGGGTCGCCATCCGTGCCGCCGGGATGAACTTCCGCGACGTCCTGATCGGCCTCGGCATGTACCCGGGCGAGCCGCTCATGGGCATCGAAGGCGCCGGTGTCGTCCTGGAGTGCGGCGAAGGCGTCACCGGGCTCGCGCCCGGCGACCGGGTGATGGGCTTCTTCCCCGGCTCCTTCGGCCCGCGCTCGGTGGCGGACCGGCGGATGCTGGCGAAGATCCCCGACGGCTGGTCGTTCAGCGAAGCCGCGTCGGTGCCGATCGTCTTCCTCACCGCCTACTACGGCCTGGTCGACCTGGCCGGGGTGCGGGCCGGGGAGTCCGTGCTGGTGCACGCGGGCGCCGGCGGTGTCGGCATGGCCGCCATCCAGCTCGCCCGCCACCTCGGCGCCGAGGTCTACGCCACCGCCAGCCCTGGCAAGTGGGACGTGCTGCGCGCGTCCGGGCTCGACGACGCGCACCTCGCCTCCTCGCGCACGACCGGGTTCGCGGAGCTGTTCTGCGAGGCCAGCGGCGGCCGGGGTGTCGACGTCGTGCTCAACGCCCTGACCAACGAGTTCGTCGACGCCTCCTTCGCGCTGATGCCGCGCGGCGGGCGGTTCCTCGAGATGGGCAAGGCCGACGTGCGGGACGCCGACGCGGTCGCCGCCGCGCACCCGGGCGTCCGGTACCAGGCGTTCGACCTGGTCGAAGCCGGCCCGGACCGGATCCGGGAGCTGTTCACCGAGGTCCTCGCGCTGTTCGAGGCCGGTGCGCTGACGCCGCTGCCGGTGCGGACCTGGGACGTCCGGCGGGCGCCCGAGGCGTTCCGGTTCGTCAGCCAGGCCAAGCACGTCGGCAAGGTCGTGCTGACCATGCCGCCGTCGTTCGGCGACGGCACGGTGCTGATCACCGGCGGCACCGGCGCGCTGGGCGGCCTGGTCGCCCGGCGGCTGGTCACCGGGCACGGCGTCCGCGACCTGGTGCTGCTGAGCCGCCGCGGCCCGGACGCGCCCGGCGCGGCCGAGCTGGCCGCCGGGCTGCGGGAGCTCGGCGCGGACGTGCGGATCGTGGCCGCCGACGCCGCCGACCGCCGCGAGCTGGCCGCCGTGCTGTCCGGGATCCCGGCGCTCACCGCCGTGGTGCACGCGGCGGGCGTCCTCGACGACGGCGTCGTCGCGTCCCTCACGCCCGAGCGGCTCAACGCGGTGCTGCGGCCGAAGGTGGACGCGGCCCTGAACCTGCACGAGCTGACCCGGGACCTCGGGCTGTCGGCGTTCGTCCTCTTCTCCTCGGCGGCGGCCACGCTCGGCAGCCCCGGCCAGGGCAACTACGCCGCGGCGAACGCGTTCCTCGACGCGCTGGCGCAGCACCGCGCGGCCCGGGGGCTCCCGGCCGGGTCGCTGGGCTGGGGGCCGTGGGCCACCGACGGCATGCTCCGCGAAGCCGACCGCGCGAAACTGGCGCGGTCCGCGTTCGTGCCGTTCACCGCCGACCGCGGCCTCGACCTCTTCGACGTCGCGGCCGCCCGGCCGGAACCGGCGCTGCTGCCGCTGCAGCTCGACGCGGCCGCGCTGGGTGCGCAGGCCGGGCTGCCGCCGCTGTTCGCGTCGCTGGTGCGGGCCCCGGCCCGCCGGACCGCCGAAGCGGCCGCGCCGTCCGGTGCCCCACTGCCCGAGCGGCTCGCCGCCGTGCCGGAGGCCGACCGCGGGGAGTTCCTCCTCGACGTCGTCCGCGGGCACGTCGCCACCGTGCTGGGCCACGGCTCGGCCGCGGACATCGAGGGCGGCCGCGGCTTCCTCGACCTGGGCTTCGACTCGCTGACGGCGGTGGAGCTGCGCAACCGGCTCACCGCCGAGAGCGGCCTGCGGCTGCCGGCCACGCTGATCTTCGACCACCCGTCGCCCGCCGACCTGGCCGCGCACCTGCTGGCCGGGCTCGCACCCGCCGCCGTCGACACCGACGACGCGGTGCTGGCGGAACTGGACCGGCTGCTGGAGCGCGCCGGGGACAGCCGCCGCGTCACCGCGCGGCTGGAGGCGGTGCTCGCGCGGCGCCGGGGCGTTGCCGAGCACGACGACAGCGCACTCGACTCCGCGAGCGACGACGAGATCTTCGACCTGATCGACAACGAACTCGGACTGTCCTGAATGGACGGGACGCGACGGGATGGGGCCTGATGGACAACGACGCGAAGCTCCGGGAGTACCTGAAGAAGGTGACCGCGGACCTCGTGCGCGCCCGCAAGCGCGTCCAGGAGGTCGAGGACGCCGGGTCCGCGCCGGTCGCGATCGTCGGGATGGCCTGCCGGTTCCCCGGCGGGGTCCGCTCGCCCGAGGACCTGTGGCGGCTGGTCGACAGCGGCGGCGACGGGATGTCCGGGTTCCCCGCCGACCGCGGCTGGCCCGACGCCCACGACGCGGGCTTCGTCGCCGAAGGCGGCTTCGTGCACGACGCGGGCCGGTTCGACGCGGGCTTCTTCGGCATCTCGCCGCGCGAAGCGTTGGCGATGGACCCGCAGCAGCGGCTGCTCCTGGAGACGTCGTGGGAAGCCCTCGAACGCGCCGGGATCGTGCCGGAGACGGTGCGGGGCAGCCGTTCGGCGGTGTTCGTCGGGGCGGCGTCCCAGGGCTACGGCACCGGTGCGGGGGAGGAGGCCGAGGCGGTCGCCGGGCACCTGATGACCGGCACCGCCACCAGCGTGCTGTCCGGCCGGATCTCCTACACCCTCGGCCTGGAAGGCCCGTCGGTCACCGTCGACACGGCCTGTTCGTCGTCGCTGGTCGCGCTGCACCTGGCCGTGCAGTCGCTGCGCCGCGGGGAGTCCGACCTGGCGCTGGCCGGCGGCGCGGCGGTGATGGTCAACCCGGACATGTTCACCGAGATGAGCCGCCAGGGCGGCCTGTCCGGCAACGGTCGCTGCAAGGCCTTCGCCGAGGGCGCCGACGGCACCGGCTGGGGCGAGGGCGCGGGCATGCTGCTGGTCGAGCGGCTGGCCGACGCGCAGCGCCTCGGCCACCCGGTGCTGGCGGTGATCCGCGGTTCGGCGGTGAACTCCGACGGCGCGAGCAGCGGCCTTTCGGCCCCGAACGGGCCGGCCCAGCAGCGGGTCATCCGGGACGCGCTCGCCGACGCCCGGTTGTCCACAGTGGACGTCGACCTGGTCGAGGCGCACGGCACCGGCACGGCACTGGGCGACCCGATCGAGGCGCAGGCGCTGCTGGCCACCTACGGCCAGGACCGGGACACGCCGCTGTGGCTGGGCTCGGTCAAGTCCAACATCGGGCACACCCAGGCCGCGGCGGGCGTCAGCGGCGTCATCAAGCTCGTGCTGGCGCTGCGGAACCGCCGGATGCCGCCGACCCTGCACGCCGGGACGCCGTCGACGAAGATCGACTGGGCCGCCGGTGCGGTCGAGCTGCTCCAGCAGGGCCGGGAGTGGACCGCCGACCGGCCGCGGCGCGGTGCGGTGTCGTCGTTCGGCATCTCGGGCACCAACGCGCACATCATCCTGGAGGAGGCCGAAGTCCCGGCGCCGCCATCGGAGCGGCCGGCCGGGGTGGTCCCGTGGGTGCTGTCGGCCAAGACCCCCGAGGCCCTGCGCGAGCAGGCGGCCCGGCTGGCGCTGGTGGACGGCGACCCGGCCGACATCGCGTTCTCGCTGGCCACGACCCGGTCGGCCTTCGCCAACCGGGCCGTCGTGGTCGGTGCGGACTCCGAACGCCTCCTGGCCGGAGTTCGCGCACTGGCGGATGGAACCCCGGCGCCCCACGTCGTGTCCGGGGTGGCCGGGAGCGGCAAGGTCGCCATGGTCTTCCCCGGCCAGGGTGCCCAGTGGACCGGGATGGCGACCGAGCTCCTCGCCACCTCGGAGGTGTTCGCGGCCCGGTTCACCGAATGCGCGCGAGCCCTCGAACCGCACACCGGCTTCTCGCTGCTCGACGAACCCGAACTGGACCGCGTCGACGTCGTGCAGCCCGCGTTGTTCGCGATGATGGTGTCACTGGCCGCGCTGTGGGCCGCCCACGGCGTGCGGCCGGACGCGGTGATCGGCCACTCCCAAGGCGAGATCGCGGCCGCGGTGGTTGCCGGCGCACTGTCCCTCGAGGACGGTGCGCGGGTGGTGGCGCTGCGCAGCAAGGCGATCCTGGCCTTGGCCGGGGCCGGTGGGATGGTCTCGATGGCCGCGTCGCGCGAACGGACGTCGGCACTCATCGCGCCCTGGGGTGACCGGATCGGCATCGCCGCCGTCAACGGGCCGGAGGCGACCGTCGTCTCCGGTGAGCCCGGTGCGCTGGACGAGTTCACGGCGGCTTGTGAGGTCCGCACGCGCCGGATCCCGGTGGACTACGCGTCGCACTCGGTCCAGGTCGAGCAGCTGCGGGACGAGCTGCTGGAAGTCCTCGCCCCGATCACCCCGCGCGCGGCGGACACCGCGTTCTTCTCGACCGTGACCGGCGAGTGGATCGACGGCACCGCCCTCGACGCCGAGTACTGGTACACCAACCTGCGCGAGCCGGTCCGGCTCGAAGAATCCGTGCGAGCGTTGGCGAAGCAGGGCTACCGGACCTTCGTCGAAGCCTCCCCGCACCCGGTGCTGGTGATGCCGATCGGGCAGACCGCGGAAGGTGCCGTCGCGCTCGGCTCGCTGCGTCGCGACGAAGGCGGCTTGGACCGCTTCGCGCTGTCGGTGGCCGAAGCGCACGTCCACGGCGTCAAGGTCGACTGGACGCCCTACTTCGCCGGTGCGACCCGCGTCGACCTGCCCACCTACGCCTTCCAGCAGCGGCACTACTGGCTGAAGCCCGGCGCACCGGCCACGGCAGTCACGGATCCGGGCTTCTGGGAGGCCGTCGAAAGCGGGGCTCTCGCGGAGACGCTCGGCGTCGATCCGGACGTTCCGCTGAGCGAGCTGCTGCCGGCGCTGACCGACTGGCGCCGGACGACCCGCGACAAGTCCACTGTGGATTCCTGGCGGTACGACGTCCGCTGGCGGCCGGCGCCCGAGCCCGCCGGGACGCCGTCCGGGCGGTGGCTGGCCGTGGTCTCGCCCGGCCCGGAGCCGTCCATTGTGGAGTCGCTGGGCGCCGAAGTCCTGCCGGTGACCGGCGACCGCGAGAGCCTGGCCGCGCGGCTGCGCGAGGCCGGGCCGGTGGCGGGCGTGGTGTCCCTGCTGGGCTTCGACGAGCGGCCGCACCCGGAGTTCCCCGAGCTGCCCGCCGGCGTCGCCGGAACACTCCTGCTCGCCCAGGCCCTCGGCGACGCCGGGATCGACGCGCCCCTGTGGCTGCTGACCTCCGGCGCCGTCGCCACGGACTCGCCCTCGCCGGCCCAAGCCCAGATCTGGGGGCTCGGCCGGGTGATCGGCCTGGAACACCCGGACCGCTGGGGCGGCCTGGTCGACCTGCCCGCCGAGCCCGACGCCCGGGCCGTGGACCGGCTCGCCGCCATCCTGGCCGACCCGGGCGACGAGGACCAGTTCGCCGTCCGCTCGTCCGGCGTGCTCGTCCGCCGACTGGTCCACGCGGCCCCGCCGAAGACCGCGCCCGGCTCGTGGTCGGTGCGCGGGACCGTCCTGGTCACCGGCGGCACCGGCGCCCTCGGCCCGCGGATCGCCCGCTGGCTCCGCGGGGCCGGCGCCGAGCACGTCGTCCTCGCCAGCCGCCGTGGCGGCCCGGCGTCCGACGACCCGGGCATCACCTACGCCACCTGCGATGTGGCCGATCGTGCCGCCGTCGAAGCCCTCGCCGCGGCCCACGACTTCCGCGCCGTGATCCACGCCGCCGCGCTGATCGAACTCGCTTCCATCGACGCCACCGACGTCGCCGCGTTCGCCGCCGTCGCGCGGGCCAAGGTGCTCGGCGCCGAAAACCTCGACGCCGTCTTCGACCACGACCTCGACGCCTTCGTCCTGTTCTCCTCCATCGCCGGGGTCTGGGGCAGCGGCGACCACGCCGCCTACGCCGCGGCCAACGCCCACCTCGACGCCCTCGCCCGGCGCCGGCGCGCCCGCGGCCTGCGGGCCACCTCGCTGGCCTGGGGCGTCTGGAACGCCGCCAACCCCGAGAAAGCCAACCAGGACTTCGACGCGAGCCGCCTGCTGCGCCAGGGCCTGCCGTTCCTCGACCCCGACCTCGCGTTCGCGGGCCTGCGCCAGGTCCTCGCCGACGACGAGACGTTCCTCGCCGTCGCCGACGTCGACTGGGCCCGGTTCGCGCCCGTCTTCACCGCGCTGCGGCCGCGCCCGCTGCTCGACGAGCTGCCCGAGGTCCGCCGCGCGCTGGCGGCCGAGCCGGCCGCGGCCACGGTGGGCGGACTGGGCGGCCTCGGCGACCGGCTGGCCGGGCTGTCCCCGGCCGACCGCACCCGGACCGTGCTCGGCCTGGTCCGCGCGACCGCGGCGGCGGTGCTCGGCCACGACGGCCCGGACGCCGTCGCCCCGGACGTCGCCCTGCGGGACCTCGGCTTCGACTCGCTCACCGCCGTCGAGCTGCGCAACCGCCTCGCCGCCGAGACCGGCCGGAGCCTGCCGGCCACCCTCGCCTTCGACCACCCGACCGCCCAGCGCATCACCGAGTTCCTGCTCGGCGGCGCCCCGGCCACGGCGACCGAGACCGTCGTCGCGGTCGCCGACGACGAGCCGATCGCCATCGTGGCGATGAGCTGCCGCTACCCCGGTGGCGTCCGCAGCCCCGAGGACCTGTGGGAGCTCATCACCGCCGGCGGCGACGCGATCACCGGGTTCCCGGCCGACCGCGGCTGGGACGTCGAGGCGCTGTTCGACCCGGACCCCGACCACGACGGCACCAGCTACACCCGCCACGGCGGCTTCCTGCACGACGCCGGCGACTTCGATCCGGGCTTCTTCGGCATCTCGCCGCGCGAGGCGCTCGCCATGGACCCCCAGCAACGGCTGCTGCTGGAAACGTCCTGGGAGGCGATGGAACGCGCCGGCGTGAACCCGGAAAGCCTGCGGGGCAACGCGACCGGCGTGTTCGTCGGCACCAACTACGCCGACTACGGCATCGGGCTCGCCCCGCCGGACGGCTCGGCCGGGCACCTGCTCACCGGCGGCGCGGCCAGCGTCGTCTCCGGCCGGATCTCCTACACCTTCGGGCTCACCGGCCCGGCCGTCACGGTCGACACGGCGTGCTCGTCGTCCCTGGTCGCGCTGCACCTGGCCTGCCAGTCGCTGCGCACCGGCGAGTGCACGATGGCGTTGGCCGGCGGGGTGGCGCTGATGTCGACCCCGGCGTCGTTCGTCGCGTTCAGCCGCCAGCGCGCGCTGGCCGCCGACGGCCGCTGCAAGGCCTTCTCCGACGACGCCGACGGCATGGGCATGGCCGAGGGCGTCGGCGTCCTGCTCGTCGAACGGCTCGCCGACGCCCGGCGCAACGGCCACGAGGTGCTGGCCGTGATCCGCGGCTCGGCGGTCAACCAGGACGGCGCGTCCAACGGCCTGACCGCCCCGAACGGCCCCGCGCAGCAGCAGGTGATCCGCCAGGCGGTGGCCAACGCCCGGCTGAGCTTGGCCGACGTCGACGCCGTCGAAGCGCACGGTACCGGCACCGCCCTCGGCGACCCGATCGAGGCTCAGGCCCTGCTGGCCACCTACGGCCGCGACCGGGCGAACCCCCTGTGGCTCGGCTCGGTGAAGTCCAACATCGGGCACAGCCAGGCCGCCTCCGGCGTCGCCGGCGTCATCAAGATGGTCCTCTCCCTGCGCCACGGCGTGCTGCCGGGCACGCTGCACGCGGGCACGCCGTCGTCCCATGTGGACTGGACGGCCGGGAACGTCCGGCTGCTGGACGAAAGCCGGCCGTGGCCGGAGACCGGCCGCCCGCGCCGGGCCGCGGTGTCGTCGTTCGGGATGAGCGGCACCAACGCCCACGCGGTGCTCGAAGCCGCACCGGAGCCGGTCGCGACGGAGCCGTCCGGGCCCGTCGCGAC
>NZ_JBEXMD010000087.1:0-14170 GCF_040610315.1 Amycolatopsis sp. NPDC004169
TGACCAGCCGCAGCTGGTCCGGCCCGACCGGGCACCCCTCGTGCCAGCTGTTCCCCAGCCGCTCCGCGGAAACCGGCCTGATGACCGCGACATAGACCGGAAGCCCGCTCCCGGCGGGCGCCGCGAGCTCGACGGTCTGCGGCCCGGTGGCGGCCGGCGCCTGCGTGGCCCCGGCCACGAGCACCGACAGCACGAACGTGATGATGGCAAGAACTCTGGTTCTCGGATTCATGATCACCACACGCCCGGCCCCGCCGACCGGCTGCGCCGACGTCGGATAGCCCACAGGGACTCAACCTTCCGGCCCCTGTGGACGTGGTCCGACCCGGCAAGCCGTCAGAACGCCCCGGTCAGGATCAGCACGCCGAGCGCGACCAGCACCACCGGCAGCACCACGTGGCCCCACCGGCCGAGCACCCGCGCGACGGCCGGCCGGGTCGCCAGGAACCGGCCCACGGCGCACCAGACCGCCACACCCGCCAGGAACAC
This sequence comes from Amycolatopsis sp. NPDC004169, assembly GCF_040610315.1. Taxonomy (NCBI): domain Bacteria; kingdom Bacillati; phylum Actinomycetota; class Actinomycetes; order Pseudonocardiales; family Pseudonocardiaceae; genus Amycolatopsis; species Amycolatopsis sp. NPDC004169. The sequence continues at coordinate 490 of NZ_JBEXMD010000087.1, forward strand.
CACGACGTAGCCGGCCAGTCCGGCGGGCCCGCTCGCGGCGAACGCCGGGACGTACACGCCGACGTTGTCACCACCGTTCGCGAAGCACACCGTGGCGATCCCGGCCACGCCGGCCACCGGCGGTGGCTCGTCGTCGTCCTGGCGCCAGGCCTGCCAAGCCGCCCGGATCCCGAGCAGGATCGGCAGCACGCCCAGCCAGCGGACGGCCCCGTCCGGAAGCAGCCCGGCACCGAGCGCACCGGCCACCGACACGGCCAAGATCCCCGCGAAGCCCAGGAACTGCCCCGAAACGACCTTGAACGCCCCGCGACGGCCGGCTGCCTGGCCGAAGAACACCGCCAGCAGCACGAGGTCGTCGACGTTCGTCACGGCGAACATCGCGACCGCGCGGCCCAGCAGTCCGGCGTCCACACCCACCTCCACGGGAAACCGCCAGCGCTCGGCAGCACGGACATTCTGCCCATGCCCACCATCGCGCGCCGCGGCCACGCCGGTCCGGCGGACCCGCTCGGCGGCGAGTCCAGTCCACGTCGGGGCTCTCGCGTGGCGGCAGTTCCAGCACGCCGGCCACGACGCCTTGTGGCCGACGATGCTGCAGGAGGGCGAAGTCCCGGCCGGGTTCGCTATCCGGTGAACTCGCGCTGCCAGCGGATCCCGCGTGTCCCGGACTCGCGTCCGAGGTCCTGTCGTATATGTCTCCCCTCTCTCGTTCCCGACGAGCGCACTGCCGCCGGCGAGCCGAGTCCCGTCGGAACCTTGCCGGAGTTCCGTGGACGCGGCCCCGGCGTGCGCTCACCGACGAACGTAGCGCCCCACCCCCGCGAAATGTCCGATTCGGCACCGCCCGACGGCTGGTTGTCCACAGCCGGACACACATGTGGATAACATGTGCGGTTTCGTTGCTGCAGCGCCGAAATCGTCGGTGCAGCGCGATAGTGTCGAGACGGGGGGCGCCCCCGCGGGCCTCAGCCGAGCGTCGCCGGATCGGCGAAGTCAGCCGACCGGCAAGCAGCGACCAGACGCTCGACTTCCGGCCCCAAAGACCGGTCTTCGTCCACCGGCGGCACCACCGACCGCACCCACCGGTAACCCGCGCGCAGACCCGCCACGCCCGAACCACCAGCGAGATACCGCGCCTGGGAAGCCGTGATCAGCTCACAGGCCGTGATCGCGAACAGGTGCCCAGCCGCCGCGCGCAGTTGTTCCCCGGCCGCGGACGCAAACGCTTGCACATCCTCCTGACCAGCCGAGGTGTCGATCGACCCCAACGTCGCCGGGGTCGCCAACCGGCGCAGTGCGTGCAGCTCGCCGGCCGCGCGCTTGTGGAGCGGGACCAGGCCCGCCCGCGGCCCGGGGTCGGCCGTGAGCTGCGGCGGCAACCCGCTGAACCGCTCGTCCAGCAACCGGTGCGTCCGCTGCACCGAGACCTCGCCGAGGTGCACCAGCGCGGCCGTCACCGCGTCCATCCGCAGCCCCAGGTCCACCGCGTGGTAACCGGTCCCCGGCACGAAAGCCCCGTCGACGAACGACGGCGAATCGCCCGGCATCGTCTCCCAGCGCCGCCGCGTCTCGTGCAGTTCGCCGTTGACGCGCGACGCGTGCGCCAGCGCCCGTGGCGCGACCCGGACCGAAAGCGGGGCCTGCACCACGCCGGACCGCACCGGGCCGGTGCCCACCAGCTCGGTCAGCTCGTCCAGCACCGCCCGCAGGTGGTCGTCGCCACCCGCCATCACCGGGGAAAACACCGCGCGCGGGGCGCCGAGGACGTCAATCGCCATCGCCGCGGTGAGCGTCTGCAAGGCGATGAGCCGCCGGGCTTCGGCCCAGCCCCGCCCTGCGTGCATCACGGCCAGCGGCGAGCCCTGGATCAGCGAAGCGCCTTCCTTCGGCCCCAGCACGTACGGCTCCGCACCACGCGCGGCAAGCGCCGAGGCGGCCGGCACCTCCACGCCGTCCTCCAGGACCGTGCCCAGCCCAAGGAACGTCTGGAACGCGTGCGTGAGCGCGATGATTTCGCCCGAACTGCCGAGCCCCGAACGCGGGACGGCGGGCGTGAACCCGTCGTTCAAGCGGTCCACCAGGAACTGCACCAGCTCGGCGCTCACCCCGGCCCACGGCCGCAGGAAGTCGCGCAGCCGGACGACGAGCAGCGCGCGGACGTCTTCGGGCGGCAGCCACGGCGGGCCGCCGACGGCGCGGCCGACCAGCAGGTTCCGCTGGTGCTCGGCCTGCTGGTCCGCGTCGAGCGCGACCCCCACGAGACGGCCCATCCCCGTCGTCACCCCGTAGACCGGCTCGCCCGGCCGCGCCAAGGCTGTCAAGACCTCGTTCCGGCGCCGCCGCAACGCCGCTACCAGCGGTTTGTCCAGAACCAACCGTTCACTGTCGGCGAACTCGCTGTCGGAGACGATCATCGGTAGGGCAGCATGGTGCCAACGCCGGAAGCCTCGGCACGGGCGAGGATCATGTTCGCCACCGCAACGTCCGTTGTGGACAGACCGCGGTGCCAGAACAGGATCCGTTCGGCGTCGTGCTCGCGGCCGGGCTTCTTGCCCGCCACGACGTCGCCGATCTCGGCGTGGACTCTGTCCTCGGTGAGGAGGCCGGCGTTGAGCTGTGGGCGCAGGGCGCCGAACCGCGGGTTGCCGGACCGCGATTCGCGCCAGTCGTCGACGACGACCTTGTCGATGTCGTCGAGCAGCGTGAGCTCGAGCGCGCTGATCGTGCCGTAGGGCACCAGGAAGGTGCCCGGCCGGAGGAACTCGCGGCGCACCAGCGCCTCGGGTTCGACCAGCCGGGAGGCCTCGACCTGGATGTCCGCGCCGTCCAGGGTCTCCTCGGCCGTGGCGCAGACGCGGACGTCCTTGCCGAGCCGCTCGGACAGCCGGCGGCCGAAGTCCTCGCGCGACTCCGGGCGCTTGCTGGTCACGCGGATCTCGGCGAAGTCGAACAAGGAGTCCAGCAGTACGACGTTCCACCAGGCGGTACCGCGGGCGCCGATGTGCCCGAGCACCCGTGAGTCCGGGCGGGCCAGGTACTTCGCGCCGACGGCGGTCATCGCGCCGGTGCGGGCCTCGGTGATCATCGTGCCGTCGACGATCGCCCGCGGCATGCCGGTGTCCGGGTCGAGCAGCAGGATCAACGCCATTTCCGAAGGGAGGCCCCGTTCGAAGTTCCCCACGAAGTCACCGACGACCTTCACGCCGCTGACCTGCTTCGCGGAGAGGTGACCGCGAAGGATGTTGAAGTGGCCCTTGCCGCCGTTGTCCGGCACGAGGTGCGTGCGCGGCTCGAAGACGACCTGGCCGCGGCCGTGGTCGGCGAGCACGTCCTCGACCGCGCCCACGATGTCGGCGTCCGTGACACCGAGCGCGTCGATGTCGGCGCCGGTCAGGTAACGGAGCCAGACGGACGTCACCGGGCGAGGTCCTCGATGACCTCCGCGCCGGGCAGGGCGGCCAGCGCGGCGTTGGAGATCAGCAGCTTGCTGCCGCGGATCCCGCTGCCGATGACGAGCTCGGGCGCGTCCGCGACGCGCTTGTCGAGCAGGATGGGCCATTCGGCGGGCAGGCCGACCGGCGTGATGCCGCCGTACTCCATCCCGGTCAGCGAGACGGCTTCGTCCATCGGCGCGAACGACGCCTTGCGGACGTCGAGGCGGCGCTTGATGACGCCGTTGACGTCGGCGCGGGTGGTCGCGAGCACGAGCGCGGCCGCGAAGCGGACTTCGCCCGCGCGCTTGCCGGCGACGACGACGCAGTTCGCGGACGCCTCGAGCGGTGAGCCGTAGGCCTCGCAGAAAGCGGCGGTGTCGGCGAGCGAGGGGTCGATCTCCGCGACGCCGACGGCGTCCGGTTCGGCGAGCGCAGCCAGGGCCTTGGCCACGGGCTCGGCGAGCAGGTCAGTACGCGTGGGGGCGGGAACGACGGTGAGGCTCCCGGCGATGGTCCAGGTCACCCCGCCAGAGTAACTACCAGCTGGAGCCGCCGCGCTGGACCTCGATCAGCTTCGGGCGCACGTCCACGATGTAGACCAGGGCCGCGGCCATGGCGGGCACGTAGAAGATCATCCCGGGGCCCATCACCGGGAACAGCACCATGGCGAGGGTCGCGCCGCCGGTGATCAGCATCCAGATCGGCTTGGTCTTGCGGTCGGCTGCCGAATACGCGTCGGCGCGCTGGAGCAGCGCGTGCACGAAGGCGAAGAGCCCGACCAGCGCGCTGCCCCAGTGGATGACGTTGAGGATCCAGATGGCGACTAGCACAGCGACAGCTTACGGCAAACCACCCGAACAACCCCGGCCCCGCCATCGGGGGTCCGATGACGGGGCCGGGTGTTCACGGCGTCTTTACTTGTCGGTCTTCGGCGCGGCCGGCTTCTTGGCGGCGGCGGCCGACGTGGTCGACGTGGTCGTGCGGCGAGCCGGGGCGGCCGTCTTCGGGGCCGTCTTGTTCGCGACCTTGCGGCTGACCGAGCGGGTCTCGTGGGCGACGTCGTCACCCAGCTCCTCGACGGCGTCGGCCGCTTCGCCGGCGACCGCGGTCACCTTGCGGGCGGCCTTCTCGCCGGCCGAGCGGGTGCGCTTGGTCACCTTGGCCAGCACGCCGTCGACGCGCTCGCGGACCTCGGTGGTCACGCCCTCGACCTGGCCCTGCGCGGTGGTCAGGGCCTCCTCGAGCTGCTCGATGGCCTTCTTGACCTGCGGCTGCGCGGCGATCTTGTCCCACGCCTGCTCGCCCGACTCGGCCAGCTTGTTGTACAGCTTGAGCGCGGCCTCGGTGTACTCGTCGATGACCTTGCGCAGCTCCGCCGGGTCCAGCTTCTCGCGGAGGGTCTCGACGTCGGTCGGCAGCTCCTGCAGGTTCTTGCGGGCCACCTCGCCGCTCTTGGTCACGTTCTCCTTGGCCTTCGCCACGGCGTCGGTGACGGCGTGGGTGGCCAGGTTGCCGGCGCCGAGGGCGGCGAGCAGCGGCGTGCGGACCTGGTCGAGAGCGGTGGTGACGGCCTTCTTGACGTCTTCGGTCTTGGGGGTGGTCATGCTGACTCCTTGGTGTTCGCGGCTGGTGTGGTGTCTGGGGTTTCCGGGGCGGGAGTGGCGGCCGGCCGTGCCGCGGCGTTCTCCCGGCGGAAGGACTCGTAGACGTCGAGCAGGACCTGCTTCTGCCGTTCGGTCAGCTCGGCGTCGGCGCGGATCGCGTCGCCCACCGGCCCGCCCGTCGGCAGGTCGAGGATCCCGGCCTGCACGTACAGCGCTTCCGCCGAAATGCGCAGGCCCTTGGCGATCTGCTGCAGGATTTCCGCGCTGGGCTTGCGGACCCCGCGCTCGATCTGGCTCAGGTAGGGGTTGGACACGCCGGCGAGCTTCGACAGCTGGCGCAACGAGATCTTCGCGGTGTTGCGCTGCTGGCGGATGTACTCGCCGATGTCGGAAGCGATGTCCGCGACCTTTTCCATGGGACTGCCGGATCCTGACGTCCCACCGGTCTCTGCCATCCGGTCACCTCCTCGCGACACCTTCGACGGTACGCGCGAGTGCTAGCTATTGCAAGCACCCTGCTTGCAACCATCGGGTGTGACGCGCACCGCTACCGTGGCCCCATGACGCGCTCGGCCCGGCTGCGGCGACGCCTCGTCGAGCACCTCCGCGACGAGGACGTCCTGCACGCGCCCGAGTGGATCGCCGCCTTCCGCGCCGTCCCCCGCCACGTCTTCCTGCCGCGATTCTTCGCACCGGCCGGCGGGCTGTGGGCGGCCGTCGACCGCGGCGACCCGGGCTGGCTGGAAACGGTCTACTCGCGGGACGTGCTGGTGACTCAGCTCGACGACGACCCACAGCGCTGGGAGCTCGCCCGGCGCACCGGCCCGGTGGCGGGCACGCCGACGAGCTCGTCGAGCATGCCCTCGATCATGGCGATCATGCTCGAGGAGCTGCGGGTGCGCGACGGGCAGTGCGTGCTCGAGATCGGCACCGGCACCGGGTACAACGCCGCCCTGCTGTGCCACCGCTGCGGGTCCGGCCAGGTGTCCACAGTGGACATCGATCCGGTGCTCGTCGCGGCGGCGCGCGAACGGCTGGCCGCGGCCGGGTACCACCCGGCGTGCGCGGTGGGCGACGGCGCGCTCGGCTTCCCGGCCGGCACGCTGTTCGACCGGGTGCTCTGCACCGCCGCGGTGTCGGAGATCCCGCTCCCCTGGCTGGCGCAGACGAAGCCGGGCGGGCTGATCGTGACAACGCTGAACCGCCCGATCGGCGCCGGACTGGTCCGGCTGGTCGCCGGCGAGGACGGCACCGCGCAGGGCCGCGTCCTCGCGCGCGACGGCCGCTTCATGCCGCTGCGCGCGCACCGGCTGCCGGAGACGGGCCCGCTGCCGATGCCCTCACGCGGTGACTGGGAACAGACGCGGCTGCCGATGTCGACGGTGCTCCAGCCGCGTCAGCAGTTCGAATTCTTCGCGGGCTTGGCGCTGCCCGGCGTCCGCCCGGTGCGCGAAGGCGACGAAACGCCGGGTGTCGCGCTGGTCCACCCGGACGGCTCGTGGGTCCGCCACCGCAAGCGCGGCGGCGCGGACGAGGTCGCCCAGGGCGGCCCGCGGGGGCTGTGGGAGCTGGCCGAGGCCGCCTACGTCGAGTGGTGTGAGCTGGGCAAGCCGGACCGCGACCGGTTCGGCGTGACGGTGACCGGCGACCGCCAGGAGTTCTGGCTCGACACCCCTGACGGCCGCACCTGGCCGTTGCCTTAGGGCAGCCGCGCGCGGATCCACTTCTCCACGTGGTCGGCCGTCGCCTCGCGGGAGACGTCCGTGGTGTCGAAGACCTCGACGCCGAGTTCGGGCGCCGACTTCTGCAGCCAGTCGTTGAACTCCAGCATCTCGTCGATGCGCTCCTCGTCCCACTCCCGCCAGGCCGGCCGCGCACGCAGCCGGGCGCGCAGCGACGACGGCGACCCCACCAGCGCCAGGTAGTGGATGTCGCTGAAGAACGCGCGCTCCGGCAGCGGCTCGAACTCCGGCGGGGCCACGGTTCCGCACAGCACGACCGGGCGGCCGTTCTGGTGCAGCATCGCCGCCATCCGCAGCCAGACCGAGCGGAACCCCAGCACGTCGTCGCGCAGGGCGCCGATCCAGAGGATGTCCTGGTCCAGCACCACGACCTCGCCGGCGAACCGGTCGGCCAGCAGCGGCCCCATCGTCGACTTCCCGGCGCCGCTCGGCCCGGTCAGCGCGAACAGCGGCAGCTTCTCGAACGCCCACTCGTGCCCGCACTTCGCGCACGAGACGACGGCGCCGGTGACGACCGGGCGGTCTGCCCGGTCCCCGCACGCCGGGCAGATCAGCAGGTCGAGCCCCATCTCAGTCGAACAGGTTCTCGAGGAAGCTGCGCTTGCGGTGCCCGTGGCCGTACGGCCGCGGCGAGTCCGAGTAGCCGCGGTGCGGGCGCGGCGAGTCCGCGTAACCACCGCGGTACACCTTCGGCGAGTCCGGGTAGCCGCCGCGGTAGGGCCGCGGCGAGTCCGGACGGCCGTACTGCGCCGTCGGCCCGGGCTGGTACGGCGGCGGCTGCTGGTGGCCGTAGAACGAGCTCTCCGCACCGACGATCGCCTCGAGCTCACCGCGGTCCAGGAAGATCCCGCGGCAGCCGTCGCACTGGTCGATGTGGATGCCGTTCTTGTCGACGGTCCGCATCTGGTTCTGACACTTCGGACAAATCACACCGACGAGCCTACGCAAAAACGGGTCAGCAGGCGCAGAGGCAGAACGGGTGGCCGACCGGGTCGGCGTAGACGCGGAACGTCTCCGGCTTGTCGTCGAGCAGCTTCGCCCCCAGCCCGAGCACGCGCTCGTGCGCCGCCTCCAGGTCGGTGACGTTCAGGTCCAGGTGCAGCTGCTGGGGGTTCTCCGCGGACGGCCAGGACGGCGGCCGGTAGTCGGGCACCCGCTGGAACGCGATGCCCGCGCCGCCCTCGGGGTTGGCCAGCGTGGCCCAGTGCCCGTCCGCGACCACCTCCGGCTCGCCCCACTCGAGGACGTCCCGGTAGAACCCGGCCAGCGCCACCGGGTCGGGGCAGTCGAGGGCAACCACACCCAGGGTCGGTACCGCACTCATCGTCGCTCCCTCCGATCTTGAGTAACCAGTGAAGCGATTATGTGGGTTAGCCCACGCGAAGGCAACCGCCGTACACTCGGTAAGTGCACACCGACGCCTCCCTCGTGGTGGAGTTCCTCAACACGGTCAACGTCGAAGAGGGCACCGACCTGCTCGAAGACGCCGGGCGGTGGCGCGAGTGGGCGACCGCGCACGCACTGGCGGCCAATCCGGCGGCCGAGGCCCGCGCGGCGCGTGACGCTCTCCGCGCGGCGATCGGCGACCCGCGTCTGACCGGCGGCAGCGCCGACATCGGCACCCGGATCACCCTCACCGAGGCCGGCCCGGTGCTGGTCGCGGAGGACGTGGTCGGAGCGGTGTTCGCGGCCTGCGCCCGCTTGGTCGTCCGCGGCGACTGGATCCGGCTGAAGATCTGCCCGGCCGACACCTGCCTGTGGGCGTTCTACGACGAGTCGCGCAACCGCTCGCGGACGTGGTGCTCGATGCGCGTCTGCGGCAACCGGGAGAAGGCGCGGGGCTGGCGCGCCCGCGCCGCGGAAGCGGCGACGGGCTGACGGCGGCCTCTCGACCCAGCGGCGGACACTCGAACGGTTGTGGACAACTTGGGGACGAAGCACCACATATCCGTGCCCCGGACCGCCCCGCCCCCACACGTTGTGGACAGCCGTTAGGCCATCACCGTGAAAAGCTGTGGATAACCCCGGGGATAACTCAGCTTCCTGTGGACAACTCGGTTGAAGGTCCTCTGGGTGTGGTATAGACCCCGGCCGTCAGAACAGCAGCTCCGCGACCGCGTAGATGACCAGACCGGCCAGCGCGCCGACGACCGTGCCGTTGATCCGGATGAACTGCAGGTCGCGGCCCACCTGGAGCTCGATCTTCCGGGACGTCTCCTCCGCGTCCCACCGCTCGACCGTGTCCGTGATGATCGTGGTGATCTCGCGCGAGTAGTTCTTCACCAGGTACGCCGCCGCGCCCTCGACCCAGCCGTCGGCCTTCGCCCGCAGCTGGTCGTCGGACACCAGGCGGGACCCGAGCGACGTCAGCCCGAGCCGGACGCGCCGGCGCAGCTCGCTCGACGGATCCTCGGCCGCCGTCAGCAGCATCTCCTTCGCCGTGCTCCACGCCGAGCCGATCAGGCGCTGGACCTCCTCGTGGTGCACGATCTGGCCCTTCACCTGCTCGGCCCGCGCCATCACGTCCGGGTCGGTCTGCAGGTCCTGGGCGAACTCGCCGAGGAACTTGTCGAGCGCGAGCCGCATCGGGTGGTTGACGTCGGTCTTCACCGCCCACGCGAACGACAGCACCTCGCCGTAGACCTTGTCGGCGAGCATCTCGTCGACGAACTTCGGCGACCAGCTCGGCGCCCGGTCCGACACCACGCGCAGCATCGTCGTGTGGTTGTCGCGGACCCACTCGTAGGCGCGGTCGCACATCAGGTCCACGAGCTTGTGGTGCGCGCCGTCGGCGAACACGCCCTGGAGGATCTTGCCCAGCGGCGGGCCCCACGGCTTGTCGATGATCCGCCGCGCGACCGCCTGCTCCATGATCGCCTGGACGTCTTCGTCGCGGAGCACCTTCACGGCCGCCCGGACCATGGTGGCCAGCTCGGACGTCACGCGCTCGGCGTTCTCCTCCTGCGCCAGCCACCCGCCGAGGCGCCGCGCGAGCTCGACGCGCTTGAGCTTGTCGCGCACGACCTCCTCGGACAGGAAGTTCGACCCGACGAAGTCGCCGAGGCTGTTGCCCAGTGCGTCCTTCTTGTTCGGGATGATCGCCGTGTGCGGGATCTTCAGCCCGAGCGGGTGCCGGAACAGCGCCGTGACGGCGAACCAGTCGGCCAGCGCGCCGACCATGCCCGCCTCGGCCGCCGCCCGCACGTACCCCACCCAGCCCGGCCAGCCGCTCGCCTGCGCCCAGCTGGTCAGCAGGAACACGAGCGTGGCACCGAGCAGGAACGACAGCGCGACCAGCTTCATCTTGCGCAGCGCGCGCCGCTTTTCCTCTTCGCCTGCCGCGCCGCCCGGTGGGTCGGCGGGCGTCACCTTCGCGGGGGTCAGTTGCTCCACATCACCATTGTCCGTGAGGATGCTTGATCGTGCGCGAACCTGCTCTCGTCCCCCGCCTCCGGCCGTTCACCTCGACCATTTTCGCCGAGATGACCGCGCTGGCCGTCCAGCACGACGCCGTCAACCTCGGCCAGGGCTTCCCGGACACCGACGGCCCGGCCGGCATGCTCGACGCGGCCAAGAACGCGCTGTTCGGCGGGGCCAACCAGTACCCGCCGGGCCCCGGGCGGCCCGAGCTGCGGGCCGCGATCGCGCGGCACCGGCAGCGCTACGGCACCGAGTACGACCTGGACACGGAGATCCTCGTCACCGCGGGCGCGACCGAAGCCATCACCGCGGCGCTGATCGCGCTGACCGAGCCCGGCGACGAGGTCATCGTCATCGAGCCGTACTACGACTCCTACGCCGCCGCGGTCGCGATGGCGGGCGCCGAGCGCCGGGTCGTCGGCCTGGTCGAGGGCCCGGACGGCCGGTTCGGCCTCGACGTCGACGGCCTGCGCGCCGCCGTCACGCCGCGGACCAGGGCGATCCTGGTGAACTCGCCGCACAACCCGACCGGCACGGTGTTCACCCGCGCCGAGCTCGAAGCGCTCGCCGCGCTGTGCGTCGAGCACGACCTCATCGCGATCTGCGACGAGGTCTACGAGCACCTCGTCTTCGACGACGCCGAACACATCCCCCTGGTCACGCTGCCCGGCATGCGGCCGCGGACGGTGAGCATCTCCAGCGCCGGCAAGACGTTCAACTGCACCGGCTGGAAGATCGGCTGGGTCTGCTCGACGCCCGAACTGGTCGCGGCGGTGAAGGCGGCGAAGCAGTTCATCACTTTCGTCTCGGGCGGGCCGCTGCAGCCGGCCGTCGCGCACGCGCTCGACCACGAGCTGCCCTGGGTCGACGGCCTGCGCGCGTCACTGCAGGAGAAGCGGGACCGGCTGTCGGCCGGGCTCGCGGACGCCGGGTTCGCCGTGCGGCGGACGGCGGGCACCTACTTCGTCTGCGTCGACGTGCGGCCGCTGGGCTTCACCGACGCCGCCGAACTGGCCTGGGAACTGCCGGGCCGGGTCGGGGTGGCCGCGGTGCCGGTGAAGGTCTTCACCGATCACCCGGACGAGTGGAAACACCTGCTGCGTTTCGCGTTCTGCAAGCGCAACGAGGTCATCGACGAGGCCATCACCCGATTGCGCAAACTGGTCTGATCACCGCGATCCGCTTGCGTAGACGCCGTCCGCGGCCGTTCCGGGGCGGCACCGGGAGCGGACACCGGTGAGGCCGGGGCGGCGACGGGCGGCCGGCCCGGGCCGCGCGTCCACCACATGCCGCTCCAGTCCGTCACTCTCCGCGATGACACGGGCCGCTCCCCGCGCCTGCCGAGCCGGGCCCGGGGACGTCGCCGGCGCCCGGCTCGTCCTGCCGCGCCTCCGCCACTCCGGACACCCCGCGGGCCATCAGGCCGACGGACGCGCGGTCACGGACCGCAGCCGGATTCCGCACCGGTCCGGGCTGCACGATTTCGGTTTCAGGGCAAGCGAAGCCGCACCGGGAACCCGTTCGGCCCAGTCGTCTCCCGGATTCCGGACGCGATTCCGGTCACTTGGCCGAAGGGGCGGTACGCGCACCCAGCGGAGCCGTCTCGACACAAAGCGCTTCCCGGCGCGCGGAAACATCAGGTCAACCCCGAAGTGTGCAAATTGCAGAACTCGTCCGAATGGCCGTAAGAGAGCACCCGAACGGCACTGAGAGTGATCAACTTGTCGGCCGCAGTTACCTTGCCCGGTAGGGCCGCTCGGCCTTACGGGCTGGATCGAACGCGGGAGAGATGAAAGACTCCCGAGCGGTGCTAGAAAGAGTGCAGCCCCGGGGGAACTGCGACCTGGCCGGAGAAAGACCCCAGCAAGAACAGGCTTGAGCGGAAACGCTGAAGCCGCAGGCGCGGACGGTGGTGGTGGCGGTGAGCAGCACGGCGATTGCGCGCCGCGACGCTCCCGCGCGGCCTGCGCTCACTCCCGGTGATCCCGCTGCCTCGCACGCGCGCGTGCGCGCGCCGCGCCCGTGGACGGCGTCGCTGCAGCGCCCCGCCGCCAAGATCCTGGTCGCCGGGGGCCTGACCCTCGCGGGCTGGCTGGTCGGCGCCGCGCTGTCCGGCAGCACCGCGTCGGCGGCCGACCGCCCGGTATGCGCCGAGGCGCCGGTCGTTTCCACTGTGGACCAAACCGCGAGCCGAACCCCGGTGGACCAGGCCACGAAGCCGCTCTGGCACGCCAGGCACCGCAAGGGCCACCACGAGAGCGCCTGCTCGGTGCAGCCGAAGGCGGACACCACCGAGGCGCCGGCGGACGAACCGAACACCACGTCCGAGGCCACAAAGGACACCCCGGCCACCGACAGCGCGCCCGCCACGAAGGCGACCTCCTCGGAAAGCACGGCCACCGAGACGCCGAAGGCGAGCAGCAACCTGCTCGGCGGCCTCGTCGGCGGCACGCTGAAGGCGGTCGGCGGAACGACCACAAAGGACACCACCGCGGCACCGGCCAAGGCCACCCCGTCCGGCGGCGGCCTGGTCGGCGGGCTCGTCGGCGGCGTCCTGAACGTCGTGGGCGGGACGCTCACCACCGTCACGGACACCCTCGGCACGGTCACGGACACGCTCTCCCACACCGTGCTCGCCCCGCTCACCCAGCCGCCCGCGAACAACCCGAACGCGCCGGTCCTGCTGCCCCTCGACCAGATCCTGGACCCGGTGTTCGGCAGCGGCTCGAACTCCGGCGGCGCGACCGCGGTCGTCCCCGGCGTGACGGCCGTCGTCACCCCGGCCCCGGCCGCGGTCGCCGAAAGCGTCCCGGCCGCCGTCACCACGACCGCCGACCAGCAGCAGACCGTCCGGTTCGCGGCCGGTCGCCTGCTCACCCGGCACGCCGAGGCGCAGCCGGCGGGCCACGAGCAGCCGCGTGACTCCGGCACCCACGTCACCGGCGGCGGCGACTCGTCGCCCGGCCTGCCCGGCAGCACCCCCGCCCCGAGCGCGCCTGCCCCCACCGCGGCCCCGGGCCACGACGGTCCCGGCGGCGCCCGCCACACGTTCGCCGTCCACACCGACGACGTCACCACCACGCAGCTCAAGCTGATCGGCACCAGCCGCGACCACGAGGTCGACGGCGCGGGCAGGGAAGCCGCCCTGCCCACCACCTCCCCCGACTGACCCCGACCCGGGCAGCCGGGGACAAGTGCGCCCGAATCCAGGTCGTCAAGGTGCGCCCGCACGCCGTTGAGGCGTGACGTTTCCCCTGCTCCAGCCCGTAATCCGTGGCTCTTTCACGTCTCGTGACGCGCTCGCGCGTCCGACGTACCTCCAGGGGCGAAAACCATGCGAACCCACCAGCTTTCCGACCGGCCGACCGCGCCCGGCCGGGTCGGATCCCGGTCCCGGCGGCGGGGGGGGCCCCCCCCCGCGCGGCCCCCCACGCCGGGCCCCCGCCCGCTGCGGCGAGTTCACCACTTCGAGGCAAACGAA
>NZ_JBEXMD010000088.1:0-13668 GCF_040610315.1 Amycolatopsis sp. NPDC004169
GTCCGCCTCGACCAGGCGATCGAGCGGTTGAAGGGCGAAGGGTTCGGCACGTTCGTCGAGGCGTCGTCGCACCCGGTGCTGACCATGGCGCTCGGGGAAGACGTCGTCGCGATCGGTTCTCTGAAGCGGGACGACGGCGGCCTGACCCGGTTCCACGCCGCCCTTGCCGAGGCGCACGTCAACGGCGTCACCGTCGACTGGACTCCCGCCTTCGGTGGCGCGCCCGCGGCCGACCTCCCCACCTACGCCTTCCAGCGCGACCGCTACTGGCTCGACGTCCCGGAAGCCGAGCCGGTGCAGGCCGACCAGCGGTTCTGGGACGTCGTCGGCGACCAGGACGTGCCGGCCTTCGCGGGCGTCCTCGACCTCGCGGAAGACGCCCCGCTCGACGCCGTCCTGCCCGCGCTGGCCAAGTGGCGCAGCCGCCGCCACGACGAAGCCACCACGGACGCCTGGCGCTACCGCATCGCCTGGCGGCCCGTCACCACCGCGCCGGCCCGCCTGTCCGGGCGCTGGCTCGTGCTCGGGGACGACGACGTCCGGGCCGTCCTCGCCGCGCACGGCGCCGAGATCGTCCAGGACGCCGAGGACCTGGCCGGGGTGGTGGCCGTCCGGCCCGATGCCGCGACCGCCCTCGAACTGACCCGCCTCGACGCCCCGCTCTGGCTGCTCACCGACGGAGCGGTGGCCACCGGACCCGGCGACCGCGCCCCCGACCCCCACCAGGCCCGCGTGTGGGGCCTCGGCCGGATCGCCGGCCTCGAGCACCCGGCCCGCTGGGGCGGCCTGGTCGACCTGCCGGGAACCCTCGACGAACCGGCCGCCGCGCGGCTGGTCGCCGTGCTGGCCGGCACCACCGGCGAAGACCAGGTCGCGGTGCGGAAGACCGGCGTCTTCGCCCGCCGGCTCGTGCCTGCCGGAGTGCGGGAACCCGCCCGGCGCTGGCGGCCCGAAGGCACCGTGCTGGTCACCGACGCCGACGGCCACGCGGCCGTCCGGCTCGCCCGCTGGCTGATCGGCCGGGGCGCCACCCGGGTCGTGCTCGCCGCGGCGGACCTGCCCGGCGTCGAGACCCTGCACGGCGCCGAGGTGATCGAGGCCCGCTGCGACGTCGGCGACCGCGACCAGCTCGCCGCGGTCCTCGCCGCCCACGGGCCGGTGCGGTCGGTGTTCCACGCCGCCGCCGGCACCGAGCTGGCGCCGCTCGCCGAAACCGGCCCGGACCTGCTGGACCGGGTGTGCCGGGTGAAGGCGGCCGCCGCCGACTACCTCGACGCCCTGCTCCCGGACGGCCTCGACGCCTTCGTGCTGTTCTCCTCCATCGCCGGTGTCGTCGGCAGCGGAGCCCACGGCGCCTACGCGGCGGCCAACGCCCACCTCGACGCGCTCGCCGAGCGTCGCCGGGCCCGCGGGCAGGCCGCGACGGCGATCGCCTGGGGCGTCTGGGACGCCGACGAAGGCGTCGACCGCGCCCGGCTGGTCGCCGAAGGCGTCCCGCCTCTCGACCCCGAGCTGGCGCTGACCGCGCTCGGCCGGGCCCTCGACCTCGACGACACCGCCGTGGTCGTCGCCGACGTCGACTGGCCGCGGTTCGCGCCGGCCTTCGCCGCCGCCCGGCCCCGGCCGTTGCTCGCCGAGATCCCGGCCGCCGTCGAGGAAACCGCTCCCGCGGCCTCCGGGTACGCCGCCGAGCTCGCCGGGCTGAGTGCGGCCGATGCCCACCGCGCGCTCACCGGGCTGGTCCGCGCGCAGGCCGCGGCCGTGCTCGGGCACGCGTCACCGGCCGCCGTCGACGTCGAGCGCGCGTTCTCCGAACTCGGCTTCGATTCGCTGACCGCGGTCGAGCTGCGCACCCGGCTGGCCACCGCGACCGGCCTCCGGCTGCCCGCCACCCTGGTGTTCGACCACCCCACGGTGACCGTCCTCGCCGGGTTCCTCGGCGAGCTGCTCGGCGCCGGGACGGCGGCCGGGGCCGAAGCGGCCACCGGGATCGCCGCCGACGAACCGATCGCCATCGTCGGCATCGGCTGCCGGTTCCCCGGCGGGGTCCGCTCGCCCGAGGACCTGTGGCGGCTGGTCGCCGCGGGCGGCGACGGGATCACGCCGTTCCCGGACGACCGCGGCTGGGACCTCGACGAGATCTACGACCCCGAGCCCGGCGCCACCGGCAAGAGCTACGCCCGCGAGGGCGGCTTCCTCGCCGACACCACCCGCTTCGATCCCGGCTTCTTCGGCATCTCGCCCCGCGAAGCCCTCGCCATGGACCCGCAGCAGCGGCTGCTCCTGCAGACGTCGTGGGAAGCCTTCGAACGCGCCGGGCTCGACCCGGTTTCGGTGCGGGGAGAGCGGATCGGCGTCTTCGCGGGAACGAACGGCCAGGACTACCCGGCCCTGCTGGAACGCTCGACCGAGTCCCTCGACGGGCACGCCGGCGTCGGCAACGCGGCCAGTGTCGTGTCCGGGCGGCTGTCCTACGTGTTCGGTCTGGAAGGCCCGTCGCTGACGGTGGACACCGCGTGTTCGTCGTCGCTGGTGGCCCTGCACCTGGCGGTGCAGGCGCTGCGGCGCGGCGAGTGCTCGATGGCGCTGGCGGGCGGGGCGACCGTGATGGCGACGCCGGGCATGTTCGTCGACTTCAGCCTCCAGCGCGGCCTGGCCGCCGACGGCCGGTGCAAGGCGTTCGCCGAGGCGGCCGACGGCGCCGGGTTCTCCGAGGGCGCGGGCATGCTGCTGGTGCAGCGGCTGTCGGACGCGGTGCGCGAAGGCCGCCGGGTCCTCGCCGTGGTCCGCGGTTCGGCGGTGAACTCCGACGGCGCGTCCAACGGCCTGACCGCCCCGAACGGTCCCTCCCAGCAGCGGGTGATCCGCGCGGCCCTCGCCGACGCCGGGCTCAAACCGTCCGAAGTGGACACGGTGGAGGCGCACGGCACCGGCACCACGCTGGGCGACCCGATCGAAGCGCAGGCCCTGCTGGCCACCTACGGCCAGGACCGCGACGAGCCGCTCTGGCTCGGTTCGGTCAAGTCGAACCTCGGGCACACCCAGGCCGCGGCGGGCGTCGCCGGGATCATCAAGATGGTGATGGCGATGCGGCACGGCGTGCTGCCGCGGACGCTGCATGTCGACGCGCCGTCGTCGCACGTGGACTGGTCGGCGGGTGCGGTCGAGCTGCTCACCGAGCCGCGGGAATGGCCGTCCGGACGTCCCCGGCGAGCCGGGGTGTCGTCCTTCGGCATCTCGGGCACCAACGCCCACACCATCCTCGAGCAGGCGCCGGAAGCCGGGGCCGAGGAGCGCGAGCCGGTCTCCGGGCCGGTGCCGTGGGTGCTGTCGGGCCGGACCGAAGCCGCTCTGCGTGACCAGGCCGCCGCGCTCGCCGGGATCGAGGGACACCCGGCAGACATCGGGTTTTCCCTGGTCACGACCCGGTCGCGGTTCCCGCACCGCGCCGTGGTGTTCGGCGCCGAGGCGCTGGCCGCCGTCGCCGCGGGAGTGCCCTCGGCCGGCGCGGTCACCGGGATCGCCGGAACGCCCGGCAGGGTGGCGCTCGTCTTCCCCGGGCAGGGTTCGCAGTGGGCCGGGATGGCGCTCGAACTGGCGGAGTCGTCGCCGGTCTTCGCGGCCCGGCTCGACGAGTGCGCCGCGGCCCTGGATTCCTTTGTGGACTGGTCGCTGCGGGAAGTGCTGGCGGACGCGGAGGCGCTGGGCCGGGTCGACGTGGTGCAGCCCGCGCTGTTCGCGGTGATGGTGTCGCTGGCGGAGTTGTGGCGTTCGTTCGGTGTGGTGCCGGACGCGGTGGTCGGCCACTCCCAGGGCGAGATCGCGGCTGCGGTGGTGTCGGGTGCACTGTCCCTTGAGGACGGTGTACGGGTGGTGGCGTTGCGCAGCAAGGCGATCCTCGCGCTGGCCGGGCGCGGCGGGATGGTGTCCGTCGCGGCGCCACTGGCGACTGTCGAAGAGCTGGTGACCGAAGGCAGCTCGATCGCCGCGGTGAACGGCCCGTCCGCGGTGGTCGTGTCCGGCGAGCCGGGTGCCCTCGACGAGCTGCTCGCGGCCTGCGAGGCCGCCGGTATCCGCGCCAAGCGCGTGCCGGTCGACTACGCCTCGCACTCGGCGCAGGTCGAGCAGCTGCGTGACGAGCTGCTCGAAGTCCTGGGCCCGATCACCCCGCGCACGGGGGACACGGCCTTCTTCTCGACCGTGACCGGCGAGTGGCTGACCGAACCGCTGGACGCGGAGTACTGGTACCGCAACCTGCGCAGCACGGTCCGGCTCGACCTCGCCGTCGCGCAGCTGAAGAGCGAAGGATTCGGGACGTTCGTCGAGGCGTCACCGCACCCGGTGCTGACCATGGCCCTCGGGGACGACGTCCTCGCCATCGGGTCACTGAGGCGGGACGACGGCGGACCGGCCCGCTTCCACACCGCGCTCGCCGAGGCGCACGTCAACGGCGTGGCGGTCGACTGGACCCCGGCCTTCCCCGGCGCCCGGCGCACCGACCTCCCCACCTACCCGTTCCAGCAGGAGCGGTACTGGCCACAGTGGACCGCGACCACCGCGGGCGACGCCGTCGGGCTCGGTCTCACCGACGCCGGGCACCCGCTGCTCGGCGCCGCGGTGACCGTCGCGGGCACCGGCACCACGCTGCTCACCGGCCGGCTCTCGCCGGCCACGCACCCCTGGCTGGCCGACCACGCGGTCGGCGACACCGTGCTGCTGCCGGGCACCGCGTTCGTCGAGCTGGCCGTGCAGGCGGGGGACCAGGTCGGCTGCGAGACCGTCGAAGAGCTGACCCTGCAGACGCCGCTGGCGCTGCCCCGCCGTGGCGGGGTCGCCCTCCAGGTCCGGGTCGAGGCCGCCGACGAGCACGGCCGCCGCACGGTGACCGTCCACTCGCGACCCGGCGACGACCTCGACTGGACCCAGCACGCCGAAGGCGTCCTCGCCACCGGCGCCGAGCCCGGCACGGCGCTGACCGCGTGGCCGCCCCCGGGCGCGGAACCGCTGCCGGTCGAGGGCCACTACGACGCACTGGCCGGCCACGGCTACCGCTACGGCCCGGCGTTCCAGGGCCTCCGGGCCGCCTGGCGCCACGGTGACGACCTCTACGCGGAGGTCGTCCTGCCCGGCGACCAGCGCGCCGAAGCGGCCCGCTACGGCCTGCACCCGGCCCTGCTCGACGCGGCCCTGCACCCGATCGGCCTGACCAGCGCCCAGGCCGGCGCCCGGCTGCCGTTCGCCTGGACCGGCGTCCGGCTGTACGCGACCGGCGCGACCACCCTGCGGGTCCGGCTCGGTGCGCTCGGCGCGGACGGTGTCTCGGTTGCCGTCGCCGACGAAACCGGCGCCCCGGTCGCCGAGGCCGAATCCCTTGTCATGCGCCCGATTTCGGCCGGGCAGCTGGCCGCGGCCGCGGACCACGGCGCCGACGCCCTCTTCACCCTGACCTGGCCACGGGTGGACGCCGAGCCGGCCGCCCCCGCCGTTCCCCTCGGCGAACCCGGGCCGGTGGTGTACGCCGAATTCCGCGGCGACGCGACCGCCGAGGTGCTCGGGATCCTGCAGGACTTCCTGGCCGGGGACGGGCGGCTGGTCCTCGTCACCGAGTCGGCCGTGGGGGAGGCCCCCGCGGATCCCGCCGCGGCGGCCGTCTGGGGGCTCGTGCGGTCGGCGCAGTCCGAGCACCCGGACCGGTTCGTCCTGCTCGACGTCGACACGACCGAGAACCTCGCCGCCTGGGCCGGCACGGCCGCCGCCTCCGGCGAGCCGCAGCTGGCGCTGCGCGGGGGCGAGCTCCACGTGCCCCGCCTGGCGCGGGCGGCCGTGCCGCAGCGGGAACACCGCTGGAACCCGGACGGGACCGTGCTGATCACCGGCGCGAGCGGCGTGCTCGGCGGCCTGCTCGCCCGGCACCTGGTGGCCGCCCACGGCGTCCGGCACCTGCTGCTGCTCAGCCGCCGCACCCCCGACGTCCCCGACGAGCTCGCCGGCGCCTCCGTCACCGCGCTCGCCTGCGACGTCGCCGACCGGGCCGCCCTCGAAGCCGCCCTGGCGACGATCCCCGCCGAGCACCCCTTGACCGCGGTGATCCACGCCGCGGGCGCGCTCGACGACGGAGTCCTCGAAGCGCTGACCCCCGAGCGGCTCGACACCGTGCTCCGCCCGAAGGCCGTGGCCGCCCGGCACCTGCACGAGCTGACCGAACACCGGGACCTCGACGCGTTCGTCCTGTTCTCCTCCTTCGCCACGACGATGGGCGGCGCGGGGCAGGCCGGGTACTCCGCGGCCAACGCCTCCCTCGACGCCCTCGCCCAGCACCGCCACGGCCGCGGCCTGCCCGCGACCTCGCTCGCGTGGGGGCTGTGGGAGGCGCGCAGCGGCCTGACCGCGCACCTCGGCGACGACGACGTGTCGCGGCTGGGCCGCTCCGGCGTCCGCGCGCTGCCGACCGAGCACGCCCTGCGGCTGTTCGACCTCGCGCTCGGCAGCGGCGAGCCCCTGCTGATGCCGGTCGCCCTCGACCTCGCCGCCTGGCGGGCCCGCGCGGAGGTCCCGGCGCTGCTGCGCGGCCTGGTCCGCCCGGCCGCGCGGCGGACCGTGCGCGACGGCGTCCCGGCCGGACCCGCGCTGGCCGAACGGCTCGCGGGCCTGTCCGAGGCCGAACAGCTCCGGGCCGTCGACGACGTCGTGCGCGCGCAGGTCGCGGCGGTGCTCGGGTACGCGTCCGGCCACGCCGTCGAGGCCGGCCGCGGCTTCCTCGACCTCGGGTTCGACTCGCTGACCGCGCTGGAGCTGCGCAACCGGCTCAACGCGGTGACCGGGCTGCGGCTGCCCGCGACGCTGATCTTCGACTACCCGAACCCGGACGCGCTCACCAAGCACCTGTGCGCCGAGCTGCCCACCGGCGGCGAGAAGGCCGCGCTGCCGGTGCACGCCGAACTGGACCGGCTGGCCGCGGTGCTCGCCGCGACCGAGCCCGGAGACGGCGAACGCGACCTGATCACCGAGCGCCTGCGCGGGCTGCTGGCCCGGTGGACCGCGACCGACGACCGCCGGGACGAACCCGGCACGGAACTGGCCGACGCCACCGCCGAGGAGCTCTTCGACCTCCTCGACGACGAACTGGGGATGTCCTGAATGTCGAACGAACAGAAGCTCCTGGACTACCTCAAGCGCGCCACGGCCGACCTGCGTGAGGCCCGGCGACGGCTGCAGGAGAACGAGGACCGCGCGCACGAGCCGGTCGCAATCGTCGGCATGAGCTGTCGCTTCCCCGGCGGTGTCCGCAGCCCCGAACAGCTGTGGGAGCTGCTGGCCGCGGAGGAGGACGCGGTCGGGGCGTTCCCCGCCGACCGCGGCTGGGACCTCGAAGCGCTCTACGACGCCGACCCCGGCAGCGCGGGCACCAGCTACACCCGGGAGGGCGCGTTCCTGCACGACGCGGCCGACTTCGACGCCGGCTTCTTCGGGATCTCCCCGCGCGAGGCACTGGCCATGGACCCGCAGCAGCGGCTGCTGCTGGAGACGTCGTGGGAGGCGCTGGAGCGGGCGGGCATCGACCCGGCGTCCGTGCGCGGCGAGAAAGTCGGCGTCTACGCGGGGGTGATGTACTCCGACTACGCGGCCCGGCTGCTGCTCGCGCCCGAGGTGTTCGCGGAGTTCGAGGCCTTCCTCGGCAACGGCAGCGCGGGCAGCGTCGCCTCCGGCCGGATCGCCTACACCCTCGGCCTCGAGGGCCCGGCCGTCACCATCGACACGGCGTGCTCGTCTTCCCTGGTCGCCCTGCACCTGGCCTGCCAGGCCGTCCGGCTCGGCGACTGCTCGCTGGCACTGGCCGGCGGGGTCACGGTGATGGCCACCCCGGGCACGTTCACCGCGTTCAGCAGGCAGCGCGGCCTGGCCGCCGACGGCCGGTGCAAGCCGTTCGCCGACGCGGCCGACGGCACCGGGTGGGGCGAGGGCGCCGGGATGCTGGTGGTGGAACGCCTGTCCGACGCGCGCCGCCGCGGGCACCCGGTGCTCGCCGTCGTCCGCGGCTCCGCGGTCAACCAGGACGGCGCGAGCAGCGGCCTGACCGCGCCGAACGGGCCGGCGCAGCAGCGGGTCATCCGCGCCGCGCTGGAGCGGGCCGGCTTGTCCGCCGCGGACGTCGACGCGGTCGAGGCGCACGGCACCGGCACCACGCTGGGCGACCCGATCGAGGCGCAGGCGCTGCTGGCCACCTACGGCCGCGGCCGCGCGGCGGACCGGCCGCTGCTGCTCGGGTCGGTCAAGTCCAACCTCGGGCACACCCAGGCCGCCGCCGGCGTGGCCGGGATCATCAAGTCCGTCCAGGCCATGCGGCGGGGACTGCTGCCGCGCTCGCTGCACATCGACACCCCTTCGTCCCGAGTGGACTGGAGTGCCGGCGCGGTCCGGCTGCTCACCGAGGCGACGCCGTGGCCGGAGACCGGGCAGCCGCGGCGGATCGGCGTCTCCTCGTTCGGCGTCAGCGGGACGAACGCGCACGTGCTCCTGGAGCAGGCGCCCGGCGAACCGGAGCGGCCGCCGCGGGCGGCCTCCGGGCCGGTGCCGTGGGTGTTGTCGGCCGGATCGCCGGAGGCGTTGCAGGCGCAGGCCGTTGCGCTGCTGCCGCACGACGGCGACCCGGTGGACGTCGGGTTCTCGCTGGTCGAGTCGCGTGCGCTGCTCGGTTCTCGCGCGGTCGTCACCGGGGAGGGCGGGCTGGCGGCGCTCGCGGCCGGTGCGCCATCACCGGCGGTGGTCACCGGGGAGGCGTCGGCGCGCGGCAAGGTGGCGCTCGTCTTCCCGGGGCAGGGCTCGCAGTGGCCCGGGATGGCTCTGGAGCTGGCTTCGGCTTCGCCGGTGTTCGCGGCGCGGCTCGACGAGTGCGCCGCCGCCCTGTCGTCCTTTGCGGACTGGTCGCTCCGCGACGTGCTGGCGGACGCGGACGCGCTCGCCCGGGTCGATGTCGTGCAGCCCGCGTTGTTCGCGGTGATGGTGTCGCTGGCGGAGCTGTGGCGTTCCTTCGGCGTGGTCCCCGATGCCGTCGTGGGCCACTCGCAGGGTGAAATCGCCGCCGCGGTCGTGTCGGGTGCGCTGTCCCTGGAGGACGGCGCTCGCGTGGTGGCGTTGCGGAGCAAGGCGATCCTGGCGCTGGCCGGTCGCGGCGGGATGGTCTCGGTCGCGGCGCCGCTCGAAGCGGTCGAAGCGCGCCTGACGGACGGGCTGTCGATCGCGGCGGTGAACGGCCCCGCCGCCGTGGTGGTCTCGGGCGCACCCGAGGCACTGGACGCGTTGATCGCTTCCTGTGACGCGGACGGCCTTCGTGCGAAGCGGGTCCCGGTGGACTACGCCTCGCACTCGGTGCAGGTCGAGCAGCTGCGCGACGAACTCCTCGACGTGCTGGCCCCGATCACGCCACGACGGCCCGACACCGCCTTCCTGTCCACAGTGACCGGCGAATGGGCCGAAACGCTCGACGCCGGGTACTGGTACACGAACCTGCGCAGCACCGTCCGTCTCGACACCGCCGTCGAACGGCTGAAGAGCGAGGGCTTCGGGACGTTCATCGAAGCCTCACCGCACCCGGTGCTCACCATGGCGATCGGGGACGACGTCCTCGCGCTCGGCTCGTTGCGCCGCGACGACGGCGGCCTGACCCGCTTCCACACCGCACTCGCCGAGGCGCACGTGGCCGGGGTGGCCGTCGACTGGACGCCGGCGTTCCCCGGCGGTCGCGTGGTCGACCTCCCCACCTACGCCTTCCAGCGCAAGCGGTACTGGCTCGACGCGCCCCGGCAGGCCACCTCGGCGGAGCCGGGGGACGCCCGCTTCTGGACGGCGGTCGACGGCGGTGACCTCGGCGCGCTGGCCGAGCTGCTCGACGTGCCAGCCGAGACGACCTTCGCCGAGCTGCTCCCGGCACTGGCCCGCTGGCGGCGGGCACGCCGGGAACAGTCCACTGTGGAGTCATGGCGGTACCGGATCGAGTGGAAGCCGCTCACCGAACCGGCGGCGGCCACGCTTTCCGGCCGCTGGGTGGTGGTCGCCGAGCCGGGCACGGACCCCGCGGACGTGACGAGCTGCCTCGCGGCCGCCGGTGCCGAGCCGGTCGTGCTCGACCAGCTCGGCGACACAGCCGCGTTCGCCGAAGCCGCCGGGGTCGTCTCGCTCCTGCCCGACGCCCTCGGCACCCTCCGCCTCGTCCAAGCCCTCGCCGGGACCACCGCGCCCCTCTGGCTGCTGACCCGCAACGCCGTCGCCGCCCTGCCCGGCGACCGGGCGCCCGCGGCCGATCCCGCGCAGGTCTGGGCGCTCGGCCGGGTCGCCGGCCTCGAGCACCCGGAACGCTGGGGCGGCCTCGTCGACCTGCCCGCCACCCTCGACCGCCGGAGCGCGCGGCGGCTGGCCGCCGTCCTGGCCGGGCTCGACCACGAAGACCAGGTCGCCGTCCGGGCCTCCGGCGTCTTCGCGCGCCGGCTCGTCCACGCCCCGGCCGGCGCCCCCGCCCGCCGGTGGCGGCCGGAAGGCACCGTGCTGGTCACCGGCGGGACCGGGGCACTCGGCGGGCACGTCGCCCGCTGGCTGGCCCGGGCCGGCGCGGAGCACCTGGTCCTGGTCAGCCGCCGGGGCGGCGACGCCCCCGGCGCGGCCGGACTCGCCGCGGAGCTGGACTGCCGGGTCACCTTCGCCGCCTGCGACCTCGCCGACCGCGACGCCGTCGCCGCGCTCGTCCGCGACCACCCCGGCATCCGCGCGGTCGTCCACACCGCCGGGCTGCCGCAGGCGAAGACCGTCGCCGACACCGGCGCCGGGGACTTCGCCGAGGTCCTTGCGGCCAAGGCCACCGGCGCCGACCACCTCGACGAACTCCTCGGCGACGACCTCGACGCCTTCGTCCTCTTCTCCTCCAACGCCGGTGTCTGGGGCAGTGCCGGCCAAGGCGCCTACGCCGCCGCGAACGCGCACCTCGACGCGCTCGCCGCCCGGCGGCGCGCGGCCGGCCGGAAAGCCACGTCGGTGGCCTGGGGCTCCTGGGCCGGCGACGGCATGGCGGGCAGCGCCGAGGCGAAGGAGCACCTGCGCCGCCGCGGCCTGCGGGAGATGGCCCCGGACCGGGCCCTCGCCGCCCTGCAGCACGCCCTCGACGCCGACGAGACCTTCGTGGCCGTCGCCGACATGGACTGGCCCCGGTTCGCCGCCGGGTTCACCGCCGCCCGGCGCCGCCCGCTGATCGAGGACCTGCCGGAGGTCCACGTCGAGGAGGTCGTCCCGGAGGTCGGCGCCGGCCTCGCCGAAGCCGTGCGCGGGCTCGGGCCCCGGGAGGCCGCCCACCACGTCCTCGACCTCGTGCGGGCGCAGGCCGCCGCCGTGCTGGGCCACGACTCCGCCGCGGCCGTCCCGGCCGACCGGGCCTTCCGCGAACTCGGCTTCGACTCGCTGACCGCGGTCGAACTGCGCAACCGGCTGACGACGGTGACCGGTGTCCGGCTCCCGGCCACCGTCGTTTTCGACCACCCGCACCCGCGCGCCCTCGCCGGTCATCTCCTGCGCGAGGTGACCGGCGCCGAAACCGCGGCCACGGCGACCCCCACCGCCGCCGCGTCCGACGAGCCGATCGCCATCGTCGCCATGGGCTGCCGCTACCCGGGTGCGGTGTCCTCGCCCGAGGACCTCTGGCGCCTGCTGACCGACGGCGCGGACGGCATCGGCCCGTTCCCCGCCGACCGCGGCTGGGACCTGGCCGCGCTCTACGACCCGGACCCGGCCAACCTCGGCACCAGCTACACCCGCGAAGGCGGGTTCATGGCCACGGCGGCCGAGTTCGACGCCGGGTTCTTCGGCATCTCCCCGCGCGAAGCGCTGGCGATGGACCCGCAGCAGCGCGTGCTGCTGGAGACGTCGTGGGAGGTGTTCGAACGCGCGGGCATCGACCCGGAGTCGTTGCGCGGCAGCGAAACCGGCGTGTTCGTCGGGGCGACGTCCTCCGGGTACGGCGTCGGCGCGCGCGACGAGTCCGGCGGCTCCGAGGGCTACCTGCTGACCGGCAGCGCCCCGGCCGTCGTCTCCGGCCGCCTGTCCTACACCTTCGGCCTGGAGGGCCCGGCGGTCACCGTCGACACGGCGTGCTCCTCGTCGCTGGTCGCGCTGCACCTGGCGAGCCGGTCGCTGCGGCAGGGCGAGTGCTCGATGGCTTTGGCCGGCGGGGTCACCGTGATGGCGCACCCGGCGGCGTTCGTCGAGTTCAGCCGCCAGCGCGGGCTCGCCGAAGACGGCCGCTGCAAGTCCTTCGCCGACGCCGCCGACGGCACCGGCTGGAGCGAGGGCGTCGGCCTGGTGCTCCTGGAGAAGCTGTCGGACGCCCGCCGCCACGGCCACCCGGTCCTCGCGGTGGTGCGGGGATCGGCGGTCAACCAGGACGGGGCCTCCAACGGCCTCAGTGCCCCGAACGGTCCCTCGCAGCAGCGGGTGATCCGGGCCGCGCTCGCCGACGCCGGGCTGCGTCCGTCCGATGTGGACGCCGTCGAGGCGCACGGCACCGGCACCCGGCTCGGCGACCCGATCGAGGCGCAGGCCCTGCTGGCGACGTACGGCCAGGACCGCGACCGGCCGCTGTGGCTCGGCTCGCTGAAGTCCAACATCGGGCACACGCAGTCGGCCTCCGGCGTGGCCGGGGTGATCAAGATGGTGCTCGCCATGCGGCACGGGCGCCTGCCGCGCACGCTGCACGTCGACACGCCGTCGTCGCAGGTGGACTGGTCGGCCGGGGCCGTGGAGCTGCTCACCGAGGAGCGCGCGTGGGCCGCCGGCGGCCCCCGCCGCGCGGCCGTTTCGGCATTCGGGGTGAGCGGCACCAACGCGCACGTCGTCCTCGAACAGGCCGAACCGGTCGCGGTCCCGCCCGCCGGGCCGGACGCGACCCCGCCGCTCGTCCCGCTGTCGGCTCGCAGCGCCACGGCGTTGCGCGCCCAGGCGGAGCGGCTCCGCGGCGTGGACGCGGCACCGCAGGACCTGGCGTACTCGCTGGCTTTCACCCGCGCCACGCACGATCACCGCGCGGTCCTCGTCGCCGGTGGCGACGAGCTCGACCGGGCGCTCGGGGTGCTCGCCGACGGGGGCAGCGACGCCGCCGTGGTCACCGGCACGGCCGACCGCGACGCCCTGCTGGCGGTGCTGTTCACCGGCCAGGGCGCCCAGCGGGTGGGCATGGGCCGGGCGCTCTACAACCGCTTCCCGGTGTATGCCGAAGCTTTCGACGCGGTGTGCGCCCACTTCGGCCCGGAGCTGCGCGCGGCCTTCGACGACGCCTCGCTGCTGGACCGGACCGAGTTCACCCAGCCCGCGTTGTTCGCGGTCGAGGTGGCGTTGTTCCGGTTGGTTTCTTCGTGGGGTGTCCGTCCGGATTTTGTGGCGGGGCATTCGATCGGGGAGATTTCGGCGGCGCATGTGGCTGGGGTGTTGTCGCTTGAGGATGCTTGTCGGTTGGTTTCGGCGCGGGCGTCGTTGATGCAGGCGTTGCCGGTCGGTGGGGCGATGGTGTCGATCGCTGCGCCGGAAGCCGGCATCGAGCTGTCCGAGGGTGTGTCGATTGCGGCGGTGAACGGTCCGGAGTCGGTGGTGATTTCGGGTGATGAGGCTGCGGTGCTGGAGGTCGCGGCGAGGTTC
>NZ_JBEXMD010000089.1:0-13283 GCF_040610315.1 Amycolatopsis sp. NPDC004169
CCCACCCTATCCGCCGCCGCTTCCGCGGCCGGCAGGTCGTGTCAAGGCACGCTTTCCCGCCTTGACACGACCTGCCGGCCGTTGAACAATCCGGCGTTCGGGCCGGCGGGGAAAGCCGCGGCAGAGCCACCAGCACAGAGCCCGCGGGCCCTCCCCCCGATTCCAGCCTATCGCCCCCACCCGACAAGAACCCCGCGCACAACCCACCCCCAGCCAAGCCATCCACACCGGCAACCCCCTGTGGACAACCCTCACCGGAAAGCCGGGTAGAAAGCCAGGTCGGCATGCGGCCCCAACCGCGCAGCCAGCCCAGCCGCAACCCGTGCAGCGAACTCCGAAACCGCCATCATCCGCACATACCCGGCATGCTTCGCCAAATCCCGCCACCAGGTCACGAACGCCGCCTCCCGGCTCACCGGCGCAGCGTGCCGCGAAAGGTTCAGCGACTCCAGCTCCTCCCCCGTGATCAGCCAGACCCGCAGCAACTCACTGGCCGTCAGATGCGCCGCCAGCACCTCGTCGTCGGCGAAGACCGGCCACACCCCCACCACCTCGGCGCGCCAAGCGGCCGTCATCGCCTCGCTCATCCCCGCCGGCAGGGCCAACGCGTCCGGCCAGCTCGCGAAGGGCAGGCGCAAGTGCGCCGCGTCGACCAGCGCCGATCGGACGCAGCCGTTCTCGAAGTCCAGGAACCGGACCCCTTGCCCGGTCACCAGGTTGTTGTCCGGGCTCAGCTCGACCGGCGAAAACGCCCGGAACCCCGCCGCCCGGGACTGGTCGAGGGCCGCCGTCACCTGGGTCAGCACCTCTTCCGGCACCGGGATCCCCAGCCGCTGCTGGATCAGCGCCGCGACGCGGGACACGTCGACCTCGCCCGATTCGGCCTTCGCCGGGCCACCCAGCCGCCGCAGCAGTGCGTTGAAGTCCGCCTCACGGCCCGCCGTGCTCGCGTGCAGGCGCCCCAGCGACCGCGCCCACGACAGCAGCGCCCGCTCGGCCGCGCGGGAGTCCCGGGCGTAGAGCTTGTCCTCCAGCGTCGGCGTCCGGCCCAGGTCCTCCAGCACCAGGACGCGGTCGCGGCCGTCGTGGGCCACCAGTTCCGGGCACATCCGCTCCTCCGGCGACAGCGCCGTGAACAGCTGGTAGCTGACCGCCTCCTGGGCGAACGGGTCGGCGCCGGACGCCGGCCGGTCCGGGTAGTGCTTGATGACGAGCGTGCGCGGCAGCGCGAACGACGACACCACCCGGGCGCGGACCACCGTGGCCGGCCCGCTCCCCGCCAGGTCCTCGGGCCCGACCAGGGTGATCGCGCTGCCGAACCGGCGTGAGAGAACGGACTCGCCCGCCGCGACCGCCGCGGCGATGGCGAGCTGCTCGGCTCCTGCCCCGACTCCCGCGTCGCCGGCGGAGGAGGTGTCGACTGTCATTGTCACCGACCCTACTCGTGACTGAGCAACCATGACTACTGACATCCGGACAAAAAAGTGCATCTCGCCCGGAGACGAATCACCCGCGTGAAAGCGGACGCATTCCCACCGGTGAACGTTGCCCATTCCGGCGCACGATCAACACAATGGCCGCTGCTGCAACGATTCCGAGAAGGTTGACCAGCAGCTGCCCGACGGACTGGAGGCACCGGCTCCACTCCCCCGCCACGGCCGCGACGACCGCGTAGCCCGCGGCCGGCACCGTCGTCACCGAGATGAACACGCCCACCAGCGCGGCCGACTTCGCCGACGTCATGGCGAGCATCCCGGCGGCGCCGGCCAGCATGGCGACGACCAGGGACGGTACGCCGACCGAGAAGACGAAGTCGACCTCGTGGTTGTTCTCCAGCCGGAACGCGGTTTCGCCGAAGACGTCGGTCGCGCGCACGAGCAGCGCGCCACCCAGCGTCACGACCATCGCCAGCGGGAAGCCCACGCCCAACGCGGCAGCCGCGCGGCGGACGAGGTCCCACCGGCGCAACACCACCCCGACCGCGAGCGCGGCCAGCGGCCCGAACTCCGGGCCGACGACCATCGCACCGACGATCGTCACCGCCGAGTTCGTGAGCACCCCGACCGCGGCGAGCAGGCACGCGATGGTCAGGAACGCCAGGAACGTCACGTTGAGCCGGGACTCTTCACCCGTGCGGCCCAGCAGCTCCTCCCAGACCACGGCGTCGGCCGCCTCGCCCGGCGCCGCTTCTTCCGCCTTGTCGGCGGCGTCGGACAGCGCAGTGTCGAGCGCTTCGAGCGTGATGCCGCCGGTGTGGTCGAGGTCGAGCGCGCACAGCTGCCCGATGATCTCGTCCGCGGCCTCGCGCGCGATGTCGGCCTCGACCAGGTCGCCCACCGGCTCGACGGCGGCCCCGCGGTGCACGACGAGGTGCGCCGTACCGGGGTGCGCCCGCAGGATCCCGAGCGCTTCGGCGGTCTTCTCCTGCGGGCACACGGCCCTGAGGTGCAGCACTAGTTCTGCGGGGCGGCGGCCGGTTTCGCGTCGATCCCGGCTTCCTTGCGCTGCTGCGCAGTGATCGGCGCCGGCGCCGCGGTCAGCGGGTCGTACCCGCCACCGGTCTTCGGGAACGCGATCACGTCACGCAGCGAGTCGGCCTTGGCCAGCAGCATGACGATGCGGTCCCAGCCGAACGCGATGCCGCCGTGCGGCGGGGGGCCGAAGGCGAAGGCGTCGAGCAGGAAGCCGAACTTCTCCTGCGCTTCCTCGTCGCTGAGGCCCATCAGGTTGAAGACGCGCTTCTGGACGTCGCCGCGGTGGATACGGATCGAGCCGCCGCCGATCTCGTTGCCGTTGCAGACGATGTCGTAGGCGTAGGCGAGCGCGTTGCCCGGGTCCTGCTCGAACTTGTCGATCCACTCCGGGGTCGGCGAGGTGAACGCGTGGTGCACCGCGGTCCACTTGCCGGAGCCGACCGCGACGTCGTCGCCGATGTCCTCGACCGGCGCGAACAGCGGCGCGTCGACGACCCACACGAAGGACCAGGCGTTCTCGTCGATCAGGCCGAGCCGCTTGCCGATCTCGTCGCGCGCGGCACCCAGCAGGGGCTGGGTCGACGCGGCCTTGCCGGCGGCGAAGAAGATGCAGTCGCCCGGCTTGGCACCGGCCGCGGCGGCGACGTTCTCGCGCTCGGTCTCCGACAGGTTCTTGGCGACCGGGCCGCCGAGCGTGCCGTCCTCGTTCACGAGGATGTACGCGAGGCCGCGCGCGCCGCGCTGCTTGGCCCACTCCTGCCACGCGTCGAGCTGGCGGCGCGGCTGGTCCGCCCCGCCGGCCATCACGACCGCACCGACGTACGGGGCCTGGAACACGCGGAACGGCGTGTCGGAGAAGAACTCCGTCATGTCGGTGATTTCGAGGTCGAAGCGCAGGTCCGGCTTGTCGGAGCCGTACTTGGCCATCGCCTCGTGGTAGGTGATGCGCGGGATCGGCCGCGGGATCTCGTGCCCGATCAGCTTCCACAGCGCCGAGACGATCTGCTCGCCGATGTCGATGACGTCGTCCTGCTCGACGAAGCTCATCTCGATGTCGAGCTGGGTGAACTCGGGCTGGCGGTCGGCGCGGAAGTCTTCGTCGCGGTAGCAGCGGGCGATCTGGTAGTACCGCTCCATGCCGCCGACCATGAGCAGCTGCTTGAACAGCTGCGGCGACTGCGGCAGCGCGTACCAGGAGCCTGGCTTGAGCCGGGCCGGGACGAGGAAGTCGCGCGCGCCTTCGGGCGTCGAGCGGGTCATCGTCGGGGTCTCGATCTCGACGAAGTCCTGCGCGTGCAGCACCTCGCGCGCGGCGCGGCTGACCTCGCTGCGCAGCCGCATGGCCGCGGCCGGGCCGCTGCGGCGCAGGTCGAGGTAGCGGTGCTTGAGCCGGACCTCTTCGCCGACGTCGACGCGGTCGTCGATCGGGAACGGCAGCGGCGCGGACTCCGAGAGCACTTCCAGCTCGGTGGCCAGTACCTCGATCTCACCGGTGGGGATCTCGGCGTTGGCGTTGCCCTCGGGGCGCTTCGCGACCTCGCCGACGATCTTGACGCAGAACTCGGAGCGGAGGGCGTGCGCGCGCTCGGCCATCTCACCTTCGCGGAAGACGACCTGGGCGACACCGCTGGCATCCCTCAGGTCGATGAAGATGACGCCGCCGTGATCGCGCCGCCGGGCCACCCATCCGGTGAGGGTGACGGTCTGTCCGGCCTGTCCGGCACGCAGGGTGCCGGCGTTGTGAGTGCGGAGCACTGCGACTGCTCTCCTTCGACCTGGGGTTATCGCTGCCCGGAAAGGCTAACGAACCACCCAGCGTACGACGTCGGCAGGTTGGCCCGGCGCGGTGGTCAGAGGACGTACTTGGGACGGGTCTCCAGCGCCGCGACCAGGCGGTGGGCCTGGGCCAGGTAAGCGGCCACCTGGTAGATGCGCCCGCCGGGGTGCGCCACCAGCCAGCCGGCGGCCGCGCTGGCGGAGGCGAAGAACGGCTGCCCCGCGCAGGCGATCGCGTCCACCCCGTCGAGCCCGAACCCGAGGTCGACGGCCGCGACCACGGCCGCGGGCGGGTCGACCAGGAGGATCCCCCGCGGCACCAGCTCGATGCGGATGTGCGTCCCGGTGACCGGGCAGACGGCCGCCGCGTGCACGCGCTCGCCGGTGGCGATGGCCAGGAGGAACATGTCGACGGTGCCGTCCGGGCCCGCACCGAGGGTGCCTTCGGCGGGTGCGAGGCGGTGGTGGGCGCCGCGGGGCGCCGGGCCGGTCGAGACGAGGTCGCGGTGCAGGGTGAACCCGATCAGCTCGACCAGCCGCCGGGCTTCGGCCGGGGCGACGCCGACGGTGGCGGCGAGCCGGTCGACGCCGACCGGGTGCCGTCCGGCCCGGGTCAGCTTCAGCGCGGCCCAGGCGAGCCGGGCGGCCGCGACACGGTCGGTCTGCGAGGTCGTCATCGTCCGGCTCCTTTCGGCATCGATCCCTTCGACGTTAGGCGCCGGTGAGCCGGACCGACAACGACACGATCGGACATTTTGCCGCAAACCGAAGACACCGCCCCCGAACGGCCCAGTGCGTCACCCGGTTGTTCCGAAAAGGACCGTCAGAGCAGGCGCAGCTGCTCCGCGGGAGCCACCTCGGCCGCCGGCACCTCAGGACCGCGCGCGGCGAAGCCGGTTTGGCGATCGAGACCGTGCCGCCGCAGCAACGGCCCGACCCGCGCCGCCAGTCCCTCGCGGTACTCCTTCCGCACGTAGCTGCCCCGCGAGTACAGCTGCCGGTACCGCGGGACGAGCTCCGGGTGCGTGCCCGCCAGCCAGCGGCCGAACCACTCGCGGGCCCCGGGCCGCAGGTGCAGCGCGAACGCCGTCACGCTCGTCGCGCCCACCTCGGCGAGCCGGGCGAACAGCGCGTCCAGTGCCTCCTCCGAGTCGGTGAGCCACGGCAGCACCGGGGCCACCAGCACCGAGCACGGCAGCCCGGCCTCGCGCGCCTTGCGGACCAGCTCCAGCCGCGCCCGCGGGCTCGGCGTGCCGGGTTCGAGGCGGTGCTGCAGCTCTTCGTCGAGCAGCGCGATCGACACCGCGAGCCCGACCGGGACGTCCTGGGCGACGTCCTTCAGCAGCGGCAGGTCGCGGGCCAGCACCGTGCCCTTGGTGAGCACCGACAGCGGCGTGCCGGAGCGCGCCAGTGCGGTGATGATGCCCGGCATCAGCCCGTAGCGGCCTTCGGCGCGCTGGTAGGGATCGGTGTTGGTGCCCATCGCGACGTGCTCGCGCCGCCACGACGGCTTCTTCAGCTGCGCGGCCAGCACCTGCGGGGCGTTGATCTTGACGACCACCTGGGTGTCGAAGTCGTGGCCGGCGTCGAAGTCGAGGTAGGTGTGGGTGTTCCGGGCGAAGCAGTTGTGCGACACCATGCCGTCGGCCACGAAGTCGCCGGTGCCGGTGGTGATGTCGAACAGCGGCAGCTGCAGCCCCAGCGGCTCGATGGCCTCGACGCGGCGGCGGCTCGCGCCGATCACCGCGCCGTCGAGCGACCGCTTCCACGTGACGGCCGGGTTGCTGACGTGGAAGAACCGGAGCACCTCGCCGACCCCGCCGAGCAGCCGGACCTCCTGGCGCGTCGGGAACTTCGGCACTTCGTCCAGCTGACTGGCGAAGCCGAACCGGGCGAGCGCGGCGGCGAAGGCGTCGGCGATCTCGGGTTCGTCGTGCGCCACCGCGAGGACACCGCGGCCGAAATCGCCCGCGATGTCGTAGACGCCGGCGAGGAACCCGCGCTGCCAATGGGCGTCCGGGTCCGGTGGCACCTTGAGAAAACCGACCGACGCCCCGAAGTCCGGCAGGTAGCGCAGGGCGCGCGAGGCGGCGTCCGGCTCCGCGCCGAACCCGCCGGAGCGCAGCATCCCGCACAGGTAGCCGGCCCGGTAGCCGAGCGTCTCGTCCGGCGTCGGCTCGAACCGGCCGACGCCGATCAGCTCGCTGCCGGGCTCCAGGTGCGGCCGCTGGGCGGCGCCGAACTTGCTGCCGGTGACGTGCTTCCAGCCCTTGCTGGTGAGGAACCGGTGATCACCGCCGGCGACGAGCCGGGTGCCGTCCTCGAGCGTCACGCGGTAGGCGGCGCGCAGCGTGGTCCAGTGCGCTTCGACCCGGGTCTGCACCAGCCGCCGGGAGGCGCCGTGGCCGCGAGTGCCGTAGATGGCGTCGCCGACCTTCAGATCCGACAGCGCCTTCGTGCGGCCGTCGGCCATCAGGATCCGCGTGCCGCCTTCGAGGCAGTAGGTGCAGGCGTGCGAGCAGCCGCGGTAGGGGTTGACGGTCCAGCCGAAGGGCACGCCGGAGCCGGCGGGCACCTTGTTCAGCACCGAGCGCGCGTGCACCTCGTGAAAGGTGACGCCGTCGAATTCCGGTGACCGCACGGTCCGCACCAGGCCCTCGAGCCCGGGCAGTGCCGGTTCACCCTCCCCTGTCCGCTGCCGATCCCATCGCACGGCGCCAGTCGAACATATGTTCTAGACGGGTGTCAAACCGGTTGGGGGCCAGTGGATCAGGTGGTGCTGGTGTGACTGTTGGGGTGGTTCAAGAGGAGAAGCGCTCCAGCGCCCGGATCTTGTTGGTCGCGTCCAAGGCCGCCACCTTGTACGCCTCCGACAGCGTCGGGTAGTTGAACACCGCGTCCACCAGGTAGTCGACCGTGCCCCCGCAGCCCATCACCGCCTGTCCGATGTGGACCAGGTCCGTCGCACCCGTGCCGAACACGTGGACGCCCAGCAGTTTCCGGTCCGTCGTGGACACCAGCAGCTTCAGCATCCCGTAGCTGTCACCGGTGATCTGGCCGCGCGCCAGCTCGCGGTACCGCGCGATGCCGACCTCGTACGGCACCGACGACGACGTCAGCTGGGCCTCGGTCGAGCCGACGTACGAGATCTCCGGGATCGTGTAGATGCCGATCGGCTGCAGCGCGCCCAGCTCGTGCGCCGGCTCGCCGAACGCGTGGTAGGCCGCCAGCCTGCCCTGGTCCATCGACGTCGCCGCCAGTGCCGGGAAGCCGATCACGTCGCCCACCGCGTAGATGTGCGGGACCGCCGTGCGGTAGCTCTCGTCGACCACCAGCCGGCCGCGCTCGTCCGCGCTCAGGCCCGCCGCCTCCAGGTTGAGCTCGCCCGTCATGCCCTGGCGGCCCGCCGAGTACATCACGCCGTCGGCCGGGATGCGCTTGCCGCTCACCAGGGTCGTGATCGTCGCGTGGTCGGACACCGCCACGTCCGCGACCTTCTCGCCGAAGCGGAAGGTGACGCCGAGGTCGCGCAGCTGGAACTTGAGCGACTCGACGATCTCCGGGTCGCAGAAGTCGAGCATGTGGTCGCGCTGCTCGACCACGGTGACCCGGGAGCCGAGCGCGGCGAACATCGACGCGTACTCGATCCCGATCACCCCGGCGCCCACCACGACCAGCGACGACGGGATTTCCTCCAGCTGCAGGATCTCGTCGGAGTCGAGCACGCGGGCGGCGTCGAAGTCGATCTGCTTCGGCCGCGCGGGCCGAGTGCCGGTGGCGATCACGACGTGGTCGGCCGACAGCGTCCGCCGGTCGCCGCGGTGACGGCCCTCCACCAGCACGGTGTGCGGGTCGGCGAAGGAGCCGGTGCCGTCGATCAGGTCGATGTGGTTGCGCATCAGCTGCGCGCGCACCACCTGGACCTCGCGCCCGACCACGTGCTGGGTGCGCGCGAGCAGGTCGGCGATCGTGATGTCCTGTTTGACGCGGTAGCTCGCGCCGTAGAGCTCGCGCTGGTTCATGCCGGTCAGGTAGAGCACGGCTTCGCGCAGCGTCTTGGACGGGATCGTGCCGGTGTTGACGCACACCCCGCCGACCATGTCGTGCCGGTCGACGACCGCCACCTTCTTGCCGAGCTTCGCCGCGGCGATCGCGGCCTTCTGCCCGCCGGGGCCCGAACCGATGACGATGAGGTCGTACTCGTGCTCGCTCACGACGTCGAGCCTGCGCACCCGGCGGGCCGGGCGCAAGCCCCTGCCGGTGAAGATCCGCGCACGAACGGCGCACGGGTGCGACGTCATTCGGCCGTGGCTGTGGCTGGGTCGGCGACGAACGGCGCAGTAGCGTGTGCGGGTGCTGCGCGTGTCGCTGCTGGGTGAGCAGGTGATCGCCGACGAGGAGTCCGGCGCCGTGCTGACGCGGTCGCCGCGGTCGGTCGCGCTGGTCGCCCACCTCGTCGTGCACGCCGGCCGTCCGCAGCCGCGGCGGCTGCTCGCCGGGCTGTTCTGGCCGGACTCCACCGACGCGCAGGCGCTGACCAACCTCCGCCGCGAGCTGCACCAGCTGCGCCGCGTGCTGGGCGAGCTGCCCTCGCTGGCCGTCACCGGGCAGGACCTGTGCTGGCAGGACACGCCGTCGAGCCGGGTGGACGTGCGGGAGTTCGCCCTCGCGCACCGGGCCGCGCTGGCCGCCGGAGACGCCGGAGACCCCGCTGCCGCCGTCGGCCACGCCCGGGCCGCGCTCGCGGCCTACGGCGGCGAGTTGCTGCCCGGCCTCGCCGACGACTGGGTGCTGGCGGCCCGCGCCGAGCTCGAAGGCCAGTGCGTCGAGCTGTGCGACCTGATCTGCCGGACGCCGTCGGGCGATCCGGCCGCCGCGCTCGACGCGGCCCGCCGCCGGATCGCGCTGCGCCCGCTCGAAGAGCCGGGCTACCGGACGCTGATGGGACTGCAGGCCGAGGCAGGCGACCGGGCGGGCGCGGTGAGCACCTACCACCGGTGCGCGTCGGTGCTCGAACGCGAACTCGGCGTCGTCCCGGCCGAGCCGACCCGGGCGGCACTGCGCCGGCTGCTGGACCGGCCGGACCCCGAACCCCGGCGGGCGGCCGCGCCCGGGCTCGTCGGCCGCGCCGCCGAGCTGGCCCGCCTCGGCGAGCTGTGGCGGACGGCCGCCGCCGGCCGCGCCGGGTTCGTCCTCGTCCGCGGCGACGCCGGCGTCGGCAAGACCCGGCTGGTCACCGAGCTCGCCGGGCTGGCCGGGGCCGAGGGCGCGGTCGTGGCCGCCGGCCGGTGCTTCGGCACGCCGGGGCGGCTCGCGCTGGCCCCGGTGGCCGACTGGCTGCGCACCCCGGCCGTGCAGCGGGCGGCGGCATCGCTGGACCCGGTGTGGCGGGCGGAGGTCGACCGGCTGCTGCCGGCCTCGCGGCCGGGCGGCGGGCACCCGACGGTGGAGGCCTGGCAGCGCCTGCGGTTCTTCGAAGGACTGGCCAGGGCACTGACCGCCGGGGGGCGGCCGGTCCTGCTGGTGCTCGACAACGCGCAGTGGTGCGACGAAGAGACGGGCGCGTTCGTCACGTTCTGCCTCGGCCTGCTGCCGTCCGCGCCGCTGCTGGTCGCCGCGACGCTGCGCGACGGCGACCCGGGTCCGGGCGGCGCGGCCTGGACGGCCCAGCTGCGCGACGACGGCAGGCTCGCCGAGCTGCCGCTGCGCCCGTTCGACGCCGACGGCACGGCCCGCCTCGCCGAAGCGGTCGGCGGCCGCCCACTGTCCACTTCGGACCGCGACCTGCTGTTCGCGGCCACCGGCGGGTACCCGCTCTACGTCGTCGAAGCGGTGCGGGCCCACGACTCCCCGCCGGCCGAGGGGCTGGCCGCGGTGCTGCGGACGCGGCTGGAGCAGCCGGGCCCGGCCGCCCGCGAGATCGCCGGGCTGGCCGCCGCGGCCGGCCGCGACTTCACCCTCGAACTGCTCACCGAGGCCAGCGACCTCGACGCGGACACCGTCGTCGACGCCGTCGACGAGCTGTGGCGGCGCCGGCTCGTGCGTGAGTCCGGCGGCAGCTACGACTTCACCCACGACCTGCTGCGGGAGACGGCCTACCAGCAGGTCAGCCCGCCGCGGCGGTGGCTGCTGCACCGGCGGCTGGCCCAGGGGCTCGAGCTGCTGCACGCCGGGGACACCGACGCGGTGGCGGCGCAGCTGGCCGAGCAGTACGCCCGCGGCGGCCGCCCGGACCGCGCCGTCGCGCACTACCGGCGGGCGGCCGCGGTCGCCGCGGGCACGTTCGCCCACGCCGAAGCGATCCGGCTACTGCGGGAGGCACTGGCGCTGGTGTCCGCCCGGCCGCCCAGCGGCAACCGCGACCGGGACGAGCTGGCCGTCCTCGAAGCGCTCGCCGGGCCGCTCAACGCCCACCAGGGCTACTCGTCTCCCGAGCTGCAGCGGACGCTGGAGCGTTCGCTGGCGCTGGCGGAGTCGCTGGGCGACGCGGAGGCCGCGCTCACCGCGCTGCTGGAGCTGTGGTCGTCGCGGTTCGTCCAGGGCCGGACGGTGCAGGCCCACGAGGCGGCCGAACGCGCGCTCGGGCTGCTCGCGCCCGGGACGAGCGCCGAGCAGAGCGGCTCGGCGCACTTCATCGTCGCGGGCTCGTCGCTGAGCCTCGGCCACGACCCGGCCGAGGCGCTGCGGCACTTCGAGCTGGGCGCCGAGCGCACGCGCGACGCGGCGTCGTGGCCGATCGGCACCCGGCCGGACGTGCACGGCCCGGCCTGGGCGGCGCACGCGCACTGGCTGCTCGGGCACGAGGACACGGCCGTGGCGTGCGGGGCGAGCGCGATCGCGCTCGCCCGGCGGATCGAGCACCCGTACAGCCTGGCCATCGCGCTGGCCTACGCCGGGATCACCCACCAGATGCGCCGCGACCGCGATGCGCTGGAGCCGGCGGCGGCCGAGCTGCGGGAGCTCTGCTACCGGTACGGCTTCGCGTACTACCGCGAGTGGGCGCTGGTGCTGGGCGGCTGGGCCCGCGGCGGCGCGGCCGGGCTGGCCGCGGCGCAGGAAGGCGTGGCGAACCTCAAGGCCGAGGGGTCGTTCGCCCGGATGCCGTACTGGTTGTCCCTGGTCGCCGAGCTGTCGCCACCGGACGCGGCCCGGGCGACGCTGGACGCCGCGCTGGCCGCCGGCGAGGCCCGCGACGACCGCTGGTGGCTGCCGGAGGTCCTGCGGCTGCGCGCGGCCCACGACGCCGACCCGCGGCCCCGCCTGCGGGCGGCCGTGGAGCTCGCCCGCGCCCAGGGCAGCGTCGCCCTGCGGCGGCGGGCCGAGGCGGACCTGGGCGTGGCTGCACCGTCCTGACCAGGCCCGAACGGGCCGAACGCTGCGCGAACGCCGGCTGCCTACGTTCCCCCCGGAACCGAAAAATCCGAGAGGGGCCCTCATGACCACCACCGCCTTGCCGCACGAGGAACTGGCCGCCACCTTGCGCGGCGACCTGATCACGCCGAGCCACCCGGGCTACGAAGAGTCCCGCGCGGTCTACAACGCCATGATCGACAAGCACCCGGCGGCGATCGCCTACTGCCGCGACGCCGCCGACGTGGTCACCTGCATCCGCTACGGCCGGGCCAAGGGCCTGGACATCGCGGTCCGCGGCGGCGGCCACAACGCGGGCGGCCTGGGGGTGGCCGACGGCGCGCTCGTGATCGACCTGTCGAGGCTGCGCAGCACGACGGTGGACCCGGAGCACCACACGGTCCGCGCCGACGCCGGCTGCACCTGGGGCGACGTCGACCACGCCACGGTGGCGTTCGGCATGGCCACCCCATCGGGCATCGTGGCCTCGACGGGGGTGGCGGGCCTGACCCTCGGCGGCGGCATCGGTTACCTGGCGAGACGGTTCGGCCTGACGGTCGACAACCTGCTGGGAGCGGACGTGGTCCTGGCCGACGGCTCGTTCGTCCACGCCTCGGAGTTCGAGCACCCGGACCTGTTCTGGGCCCTGCGCGGCGGAGGAGGCAACTTCGGAGTGGTGACGTCGTTCACGTTCCGCTGCCACGACATCGGCGAGAACGGCGTGGTGATCGGCGGCCCGGTGCTCTACGACCTGGCCGACACCCCGGAGGTGCTGCGCTGGTACCGCGAGCTGCTGCCGTCGTTGCCGGAGGAGCTGAACGGCTGGTTCGGCCTCCTGACGGTGCCCCCGGCACCCCCGTTCCCGGAGCACCTGTGGGGCCGCAAGGCGTGCGGGATCGTCTGGTGCTACACGGGAGCGCACGACAAGGCGGACGAAGTACTGGAACCGGTCCGTTCGTTCGGGGAACCGCTGCTGGTGGGCCTGCAGAACATGCCTTACACGGCATTGCAGGGAGCATTCGACGCGCTGTACCCGCCGGGCCTGCAGTGGTACTGGCGCGCGGACGTGTTCCACGAAATCACCGACGAGGCAATAGAAATCCACCTGAAGAACGGCGAGGACCTCCCGACCATGCATTCGTCGATGCACCTGTACCCGATCGACGGAGCGGCCAGCAGGGTACCGGCGAACGCAACGGCGTTCCCCCACCGGGAAGGCGGCTGGTCGGGCGTGATCGTCGGAGTGGACCCCCAACCGGAGAACGCGGAGAAGATCGCCCGGTGGACAAGGAACTACTGGGAGGAACTCCACCCGACATCGGCAGGAGGGGCGTACATCAACTTCATGATGGAGGAGGGCCAGGACCGAGTGAGGGCATCGTACCGGGACAACTACGACCGCTTGGCCGCAGTGAAGAAGAAGTACGACCCGGAGAACGTGTTCCACATCAACCAGAACATCCGCCCGCAATAGACCCAAGACGGGAGCGAAAGCCCCCGAAGGGGACGAAAGCCCCCGAAGGGGGGCACCCAGACCCCCCGCAACCCCGATCCGAAGCCCCAACACGGCCGGCGGCAGGTTGTCAAGGCACGCTTTCCCGCCTTGGGAGCAACTGCTGAATAACAGCGAGAGCCTCTGAATACCAGGCCTGATACCTCCCACTAAATAACGGGAATTTTTCC
>NZ_JBEXMD010000090.1:0-12184 GCF_040610315.1 Amycolatopsis sp. NPDC004169
GGGGGGGTTGGCGGGGTGTGCGCCCGCCGGGCCCCCGCTGGGGTGGTGGGGGCGGTGGGGCGGTGGCCCGCGGGGCCGGCCCCCCCCCCCGCCGCTCAGGTGGCCGGTCCGGCCGGCTCTTGTTCGGTACGGGCTGATTCGGCCGGGTCCTGTTCGGTGCGGGGTGCGTCGGGGTGGCTGGTTCGGGGACCCGCTCGGCGCGCTCAGGCGGCCGGTCCGGCCAGCACCCGCTCGGCGCGCAGCGCGATGCGCAGGGTGAGCCGTTCCCCGGGGTCGTCCAGGCGTGTCCCGAACAGCGCGCGCAGCCGGCGAAGGCGGTTGCGCGCGGTCTGCGGGTGGATGCCCAGCCGGGCCGCGACTTCGGGGGCGCCGCCGCGGGCGTCGAGCACCGCGGCGAGGGTTTCGGCGAGCTTGCCGCGCCGGTTCCCGGGCAGGTCCGACAACGGTTCGAGGCTGTGCGCGGCGAGGGCGCCGGTCAGCAGCTCGTCGGCGGCCAGCCAGTGCGTGGTCAGGTGGTCGGGCCAGCGGAGGAGGCGGTCGCGGGGGAGGATGCCGCGGCCGCGCAGCTCCCACGTCCGGCGGGCCCAGCGCAGCGAGGTGGCCGCCTCGACCGGGGCGACGGCCGGTCCGGTCGCGGCCGGGCCGTCGCCCAGGAACCGGGCCGGGTCGGCGTCCGACGGCAGCAGCGCGTACGGCGGTTCGGCGGTGGGGTCGGCGAGCAACCCGGCACCGGGCCGGGGGACGGCCCCCACGGCGGCCACCACGCGCTCGGGTGGGGTCCAGTCCACCCGCTCGGCCAGTTCGGTCCACGGACGGCCGGCCAGCAGCGCGCGCAGCAGCTCGCGGCGCAGGTCGGTGGCCGAAGGCGGGGAGACGGCCCGGAAGGCCTCGGTGGACAGGCGGATCAGGACGTCGACGCACCGGAACACCGCGTCCACCCCGGCGGCGACCACACCGCGGGGCGTCCGGCGGTCCAGCTCGGCCAGCAGCGGGAGGGCGCACCGGCCGCCCGCCTGGTAGGCGCGGGAAAGCCGGTCGAGGTCGGCGCCCGCCGCGGCGCCCGCGCGGCGGAAGGCGTCCGCGCCGGTCCCGGCCCGCGAGCCGCCGAGCAGCGCGGCCACGAACTCGGTCGCGCCCGCGTCGAACAGCGCGGCGTGCTCGGGGACGGCGTGCCGGATGCCGGCCACGATCGCGCGGGCCAGCACCACCCCGGCGCCGGTGGGCAGGGGCTGGGAGCCGGTCATCGTCGACCTCCGGAGCGGGCGGGCATCGCTGGCGCGCCGAGTCTGGCCGCCGGGCGCCGCCGGTCGCATCGAGGAAAAGACGTATTCGCGGCTACGTACCCGCGTCGGCCGATCGGCGCAGCGGACGTTGGGCCACATGGACACCGGGGCGGCGACCGATCAAGATGGGGGCCGGAGGAACGGCCGGTGAGCGATGACGGCGGCGTGGCCACGCGACGGGACCTGACGAGTTACGTGGGCCGCG
The DNA here is from genome assembly GCF_040610315.1 of Amycolatopsis sp. NPDC004169. Classification (NCBI taxonomy): domain Bacteria; kingdom Bacillati; phylum Actinomycetota; class Actinomycetes; order Pseudonocardiales; family Pseudonocardiaceae; genus Amycolatopsis; species Amycolatopsis sp. NPDC004169. The sequence goes on from NZ_JBEXMD010000090.1 coordinate 1,489, forward strand.
CCGAGGACGAAGCCCGCGTGCGGCGGCTGCTGGGCGAGGCGCGCCTGGTCACGCTGACCGGGCCCGGCGGCGTGGGCAAGACCCGGCTCGCCGGCCGGGTCGCCGGCTCGGTGACCCGGGCGTTCCCCGGCGGCGTGGTCGTCGCCGGCCTGGCCGGGCTGCGCGACGGCACCCTGGTCACCCGCGCCCTCGCCGACTGCCTCGGCCTGCACGACACCACCGCCCGGACCGCCCGGGAGACCGTGCTGGCCCACCTGCGCGACCGGCGGACGCTCCTGCTGCTCGACAACTGCGAGCACCTCGTCGCCGACTGCGCCGAGCTGGTCGACGCGCTCCTGCGGCACTGCCCGGACCTGGTGGTCCTGGCGACCAGCCGGTGTTCGCTCGGGGTCGCGGGCGAGCGGATCACGCCGATCGCGCCACTGGCCGTGCCGCCGGAGGACGCCCGGACCGCCGAGGACGCGATCGCCTACGACGCCGTGCGGCTGTTCGCCGACCGCGCCGCCGAAGTGCTGCCCTCGTTCCGGCTCGAGGACGACGTGGCGTCCGTCGTGGGGGTGTGCCGCCAGCTCGACGGCCTGCCGCTGGCCGTCGAGCTGGCCGCCGCCCGCATCCGCGCGCTCTCGCCCGGGCAGATCGCCGAGCGCATGGGCGACAGCCTGGCGCTGCTGACCACCGGGGCGCGGTCCCGGCCCGAGCGGCACCGCAGCCTGCGCGCCACCATCGAGTGGAGCCATTCCCTGTGCACCGAAGGCGAACGCGCGGCCTGGGAGTGCTGCGCGGTGTTCGCGGGCGCGTTCGACCTGTCCGCCGCCGAGGACGTCTGCGCGGTCGCGGGGCTCGACGGCTTCGCGGTGCTGGACGCGGTCGACGGCCTGGTCGACAAATCGGTACTGCTGCGCGTCGACGGCGCGACCGGCGTCCGGTACCGGATGCTGGAGGCGTTGCGTGAGTTCGGCCAGGAACGGCTGGCCGCCACCGGGTCCGCCGAGGAGGTGGCCCGGCGGCACCGCGACCACCACGCGCGGCTGCTGGCGCAAGCCGACGCCGAGTGGTTCGGCCCCCGGCGCGAGGACTGGTTCACCCGCCTGTCCGAACGGCACGCCGACGTCCGGGCGGCGCTGTCGTGGTCGCTGCGCACCCCGGACGAGGCGGCGGTCGCGCTCCGGATGGCGGTCGCGGTCCTCGAATACTGGACGGCCCGGGGCGCGGCGGGGGAGCTCCGGGAGTGGCTGGACCGCGCACTCGCCGTCGCCGCCGAGGACGCTCCTGGCCGCGCGACGGCGCAGGCCCGGGCCGCCCTGTGCGCCGCCTTGCACGCGGATCTGGACGGGGCCCGGCAGCGGCTGAAGCTCGCCGAAGCCGCCGTCGACGAGGACGCGGTGCCCTACCTCCGCCACGCGGAGGCGTTCGTGGCGATGATCGCGGTCGAGCCGTACGCGCTGGAGAACGCCGCCGAGGCCGTGCGGATCTTCGGGGAGCAGGGCGCGCCGCGCAAGCAGCTGCACCCGATGTTCATCCAGGCGGTGGCCACGGCCTTCCGCGGCGACCTGCCCGGCGCCCGGCGGCTGCTGGAGGAGATGCTGCGCCTGTGCGCGGAGGCGGGGGACGAGGCCTACCGGTCGATGGCCCTGTTCGGGCTGGGCACGGTCGAGATCTTCTTCGGCGGGGACCTCGACGTCGGTGAACGCGCGATGCGCGACGCGCTGGAGATCGACCTGCGCGGGCTCGACGTGCTGTCGGTGGCGTACCGGGTGGACGGGCTGGCCTGGGCGTCGGCCCGGCGCGAAGACTGGCCACGCGCGGCGCGGCTGTTCGGCACGGCGGCGACGGTGTGGGATCGCTGCGGAGCCGAGCCGGACATCGCCGTGTCGCTGGCCCACCGGCAGCTGCTCGCGGCGACCCGTGGCGCGCTCGGCGAGGCCCGGTTCGAGGAGGCGTTCGCCGAAGGGCGCGGGCAGAACCCGCACGACATCCTCGCCCCGGCGTCGGCCGCGAAATGCGGTGAGCCCACCGGGAGCGCGGTGCTGCCGCCGCTGACGCCCCGCGAGTCGGAGATCGCCCGGCTGGTCGCGACCGGGCTGAGCAACCGCGAGATCGCCGTCCGGCTGGTCATCGCCCAGCGGACCGCGGAGACCCACCTCCAGCACATCCTCAACAAACTGGACCTGGCGAACCGGACGCAGGTCGCGGTGTGGGTGAACGAGCGGGCTTGACGGCGGCCGTTCAGCGCTCGGCGAGCGTCCGGCGCACCTCCTCCGCGCCCAGCACGACCGGGGAGTGCAGGGAGCCGACCTCGTCGATCTCGATTTCGACCACGTCTCCCGGTTGCAGCCCCTGGTCGAGCCCCGGCACAACGGAGGTGCCGGTCGAGAGCACGGCGCCGTCCGGGAAGTCGTTGTCCCGCCACAGGTATTCGACCAGTTCGGCGGGTTTGCGGTTCAGCTGGGCGGTGTTCGCTTCGCCGGCGAACACCTCGGCGCCGTCGCGCCGGATGCGCATGCGCAGGGCGAGGGCGAGCGCGTCCGGCACCTCCCACGCCGGGCGCACCCGGGCCGACACCGCGCACGAGCCGGTGTAGATCTTGGCCTGCGGCAGGTACAGCGGGTTTTCGCCTTCGATGCTGCGGGAACTGACGTCGTCGACCACCAGGTACCCGGCGATCTCCCCGCCGGCGGTCAGCAGCAGGCCGAGTTCCGGCTCCGGCACGTTGTTGGCCGAGTCGGCGCGGACCGCGATCGGCTCGCCGTCGGTGACCACCCGCCAGGCGGCCGACTTGAAGAACAGCTCCGGCCGTTCCGCCCGGTACACCCGCGCGTAGACATCCTCGTCGACGCTCTCCTCGCGACGGGCTTCCTCGGACCGCAGGTAGGTCACCCCGGCGGCCCACACCTCCATCCGCCCGTCGAGCGGCGGCAGCAGGCGGGCGCCGGCGACGGGTTCCCCGGCGGCTTCGGCGAGTTCACGGATCTCCGCCACGGGGCGGCGGAGCAGGTCGCTCATCGACGTGACCGCGAGCGGCCGCAGTTCGTCGCCGGTGAGCAGGCCGACGCGGATGTCACCGGTTCCGCCGGCGAATCGCACCAGGTGGGTCATTCCGGACCTCCTCGTTCGTGTCGAACCTACGGAGTCCGGCAGCCGGCGGGCAACCATTGCCGGCGTATGACGACCTATTCGCCGGCGCTGATCGCGACGAACGGGCCGGCGCGTTGACCGAGTGCTCGGATGGTGCTAATAGTACTAGCACCATGAGATGGGAAGTGGATCATTCTTCGGGGGAAGCGCTGCCGCTGCAGATCGTGGCTTGCGTGCGGCGGGGCATCGCTTCGGGCGAGCTCGCCGTCGGGGTTCAGCTGCCGCCGGCGGCTGAGCTGGGGGCGGCCTTGTCCGTCGACCGCAACACCGTGCTGACCGCCTACCGGAAGCTGCGTGACGAGGGTGTCCTGGAGTTCCGGCGAGGCCGCGGCGCGCGGGTCGCGGCCGCCGTCACCGAGCCGGCTCCGGTCACCGAGGCCGCGCGGGCGCTCGTGGCGGTCGCCCGGCGGCACGGCCTCGGACGCGCCGAACTGCTTCGCCTCATCGAGAAGATGACCTGACAGTCGAGAGGACGGTGCCCGATGACGGCATCCGCAGTGCCCGGCCCGGGCCGGTACTCGGTCTACACCGGCCGGGTGACGAACTGGCCGTTGCTGGTCGTGCTGAGCGCCGCCCTGCTGGTACCGCTGCTGTCACTGGGCGGGCTGTCGCACGGCGGCTGGCTCGACCCCGACGGCCCCGCCGTCCCGCTCGCCGTGGCCGTGGCCGCCGTGCTCGTCACGGTGCTGGCCGGGCTGCGGGTCAGGACGGCGGCGGGGCCGAACGGGGTATCGGTCCACTGTGGAGCGTTCGGCTGGCCGCGCCGCACGTACCGCCTGGCCGAGATCGACCGGGCCGAGGTGACCGACCTGCGCTCGTCGCTGTGGCGCCTGCCCCTCGGCTTCTGGTGGACCCCGCAGCACACCTACTACACGCTCCGCGCCGGCACCGCCCTGCGGCTGACCCTGCACACCGGCCGCACCGTGACGATCACGGTCCCCGACCCGCACGCCGCGGCCGCGATCGTCCACGAGGCGAAATCCGCCTGACGCCCTCAGCCCGGCCGCCGGGTGGTGGTGACGCCGCGGCGGATGTCGCCCGGGAGGGGACGGACCCGGTGCAGGTCGCGGCGGGTGGTGGAGTGCAGCTGCCACGGCACGCTGGTCACCATCACGCCGGGCTCGAACAGCAGGCGGCCCTTGAGGCGCAGGGAACTCTGGTTGTGGAGCACGTTTTCCCACCAGCGGCCGACGACGTATTCGGGGATGTAGATGCAGACGACGTCGCGGGGGCTGCCGCGGCGGAGGTTCTTGACGTACTGCACGACCGGCCGGGTGATCTCGCGGTACGGGGACTCGATCACCTTGAGCGGGAGTTTCATCCCGCGTGCTTCCCACTGGCGCCGCAGTTCGCGCGTGTCGGCGTCGTCGACGTTGACGGTGATGGCGCTCAGCGTGTCCGGCCGGGTGGCGCGGGCGAAGGCGATCGCGCGCTGGCTCGGTTTGTGCAATGTGGACACCAGGACGATCGCGTGCACGCGGCTGGGCAGCAGCTCGCTTTCCTCGTCGGGCTGGAGTTCTTCGCGGACGTGGGTGTAGTGGCGGTGGATGGCGCGCATCAGGCCGTAGAGCAGCGGGATGGCGATGACGACCAGGTACGCGCCGTGGCTGAACTTGGTGACCAGCACGACCACGAGCACGATCGCGGTGAGGAACGCGCCGACGGCGTTGCTGAGCCGGGAGCGCCGGATGGCGGCGCGGCCGGTGGTGGCGGTGGCCAGCTCACGGTTCCAGTGCCGGACCATCCCGGCCTGGCAGAGGGTGAACGAGGTGAACACGCCGAGGATGTAGAGCTGGATGAGGCGGGTGGTGGAGCCGTCGAAGGCGAAGACCAGGATCCCGGCGACCAGCGACAGGGCGATGATCCCGTTGGAGAAGGCGAGCCGGTCGCCGCGGGTGTGCAGCTGGCGGGGCAGGTAGCGGTCCTGGGCCAGGATCGAGGCCAGCAGCGGGAAACCGTTGAACGCGGTGTTGGCGGCCAGGATCAGGATCAGCGCGGTGGCGGCCTGCAGGACGTAGAACAGCACCGCGTGGTCGCCGCCGAAGACGGCCGCGCCGATCTGGCTGATCACGGTGCGCTGGGGGTCGGTGGTGCAGTCGCCGCGGAAGCCGGCCAGGTCGCAGGTGTTCTCGGCGATGTGCACCTTGGTGATCAGCGCCGGCGCGGTGATGCCGCCGAACATGACCACGGCGGTGACGCCCATGGCGGTCATCGTGCGGGCGGCGTTGAGCGCCTTCGGTTTGCGGAACGCGGGGACGCCGTTGGAGATGGCCTCGACGCCGGTGAGCGCGGTGCAGCCGGAGGAGAACGACCGCAGCAACAGGAAAACGAGGGCGAAACCGGTCAACCCGGCCTGTTCGGGCCGGACGGTGTAACCAGCGCTTTCGGAGACCGGCGGGTGGCCGGTGGCGACGCGGGCGAAGCCGGCCGCGATCATCAGCACGACCGTGGCGATGAACAGGTAGGTCGGCGCGGCGAAGGCGCGGCCGGATTCGCGGATGCCGCGCAGGTTCATCGCCGCCAGCAGCACGATGAAGCCGATGTCGAGCAGGATCCGGTGGTCGTTCAGCTCGGGGACGGCGGAGATGATGTTGTCCACTCCGGACGCCACCGAGACGGCGACGGTCATGATGTAGTCGACCATCAGCGCCCCGGCCACGACGAGCCCGGCGTGCGACCCGAGGTTGCGGGAAGCGACTTCGTAGGAGCCGCCGCCGCTGGGATAGGCCTTCACGACCTGCCGGTAGGAGATCACCACCACGGTCAGCAGCACGGCCACGCCCAGGCCGACCCACGGGGCGAGGGTGAAGCAGGCGAGGCCGCCGATGGAGAGGATGAGCAGGATTTCCTGGGTGGCGTAGGCGACCGAGGAGAGCGGGTCGCTGGCGAAGATGGGCAGCGCGAGCCACTTCGGCAGCAGGGTCTCGCCGAGGGTGTCGCTGCGGAACGGCCGGCCGACGACCAGCCGCTTCAGCCATGAGGTGGGTGCCGGCACGTACCGCAGCGTGCCTGCCGGCTCCGGCGAGCGGCGTAGGGAAATCGTCAAGATGTGTGGATCGGCGTAGGGAAATCGTCAGTGTCCGTCGCGCGCTCGTCAGGTTCCCGTCAACGGCATCGGGTGACCGGCTGCCTCTAAGCTGACGGGGTGGACGAGCCGACCCCGCCGCGCGTCTTGGTGATCGAGGACGCCGAAGCGATCCGCGTGCCGGTCGAGGCGGCGCTGGCCGACGCCGGTTTCTCGGTGCGGTCGCGGCCCGATGGCGCCCAGCTGGAGGCGGAGCTCACCCGCAGCCGTCCGGACCTGGTGGTGCTCGACGTGCTGCTGCCCGGCCGGGACGGGTTCGAGCTGCTGCGGGTGATCCGGCGGAACTCCGCCGCCGGTGTCGTGATGCTCACCGCGCGGGACGGCGTCGAGGACCGGCTGCGCGGGCTCGGCGAAGGGGCCGACGACTACGTCGTGAAGCCGTTCGTGCTCGCCGAACTGGTCGCGCGGGTGACCGCCGTGCTGCGCCGGACCGGGCGCACCCGGCCGGCCGTCGAGGTGGGGGACCTCGTGATCGACGTCGAGGGCGGGCGCGCCCGCTACGGCGGCACCGACGTCGAGCTGACCTCGACCGAGTGGAAGGTGCTCGTCTACTTCGCCCAGCACCGGGACCGGGTGGTGTCCAAGACCCAGGTCCTCACGGCGGTCTGGGGCTACGGCGACTCCGCCCCGAACCTCGTCGAAGTCAACGTCAGCACCCTGCGCCGCAAGCTCGAAGCGCACGGCCCGCGCGTGCTGCACACCGTGCGCGGCCAGGGGTACGTCCTGCGCGGCGAGCCGTGAGCCTGCGGACGGCGTCGCTGCGCCGCCGGGTCACCGTGACCGTGCTCGTGGTGCTGGCGGTGGTGCTGGTCGCCGTCGGGTTCGTCGTGGACGCGGTGTTCCGCGCGCAGGCCGAGCGGGACGTCAACGCGGTGCTCACCACCCGGGTCCAGCTCGCGCAGCAGCTGGCCAAGCAGAACGTGTCCCCGCGGACCCTGGTGCGGCGCATCGAGACGCGCGGCGTGGTGGGCTCGCTGACCCTGCCGGACGGCTCGGTCTTCGGCTCCCCGCCGCTGCCGGCGGGCGCCCGGATCCGGCAGGTCCGCGCGACGCTGTCCGGGCCGCCGCGGATCAACGGCGCGAAGCTGACGCTCACCGCCGACGAGTCCCTGATCGCGGCCGCCGAGCGGAGCCTGCGGTGGGTGCTGGTGGCCACCGGCCTTGCCGCGCTCGCCGTCGCCGCGGTCGCGCTGCTGCTGGCCGTCCGGTTCGCGCTCGCCCCGCTCGACGCGATGACCCGGCTGGCCCGCTCGATCGTGACCGGCGAGCGCGGCGGCCGGCTCGCGCCCGAGCGGACCGGCACCGAGCTGGGGCGTGCGGCGGCCGCGTTCGACTCCGCGCTCGACGCGCTCGAAGGTGCCGAGGGCGCGGCGCGGGCGTCCGAAGAGCGGACGCGGCGGTTCGTCGCCGACGCGGCCCACGAGCTGCGGACCCCCTTGGCCGGTGTGCAGGCGGCGGCCGAGGCGTTGCTGCAGCAGCCCCCGGACGCACCGCACGAGCAGCGGGAACGCCTGCAGCTGCTGGTGGTGCGCGAATCGCAGCGGGCCGGCAGGCTCGTCGCCGACCTGCTGGACCTGGCCCGGCTCGACGCGGGCGCCGAGCTCGAACGGGCCCCGGTGCCGCTGCGGGAGCTGGCCGTGGCCCAGGCCGAGCAGGTCCGGCTGACCGCGCCCGACGTCACGGTGGAGGTGACCGGGGCGGACACGACGGTGCTCGGCGACCGGGCCCGGCTGACCCAGGTCCTCGCCAACCTGACCGGCAACGCCGTCCGCGCGATGGACGGCCGGGGCACGCTGACCCTGGAGGTCACCGGCGACGGGGTGACGGTGACCGACACCGGCCCGGGCGTCCCGGCGGGGGAACGCGAACGCATCTTCGACCGGCTCGTCCGCCTCGACGCCGCCCGCAGCCAGGCCGGCTCGGGCCTTGGCCTGCCCATCGCCCGCGGCTTCGCCCGGGCCCACGGCGGCGACCTGTGGTGCGAGGCGGCGCCGGGCGGGGGCGCGCGGTTCCGCCTGACGGGCCTGCCGTCCGTGCCGTGACGCTCAGGCGAACAGCCCGTCCAGCCGGCCGCGGTGCCCGGGCAGCACCCGGCCCGCGTCCGTGCCGAGGACGTTCTCGACGAGCGACGCGTAGACGTCGCGGAAGTCCGTGCTGAGCTTCAGGTCGCCGTCGTCGAGGTCGGTCAGGCTGGGTTCGGCGCCATGGAAGCCGCCCTTGACCCGCGCGCCGAGGACGAAGACCGGGCCCGCCGTGCCGTGGTCGGTGCCCTGGCTGGCGTTCGCCGTCACGCGCCTGCCGAACTCCGAGTAGACCAGCACCGTCGCCTGCTTGCCGCGGTCGGTCTTCCCCAGCCGCCGCACGAACGGCGTCAGCGCGCCGTCCAGTCCGGTCAGCAGCCGCTGCTGGGTGCCGCGCTCGTCGGCGTGGGTGTCGAACCCGCCCAGCGACACCGAGTACGCCCGCGTCGGCACGCCCGCCTCGATCAGCCCGGCGACCACGTCGAGCTGGGCGGCCAGCTCGCCCTTGGCCTTCTTCCCGTCCTTCGCGGGCTGCCCGAGCGTCTGCACGGCCCGGTGCAGGTCGGTCACCGAGCGCGCGGCGCGGGCCTGCCAGAACCCTTCGCCGGGCTGTGCCGCGCCGAGTCCGGCGAACGCTTTGCCGAGCGCGCCCTCCGGCAGCTTCAGCCCGCCGACCGGCAGGGACGCGGCGGCGGTGCGCTCCCCGGCGAGCAGCGGCGGCAGCACCGGGTCGACCGAGACCGCGCGCAGCGGGTCGTCACCCGTGGCGTCGAGCCACCGGCCGAGCCAGCCGGTCGGGACCGACGTCTCGGGCGAAGCCGTCTGCCAGATCGCCATCGACCGGAAGTGGCTGTGGTCGGGCTTGGGGTAGCCGACGCCGCGCAGCACGGCGAGCCTGCCGTCGTCCCAGAGGCTCTTGAAGCCCTTCATCCCGGGATTCAGCCCCAGCCCTTCGCCGAGGTCCAGGACCTCTTCCGGCCGGTAGGCGAGTTCCGGGCGAGCGGCCCGGTAGGCGGGATCGGCCGCCGGGACGACGGTGTTGAGGCCGTCGTTGCCGCCGTAGAGGGTGACGACCACCAGCACCCCCGCGCCGGGGTCGAGGGGGTTCTCCTGCGCGGCCGACATCAGCCGGCCCCAGTCGACCTGCGTGGCGCCGGCGGCCAGGGCCGCGGCGGCCGTCACGCCGGTCGCGGTGAGAAACCTGCGACGGTTCACCTGCTGCACGAAAAGTCACCCGCTCACTACGTACTCGGGGGCACAAGCGGCCACTGCGGACAGTTGACGGACGTTGCCTGCCACCCCGGCCAGCGCGGTGCGCGTGCGGTCCGACCAGGCGTCGACGCCGAGCAGGTCGCCGACCGCGGCGACCTTGTCCCGCGCCTTCGCCACCACGCCGAGATCCGCGTGCGCGGCGACCAGCTGGGCAGCGTGCAGCCGGGCGACCCCCGCCGACGTCGTCAGCCACGCCCCGCCCGCGGCCCAGCCCCCGACGCTCGGCGGCTGGAACGGCACCTGGCCCATCCCGCGCAACGCGGCGAGCAGCTGCCCGCGGGTCTTCTCGTCGAGCTTGCCCGGCCGGACGCCGAGTGCGCGCAGCAGCCCGGCCAGCCATTCGACCGGTTGCTTGACCAGCGACGTCCCGCTGTCGTGGAACGCCGCTTCGCCGGTGATCGCGCGCAGCAGGGCGGTGATGTCACGCCGGCTGCCGTAGGCGGCCACGAGCCGGCCGAGCGTGTCCGGCGGCGGCGGGGTCGCGGACACCAGCCGGGCCCAGATCCGCCCGACCACGAACGGGGCCGAATCCGGCCGGCCCAGCACGAGGTCCACAAAGGACTGCGCGGTGAAGTCGCCGCTGGCGCCCAGTATCCGTTTCACCCCGTCGTCGTGCCGCTTGGCGACCAGCTGCGCGCCGGTGGCGTCACGCTTGGCGGTCCAGCCGGTGAGCGCGCGGGCGGCCTCGCGGACGTCGTCTTCGGTGTAGTGCCCGATGCCGAGGGTGAACAGTTCCATGAACTCGCGGGAGAGGTTTTCGTTCGGCTTGCCCGCCTTGTTGCTGTTCCCGTCGAGCCACAGCAGCATCGCCGGGTCGACGACCATCGCGCGGGCCAGGTCGGTGAAGCTGCCGAGCGCGTGTTCGCGTTGCGTCCGGTTCTGCGCGAGCATCAGCCGCGGGCTGCGCACCTTCTGCTCGCCGGTGGCGAAGTGGCCGTGCCAGAACCAGGTCAGCCGTTCCACGGACGCGAGATCGGTGGCCACCATCCGGTCGAGCCACCAGCCGACGGCCTGCGTGGCCTGGGCCTGGACCGCCTGGCGTGCCTGCTGCTTCGCGGCCGGGTCCGTGCCGTGATCGTCCGGTGGCGGCCCGAACTCGGGCGGCGGCGTCGCGGCGGCGCCGGGATCCGGGCCGCCCCCCCCCAGCCCCACGCGGGGGTGGGCGGACCCCCCGGCGGGGTGA
>NZ_JBEXMD010000091.1:0-10219 GCF_040610315.1 Amycolatopsis sp. NPDC004169
CCCGATCCCCCGCGGTGCCGTCCGGGCGCGGGGCGGGGGGGGGCGGCCGGGCCCGGCGCCCCGCCTCCGAGGAGGGGCTGCCCCGGCCGCGGGAGCCGGGCAGCGTCGGGCTGCGCGGCAGCCGGCGGCTCGCGGTGGGGTTGTGGGGCCGGGCGGCCGCTTGCGCCGCCCGGCCGTCCTGGCCGTGGTACCCGACTGCGACTTCACCATCCAGGACACGCATCCCTCCGCTCGCCGTACCGGCCTCACCAGTAAGGAACAGCGAGCCGTCCGGGAAGTACGTGTGCGAGCCCTTCGCGGCGGCTAGCTCGACCGCATCAGGATGAAGTCGCCGTGGCCGCCGTAGCCCAGGACGTCTTCGGCGTACTGGGTTCCGTCGAACGTCGGCAGCCACCACCGCCCGCCGATCTTCACCAGCATCGGGTGCGGGATGTTCGTGCCATACGGGGCGTTCAGCGTGCCGAGCTTGCGCAGGCTCAGGTCGTACACCGGGTATTCGCGCGCGTTGCCGTCGCTGGCGAACAGGTACCAGCGGCCGCCCACGCGCTGCAGGATCGTGCCTTCGGTCTGGGTGACGGACCGGTCCGCGCCCAGCAGCGTCAGCCCGTGGTCGTAGTCCGCGCCGCGCGGGGCCGCCGCCAGGGCGGGGTGGAACACGAACGACGGCTGCTGGGCCGGGCTCTCCACGAACGCGATGTGCCAGCGGCCGTCGATCTTGGTCAGGGCCGGGTCCCACGAACTGACCGTCGTCGGCAACGGCAGCTGCTCGGTCGGCAGGACGTGCACGCCCGAGAGCACGTCGGCGTGGGTGACGGCGTGCCGGACGTGGACGCCGTTGAACGAGAAGTCGCCCCAGGAGCTCATCAGGAGGATGAACCGGTCGCCGTCGCGGACGATCTGGCCGGCGTGGTCGCCGAGCACGACGCCGTCGCGCGCGAAGAACAGCGTGGCCACCTGCTCCAGCTTGGCCGGGTCGGCGAGGTCGAGCGTCCAGACTGCCCAGTGCGCCTGCTGGAAGAACCCGAGACCGGCGTTGGTCATGGTCAGGTAGAGCTTGCCGTGGCGGATGTAGGGCCGGCCGTCGGCGTGCTGCACGACGTGCGGGTCGCGGACGCCCGCCTGGCCGAAGTACCCGGCCCGCACCCGGCCCAGCCGGGCTGGCCCGCGGCTGCCGTAGGCGTAGCCCAGCCGGCCCAGGACGGCCGGGTCGCGCAGGTCGATCCGGGCCCGGACCTGGTCGCGCTCGGTCAGCAGCGGCCGCCAGCCGGAGCCCTGGTCGGCCAGGACGGTGACGGCGTTCTCGTTGACCACCACGGCAAAGCCGAACGGCCCCCGCAGCTCGGCGGCGACGGTCTTGACCACGGCGGTACCGGCGGCGGTGGTGATCTCGATGCCCGCCTGCCGGGTGGCGGGATCGTAGCTGCCGAGAACGGAAACCCCGCCCCCGGCCAGCCCGGCGACGACGGGCGCGCGGGCGTCGAGCACCTGCACGGTCACGGTCCCGTAGGGCGCCTTCGGCCGGATGCCGGTCGCGACGAGCGCACCGGGCCGGGCGGGCTGGTCGAGCTGGACGAAGTTCGGGGCGATCAGGTCGAACGGCCGGAACTGCTCCGCGACGGAGAACTTCAGGTCCAAGGGGTTCTCACCGGCGCCTTCGGCGGTGCCGCCGAACAGGCTCGCGGCCACGCCGGTCACGCCGAGAGCGGTGAGGGCGCGCAACACATCACGTCGATCGAAGTCGGTCACCGTTGACCTCCGGGGCGGGGATGGGGGCTCCAGTTTGCAACGTGGCATGCAACGTGGCAACCGCGACGGCGCGGCACCGTCGCCCCGCGGCTCGCGCCGGACCCGCACCCCGCCGCCCCGAGATCATTCGTCGACCAGGAACTCCAGCAACCCACCCGCCAGTTCCCCCGCCGGCCGCTCCCACTCCCCACGCAGCGCCCGGAACAACGCCGCCGCCCGTGTCCCCGGCCAGTCCTCCGGCAGCAGCGCCGGCGGCAGGACCGGGTCCCGGCGGATCAGCAGCAGCCACTCCGCCCCCAGCCGGATGCGGCGGGACAGCTCGTCGCCGAGGTCTTCGGGTGCTCGGCCGCTCCAGCGGCGGAGGAACTGCTCGTACCCGGCCGCGATCCGGGGCAGGTCCCACGCCTCGCGGGCGATCCGCGCCGGGTCGGTCCACATGAACGGCTCGGCGCGGAACACCTCGGCGTGGTCCAGCAGATCCAGCTCGGCCAGCGCCGGCGCGATGTCCGCGGCCGACGCCGAAACCCACAGCCCGCTGCGCAACGGCCCGAAACCGAACCAGCCCAGCCGGGTGCGCAGCGCGTAGCGGTCCGCGCGCCGGGTCTCCGGCACCGAAAACGTCAGCAGTGTCCACCGGCCGTCCCAGTGCCGGTCGACGATGTCGCCGTCGAGCTTGCGCTGGCCGTCGCGCAGCACCGCCGTCCCGTGCGGCGTCAGGCCCAGGAACGCCTGCCGCCCGCGGCGGACGGTGTGCAGCAGGTCGCGGCGGCTCATCCGGCTCAGCGTCGCCCGGGTCGCGTGCTCGCCGACGCCGAGGCGGTCGAGCGCGGCGATCACCCCACCGGTGGACACCGCGATCCCGCGGTCCAGCACGTGGTCGCCGAACAGCGTCAGCAGCAGGGCCTCCGGCCGCACACCCGGCGCGCCCTCGTCCTCCGCCCACCCGGCCGCTTCGAGCACGCGCCACCGCCTTCCGCGCCGGATTGTTCGCCGATTCCCTGACGATCAACAATCTTTTGTCCGGCATTTCGAGAGTATCACCAGGTTCGAAACTTTCGGTATCCCGGAATGCTTGATGAATTGTTGACGGTCGTTGTGAATCTGCCTAACCTCAAGGCGCGAGGGGGATCGCCGACCGGAGGTCACCGATGAGTGGATTCAGAACGGCGTTCGTGACCATCACCAGTGCCCTGCTGATGGCCGTCACCGCGGCCGTGGTCCCGGCCCCGGCGTCGGCCGCTTCGCTGGTGGAAGTGACCGGCTTCGGGAACAACCCGGGCGGGATGCGCATGCACGTCTACGTGCCGGACAGCCGGCCTGCCAACCCCGCGATCGTGGTCGCCATGCACGGCTGCGGCGGTTCCGGGCCCGGGTTCTACTCCGGCAGCGAATTCGCCGCGCTGGCCAACCGCTACGGGTTCCTCGTCATCTACCCCAGCGCCCAGCAGCAGGCCGGGTTCGGCAACTGCTTCGACACGTGGTCGGACGCGGCGAAACGCCGGGGCGGCGGCAGCGACCCGGTTTCGATCGTGTCGATGGTGACCTACGCGGAGCAGCACTACGGCGGCGACCCGAACCGCGTCTTCGCCACCGGTTCTTCCTCCGGCGGCATGATGACCAACGAAATGCTCGCTCTCTACCCGGACGTGTTCAAGGCGGGCGCGGCGTTCATGGGCGTCCCGTTCACCTGCTTCGCCAGTGCCGCGGACTTCCCGCCGTGGTCGAGCAAGTGCACCGGCAACGGCGGCGCGAACCGCACACCGCAGCAGTGGGGTGACGCGGTCCGGCAGGCCTACCCCGGCTACACCGGCGCCCGCCCGCGGGTCCAGCTGTGGCACGGCACCGCCGACACGCTCGTGCCGTATGCGTTGCTGCAGGAGGAAATCGAGCAGTGGACCAACGTCTTCGGCCTGAGCCAGACGCCGACGTCGGCGGACACCCCGCAGAACGGCTGGAACCGCCGCCGCTACGGCGACAAGGTCGAGGCCTACAGCATCCAGGGTGCCGGGCACAGCCTGCCCGCGGCCGGCATGGCCGCCGCCGCGATCGCCTTCTTCGGCTTGGGCGGGTAGCCGCTCAGGCGCTGAGCACCTTCAGCGCGGCGGCGTGCACGCCGGGCGCGGCGGCGAGGTAGCCCGCGCTCGTCAGGTCCCACGGGCCGCCGCCGAGGTCCGTGACGACGCCGCCGGCTTCCTGCACCAGCAGGACGCCGGCGGCGTGCGCCCGGACGTTGTCGAACTGCCAGTGCAGGTCCATCCGGCCCGCGGCGACCTGGGCGAGCTGGTGGGTCACCGGCACGGAGATCCGCACGTACAGCGCGGCTTCCGACATCGCGGTGAACGAGCTGCCCATCCGGTCGAGGAACCGGTGGCCGGGCTGGGCCTGGCCGGTGCCGGCCAGCGCGCCGTCCAGCGACGTCTTGGCGGAGACCCGCAGCCGCTCACCGTTCAGGTGGGCGCCCCCGCCTTCGGAGGCGGTGAACAGTTCGCCGTGTACCGGGAAGTACAGGACGGCCAGCACCGGACGGCCGTCGCGGACGAGGCTCACGCCGACGTTCCAGTCGGGCATGCCGTGCACGGCGTTGACGTTGCCGCCCATCGGGTCGATGAGCCACCACTCGCCGCCGGGCAGCGGCCCGGAGCCGTGTTCGTCGTCGAGCCAGCGCGCCTCCGGCCGGATGGCGGCGAGCTCCGGCCGGAGCACGTCGGCGACGGCGGAGTCGTTGTCGTGCAGGCTTTCCAGCAGTTCGGGCAGCCCCGGCTGGCGGGTGGCGGGGGAGTAGCGCTCCAGCATCCGGTCCCCGGCGGCCCGGACGGCGGCGGTGGTGGCGGCGAGCAGGTCCTGCGTCATGGTTTCTCCCGTACGTGTGTTTGTCTTGGGCTCGTGCAACTCGACTTGAACTTGCTCACGGTGCTCGACGCGCTGCTTGAGGAGGGCAGCGTGATGGGCGCGGCCGAGCGGCTGCACCTGTCGTCACCGGCGGTGAGCCGCACCCTCGGCCGGCTGCGCGCGGTGACCGGTGACGACATCCTGGTCCGCACCGGTCACACGATGGTGCCCACGCCGTACGCGGTGGCCGTGCGCGAGGACGTGCACCGGCTGGTCCGGCAGGCGCGGGCGGTGCTGCAGCCGGCCCGCGAGCTGAACCTGGCCGAGCTGGACCGCACGTTCACCATCC
This sequence comes from Amycolatopsis sp. NPDC004169, assembly GCF_040610315.1. NCBI lineage: Bacteria > Bacillati > Actinomycetota > Actinomycetes > Pseudonocardiales > Pseudonocardiaceae > Amycolatopsis > Amycolatopsis sp. NPDC004169. The sequence goes on from NZ_JBEXMD010000091.1 coordinate 4,925, forward strand.
AGTGCCACGACGCGCTCGCGGCGTCGGTGATCCCGGTGCTGGCGGTCCGGCTCCAGGAGCGGGCGCCCGGCGTGCGGCTGCGGGTGCTGGCCGAGCACTCCGCCGACACCGACGACCTCCGGCACGGCCGCGTCGACGTCGAGCTCGGTGGCGCCCGGCCGCAGCAGCCCGAGTTCCGGGCCGAGGTGCTCGGCCGGGACCACCTGGAGGTGGCGATGCGCCGGGGCCACCCGGCGACCGGGCGACTCGACCTGCGGGCGTTCGCCGAGCACCCGCACGTCCTGGTCTCCCGCCGCGGCCGCCTCACCGCCCCGATCGACGAGGCGCTGGCCGCGGAAGGCCTGCGCCGCCGCGTGATCGCCTCGGTGGCCACGCTCGCGACGGCGCTGCAGCTGGCGGAACGCAGCAACGCCCTGGTCACCTGCGCGGCGGTGCTCGGCCGCCCGCTGATCGACGCGTTCGGGCTGATCACCCGCCCCCTCCCGGCGAAGGCGGAGGCGGCGGAGATCTGCGCAACGTGGCACCAGCGCTTCGACTCCGACCCGGCGCACGCCTGGCTCCGCGAGCAGATCCGGGAGGCACTGGAGGAGATCATCGCCGGGCACTGAGCCCGCATCCGGTCCTCCGGTGCGGCCCGGGTGGGTTGGGATGTGGTCGCTGCGGGCGGTGGGGCCGCTTCCGGCGCTCCGGTCTCGCCCGGGGGCTGGGTAAGGGTCGCCGCCGGTGGGCAGCGCCGGGTACTCCGGCCGGTCCCCGAGCCGCTTCGAGCCGCCTTCTCCTGCCCGATGTGCCCCCGCTGCCTCGCGCCGACCGAGGCGCGCAGCGCCGAGCTGCCGTGCTCAGCCGGGCAGGGGCAACGCGATCGTGCCCTCGAAGTGCGGCGTCTCGGCCTCGTCGAGCATCGCCGCGGCGACCGTCGCCCGGCTGATCACCGCCTCGAAGTCCAGCGGTGGCCCCGCTTCCAGCCCGACCGTGCGCCGCTCCGCGCTCTCCGGGCCGTCCGTCAGCAGGCCCGCGTGGAACATCGTGCCGCCCGCGGCGAGGATCGTCGCGTCCGCCTCGACCTTGTCGGCGAGCCGGTCGCCCAGCAGCTTCGCCAGCGTCGTGGCCGCTTCGCCCGCCACCTCCGCCGAACGGCCCGTGCCGTACGCGCCGAGCCAGATGATCCGGGACGGCCCGGCCGCGGCCACCGCCTTGGCTCCCGCCGTCAGCACGCCGGCCCGGTCCGTGCCGAGTCCGGAAAGGACGGTCGAGCCGGCGATGGCGGCAAGGCTCGCGGGATCTTCCACGTCGGCCGCCACCTTGTGCAGCCGGGCCGACGGCGGAACATCGATACGGCCGGGATCCCGGGCGATCGCGGTCACGGTGTGCCCGCGCCGCAAGGCTTCCCGGGTGAGTGCGAGTCCGGTCCGGCCGGACGCCGCGAGGACGGTGAGGTTCATACCGACCACGCTAGGGACACCAGTACTTAACATCAAATGCAAGTTCGGAAAGAATCGATTTACCGTGACGCAAGGGGCGGCCGCCGAGGAGTGCGGCCGCCCCCTGCCTCAGCGGCGGTCCGAGCCGGTCAGCGGCGCCGGCGTGTAGCGGAGGTACCGGCCCGGCTCGCCGAGCGCGGCCGCGGCCGCGTTGAGGCGCTCCGGCCGCAGGTCGGGCCAGCGGCCGGTGTCGACCCGGGACTCCAGGGCGTGCAACGCCGCCAGGGTCTCCGACGGCCGGAACGCGCAGTGCCCGGCCGCCCCGACGTAGGCCTGGCGCAGCAACGGTTCCCGCCCCGCCGACCGCACCCGCCGGGCGTACCAGTTCTCCTGCTCGACCGGGACGAGGTGGTCCGCGGTGGTGTGGATGGCCAGCGACGGGACGCGCAGCCGCCCGGTCGCCGTGGACGTGCGGGCGAGCGTGCCGATCGCGCGGGCGTCGGGGGTGACGTCCGCGTGGCGGGTCAGCTCGGCCAGGTCGGCGTCGAGGTCGAGCCCCGCGGTCCGGTACAGCGCCCGGACCTGCTTCGCCAGCGGGCTGCCGGAGAGCAGCTTCCGGTAGTCGACGCCCCGGTTGGCCGCGCTGTTCCCGCCGGCCGCCTGCTCGATCTCGTACCGGCCGGGCACCACGAACCCGAGCACGAAGCCCGCCAGTGCCTGCTGCTGTTGCTCCTCCTGGCCCGCGTGGTCGGCCGGCCCGGGCGGGGCGTCGCCGGTGAGCCACGGCGGCGTGTTCATCAGCGCGGCCCCGAGCGCGATCCGGGCCCGCCCGGCCGCGGTGCCCTGCGCGTCGGTGACGATCTTCGTCAGCGCCGCGCCCGCCGCGCTCGCTTCCGCGGCGCTCGCGTACCGGACCAGTTTCACCCCCTGCGCCGGTGCGAGCAGGCGGGACAGCGCGTATTCGCCGTCGAGCTGGTAATTGTTCAGGTTCAGCGCGCCCGCGACCAGGCCGCACGTGGTCAGCGCGCCGTCCAGCCGCCGCGCGCCGGACTCGGCTTCCAGCGCGCTGACCAGCCCGCCCATCGACGTGCCCCACGCGATGGTGCGGCGGGGCTCGCCGATCCTGCGGACCAGCTCGTCGAGCGAGGCGAACTGGTCACGCGGCGCGGAAGCGAGCGCCCACAGCGACGGCCCGCTGTAGGACGAGCCGATCAGCGCGTAACCGGCCGCGAGCAGGGCCTGGCCGGTCGGCTCGTCGGGGGCGTTGCGCGCCTGGAGCGGACCGAAGCCGTGGCTGTAGAGGATGACGGTCCCGTTCCAGGCGGCCGGCACGTCCGCCACCCAGCTCGCGCCGTCGGGCAGCTGCCCGGTGTAGTGCGCGGGGGCGGCGGCCTGCGCCGCGCTCCCGGTGGTGAGGCCGAACGCGGTCAGCGTGGCCGCGGCGAGGGTGCCGGCCCGGCGGAGCCACCCCTTCATCCGCGCTGCCCTTCCCGCTGGGCGGCCGCGGGGACGCCGGTCTCCGGGGTGAGGTCGCGGCGGTGGGTCTCCCGCAGTGCCAGCACGCAGACCGCGGACAGGACGCAGAAGGCGGCGATGGTCCACGACACCGGCGTGGTCGACCCGCCGCCGTTGGCGCGCTGGAGCTCGGCGAAGATCAGCGGCGCGAACCCGGCGCCGAGCCCGGCGAGCTGGTAGCCCAGCGACGCGCCGGTGTACCGGCTCCCGGTGTCGAAGAGCTCGGAGTAGAGGGCGGCCAGCGGCCCGTACATCATCGGGTGGATCACGCCCTGGCCGATCACCAGGGCCAGCACGAGCAGCAGCCCGCTGCCGTCGCGGACCATCGGGAAGAGCAGGAACCCGAAGACCGCCATCGCGGCCACGCCGGCCAGCACGACCGGGCGGCGGCCGATCCGGTCCGAAAGGGCCGACCACAGCAGGATTCCCGCCACCGCGCAGGCCGAGGACAGCGTGAGCGCGTTGAGCACTTCCTGCCGCGGGTGCCCGTGCGCGACGCCGTACGCGAGCACGAAGGTGGTCAGCGTGGCCTGGACGACGAACGCGGCGAGCCCGACGCCGACCCCGAGCAGCAGCACGCGCGGGTGGTCCCGCAGCACGGCCACCAGTGGCAGCCGCCGCCGTTCTTCCTTGCGGGTGGCCAGGAACGCCGGCGTCTCGTCCACCCGGGAGCGCACGAACAGGCCGATCGCGAGCAGCACGATGCTGAGCAGGAACGGGATCCGCCAGCCCCAGGCGAGGAAGTCGGCCTCGGAGGTCAGCCCCGCGGTGGCGGACATGACCAGCGTCGAGACGACCATGCCGCTCGGCGCGCCGGCGTTGGTGAACGCCGCCCACAGCCCGCGGCGCGTCTTCGCGTGCTCGGCGGACATCAGCACCGCGCCGCCCCACTCGCCGCCGACCGCGATGCCCTGGACGATGCGGAGCAGGACCAGCCCGACCGGGGCGACCGCGCCGATCCGGTCGTAGCCGGGGAGCAGGCCGATGAGGAAGCTCGCGACGCCCATCAGGGTCATCGTCAGCACGAGCATCCGCTTGCGGCCCAGCCGGTCGCCGAAGTGGCCGAAGATCAGGCCGCCGATCGGGCGGGCGAGGTAGCCGGTGGCGAACGTGCCGAAGCTGGCCACCGTGGCCAGTGCCGGATCGAGCTGGGCGAAGAAGACCTTGCCGAAGACCACCGCGCTCGCCGTGGCGTAGAGGAGGAAGTCGTAGTACTCGATGAGGCTGCCGAGGAAGCTCGACGCGACCGCTCTGCGGAGCTGAGTGCTCATGGGGTTCACCCTCGTCGTCGGGGGCGGGGCACTGCGGGGGTCAGGTTCGTCCGGGGGCGGACGACGGGGGAGCGGGCCCCAACGTTAGTCAGGGGCATGACGACCGTCAAGATTCTGCACAACATCAAGTGGCGCCCCGCCGGGTTACGCTGACGCCCGTGACACCCTCCGCCGAGACCGGCTCCGGGCCCCGCCCGAAGTCCGTCATGCTCACGTTCCTGGGCATCCACCTGCTCGGGCGGGCGAGCGCGATCTACTCGGGCAGCGTGATCGACGTGTTCGGCCGGGTCGGCGTCTCGGAGGAGGCGGTGCGCTCGACGCTGACCCGGATGGCGGGCAGCGGGCTGCTGACCCGGCACCGCCACGGCCGCAAGGTCTACTTCGGACTGAGCGAGCGGCTCGCCGCGGTCCTCGAGGACGGCAGGCGGCGCATCTGGGAGACCGGCGCGGTCAACCGTTCCGAGGACGCCGGCTGGACGCTGGTCGGGTTCTCCCTGCCCGACACCCGCCGCGGCGACCGCCACGACCTGCGCCGCCAGCTCACCTGGGCCGGCTTCGGCCTGCTGCAGAACGGGTTGTGGGTCGCCCCCGGCGTCCGCGACGTCACGGCCATCATCGAGCAACTCGGTCTGGACGGGCACGTCACGGTGTTCACGGCGAACCCGGCGAAGCCGACGGAAGCGGCCGAGCTGGTGCGCAAGGCTTTCGACACGGCGACGATCGCCTCGCGCTACCACGACTTCACGGAGAAGTGGGACGGCGGCCAACCGTCCTTTCCGGACGATCTGACGAGCCGGCTGGTGCTGCATTCGGACTGGCTGCACGTGGTCCGCCGGGACCCGCACCTGCCGGCGGGGCACCTGCCGGCCGATTGGCCGGCGATGGAGGCGGAGACGTTGTTCCGCAAGCTGGACGCGGACTTCCGCGAGGGCGCGGACAAGCTGGCGGAGGAGACGCTCGAACTGCTGCCGACGTAGAGTCTGCTCGTGAACCCGGGGCGGGGGGGGGGGCCCCCCCCCCCGGGGGGGACACCCGCTGCACGCCCGCCCCGGGTGGCCCCCGCGGGGGCGGCGGGGGGCGGGGCCGAG
>NZ_JBEXMD010000092.1:0-9848 GCF_040610315.1 Amycolatopsis sp. NPDC004169
CGCCCCGCTCTCCCGCGGGCCCGGGCCCCCGCCCCCCCCGCCCCCCCCCCCCCACGTCTCCTGCTTCAGTGCGCCGACGGCGTCCGCTGCTCCGGAACGATCTGCAGCGCCCCGCCGCCGCGCTTGCGCAGCAGGGCGACGGCCAGCACCAGCCCGACCGCGGCGAAGACGACGCACGCCACCAGGCCGCCGGTGAACCCGTCCATGATCGCGGCCGGGTCGGTGGCCGCCCGCGCCATGTGCGCGGCGACGATCGTCGAGACGACCGCCACGCCGATCGCGCCGCCCACCTGGAACGCCGCCGTGTTCAGGCCCGAGGCGAGGCCGGTGTCCCGCTTGGCGATGCCGTTGAGGGCCGCCGCCGCGAGGGCGACCGGGCCGCCGCCGAGGCCGAGCCCGAACAGGATCAGGCCCGGGAAGACGTCGGCCCAGTAGCTGCCGGTCGGCGAGATGCCGGTGAGCACGAAGCAGCCGGCCCCCAGCAGCACCACGCCGATGACCGCGACGACCCGGATGCCGATGCGGTTGAGCACGGCCTGGGCGAGGAAGGCGCCGATCACTGCGGCGATCGGCATCGCCGACTGGCTGAGCCCGAATTCGAGCGCGGAGTAGTGCAGCACGCCGAGGGAGAACTGCGAAATCACCACGGACATGCCGAACGCGAGCGCCGCCGCGATCCCCGTCACCAGGTTGCCGCCGACCAGGCTGGGTGAGCGGAACAGCCGCAGCGGCACCAGCGGTGCGGCCGAGCGCTTCTCGATCACCACGGTCAGCGCGACGAGCACGAGGAAGACCGCGCCGAGGCCGATCGTGTGGAGGCTGACCCAGCCGCGGGTGGGCGCCTCGACCAGGACGTAGACGAGCAGGCCGAGCGCGGCCGTGCTCACGACGGCACCGGCGAGGTCGAACGTGCGCCGCGTGCCGGAGTCCTTGCTCTCCCGCAGCAGGACCGGGGCCAGCACCAGCATGACGAGCGCGACGGGGACGTTGACGAAGAAGATGGACTGCCAGCCCAGCCAGTCGATGAGCGTGCCGCCGAGCAGCAGCCCGACGGTGGCGCCGATCGAGGCGATGCCGGACCACATGGCGAACGCCTTGTTGCGCTCCCGGCCCTCCGGGAAGGTGTTCGTGAGGATGGACAGCGCGGTGGGCGCCATCAACGCGGCCGAGACGCCGTGCAGGGACCGCGCCACCAGCAGCACCTCACCGTTCCAGGCGAGGCCCGAGAGCACGGACACCAGCAGGAACAGGGCGGTGCCGATGATGAACACCTTGCGCCGGCCCAGCAGGTCGGCCGCGCGGCCGCCGAGCAGCAGCAACCCGCCGAAAGTCAGCAGGTTGGCGGACAGGGCCCACTGCCCCATGACCGGCGTCAGCTTGAGGTCGGCCGAGATCGACGGCAGGCCCATGATGACGATCTGGGCGTCGAGGATCACCATGAAGTTGGCCGTGCACAACAGGATGAGGGCTTTCCAGCGGCGCGGGTCCAGCCCCGACGCCACCGCGGTGGGTGCTGCTTGAGCGAGGTTCACTGCTCTCTCCTTCGAGCGGAGACAGCCGGGGGTGCCGGGTGTTCCTCCGCGGTCCGTGGTCTGCGTCGACCGTACGAAGAAAGAGCGCCGCTTCCTTCCTCCCGATTGCACACGGGATTCTTCCGCCGTGCGCATTCGGGGACCCACCGGAAACCGGACCCGGATGGCGGATCAAAGCCGCTTGAGCAGCTCCATCGCCTTGGCCGGGGAAGCCGCGTCCTCGGCCATGCGCGCCCACGGGTCTTCCTTGCGCGCCAGGCGGTCCTTCATCCGCTTGGGCGTCCAGCCCGCGGGTTCCGCTTTGCCGAGCTCGTGCCAGCCGAGCGGCGTGGCGACCCCCGCCGAGGGACGGGCCCGCAGCGAGTAGGGGGCCACGAACGTCGAGGTGTAGCCGTTGCGCTGGACGTCCAGGTACACGCGGTCGCCGCGCTGGTTCTTGCGCACCGCCGTGGTCAGCCGGTCGGGGTCGAGCCGGGCGAGCACTTCGGCCGCCGTCTTCGCCAGCTCGCGGACCTCGTCGTAGGTCTGGCTCGGCTCCAGCGGTGCCACGACGTGGAAGCCGCGGCCGCCGGTCGCCTGCAGGTACGCGGTGAGCCCGGCGGCTTCGTAGACCTGCCGCACCAGGCGGGCGATGTCCCGCAGCTCGGCGACGGTGACCCCGTCGGGCGGGTCGATGTCGATCAGCACCATGTCCGGGTGCTCGAGGTCGGCCACGGTGGACGACCAGATGTGGTACTCGAGCGCCCCCTGGTTGGCCAGGTACACCAGGGTCGCGGCGTCGTCGCAGAGCACGTGGCGGACGTCGCCGGTCGTCCGCTGCGGGATCGCTTCGACGCGGATCCACGACGGCAGCCCGGGGCTCGCTTCCTTCTGGTACCAGTTCTTGCCCGCGATGCCGTTCGGGAACCGGCGCACGGTCAGCGGCCGGCCGCGCAGGTGCGCGACCATCGCCGTGGCGACGGTCCGGTAGTGCTGCACGACGTCGCCCTTGGTCAGCCCGGCGTCGGGGTAGTAGATCTTGTCCGGGTTCGACGTTTCGATCTCGTCGGGGTCCACCGGATCCTCCCTCGCCGGGCGGCCGCGGGCTCGGCGCGCCCGCGCTCCTCGACCGGAGCTTGCCCGGACCCGGCGGTGGCGTCCACTCGGAGGGTGCTCAGCCGCGAAGGGTGAGCACCGCGGCGACCACCGGCGGCTGAACGACCCCGCACCCTCTTCGCTCCTTCAGCTGGCCTTGCGGACGAGGGTGATGCCGTCGCCGATCGAGAGCCGTGACGTCTCCACTCGCGGGTTGGCCCGCACGGTGCGGTCGAACTCGCCCGTGGTGGGGTCCTCGGCGGGTGGGGTGCCCGCGATGGCGAGGATGCCGTCCGGCGACAGCAGCGTCAGCGCCGCCTCGTAGAGCGGAGCGGACCCCGCGTGGCCGGCGGCCAGGAAGATCAGGTCGAAGGTGCCGGGCCCGTATTCGGCGAACAGCGCGTCGAGGACCGCGGTCGGCGGCGCGATCCGCAGGTCGATCCGGTCCGCGACGCCGGCGCGCCGCCAGTGCGGCCGGCCGAGCGCGGGCCACCGGGCGGTGGTCTCGCAGGTGATCAGCAGGCCGTGGCGGGGCAGCGACCGGGCGATGCACAGGGTGCTGTACCCGGTGGAGGTGCCGACCTCCACCGCCGTTCGCGCCCGCGTGAGCTCGACCAGCTGCTCGAGCAACCGGCCTTCCTCGGCGGACACCCGCGTCGCCGCACCCGTCGGCAGTGACGCTGTTTCTTCACGCAACTCGCGCAGGATCGCGTCCTCGGGACGGGCTTGTCCGCCCACTCGCGTGAGCATCTCCGAGGTCGCCAGCTGTGGGCTCGCCATGGGCGTGAGCGTAGGCGCGCGAACCCCGTGTAAATGCCTAGAACCTGTGGGAGCAGGCAGGCGGCCCTCGCCGGTCCGGCTTGGGATTGGGTGCGAACCCAGATGGCGGGCCACAGCTCACGGCCGGGCGATACCTGGTACGCGGTATCAGTGGCCAGCGATCGTCTGGCCGGACCGATCATCCGCCCCGGTTCTGCGATGTGGGTTTGTGTTGTTTTCGCTCAAGCGTGCGCGCCGCTCCAGGGTGCTCGAGGACTCCTGCACAGCAGCAGAGAGGCCGCTGGTGTTCGGGCAATAGGTAACGGTGAGGTCTCCGTCACGATTGGGGGTTGCAAACGCAGATGAACGCAGGCAACATCACTCAAACCAAAGTGGTTCTCGGCGGAGGTGTGCTGAAGTGTTCGTGACCCTGACGGCGAACCCGAGCGTCGACCGCACGGTCGAGGTGGCTCGGCTCACCCGGGGTGGTCTGCACCGGGCGACCGGCGCCACCGTCGAACCGGGTGGCAAGGGCATCAACGTCGCTCGGGCGCTGGTCCGCAACGGACACCAGGCCCGGGCCGTGGTGCCGGCCGGTGGCGCCGAAGGCGATCAGCTGATCAGCCTCCTCGAGCAGTGCGACATCGACGTGGTCCGGGTGCGCACGGAAGAACCCGTGCGCAGCAACATCAGCGTCGTGGAGCCGGACGCCACGGTGACGAAGCTGAACGAGATCGGCCCGCGGCTGTCCGCGCGGGAGATCGAGACGATGTGTGATGTGCTGCTGGCCAACGTGGCCGACGCGCGGTGGGTGGTGGCGGCGGGCAGCCTGCCGCCCGGTGTGGACGAGGACTTCTACGCCGCCCTGATCGGGCGGCTGGCCCCCACCGGGGCCCAGGTCGTCGTCGACACCAGCGGCCCGGCGTTCCGGACGTCGGTGAAGGCCGGGCCGGCGCTGGTGAAGCCGAACCTCGACGAGCTCGAGGAGGCAGTCGGCCGCCGGCTCGACACGGTGCGGGACATCGTCGACGCCGCGCAGGAGCTGCGTTCGCTCGGCGCGGGCAAGGTTTTGGCCAGTCTCGGCAGCAAGGGTGCCGTACTGGTCGAAGACGCGGGGATCTGGTGCGCCAACGCATCGGCCGAACCGCGGAGTTCGGTCGGTGCCGGCGACGCGATGCTCGCCGGTTTCCTGGCGGCAGGGGGGAGTGGCCCGCAGGCGCTGGCCACCGCCGTCGCCTGGGGTGCGGCCGCGGTGTCGCTCCCGGGCAGCACGATGCCGGGGCCCGAAGACGTGGAGGCACGTCGAGTGCGGGTGGAACCGCATCCCGGCTGGGACGAGAAGGTTCGCGAATAGCGCCCGCGGCGCCACGAGAACCGGTTCGCTCCGGTATCCGCCATCGGTTGATGGCGAACCCTCAAATCACCTTTCCAGAAGAGGAAGCCAACGATGACTACCACTACGGAGATCGACGACGAAACTCCGTCGAGGGCGGAGCGCGCGCGGGTCTCGATCCAGCGCTTCGGCGGTCAGCTCGCCAGCATGGTCATGCCGAACATCGGGGCGTTCATCGCCTGGGGTCTGATCACCGCGCTGTTCATCCCGAGCGGGTGGACGCCCAACGCGCACATCGCCGAGCTCGTCGACCCGATGATCAACTTCCTGTTGCCGGTCCTGATCGGGTACACCGGCGGCCGCCTGGTCCACGGCCAGCGCGGTGCGGTCGTCGGCGCGGTGGCGACGGTCGGGATCGCGGTCGGCGCGTCGATCCCGATGTTCCTCGGCGCGATGATCGTCGGCCCGCTCGGTGGCTTCCTGATCAAGCTGTGGGACGACAAGGTCGGCAGCAAGACCGCCCCGGGCTTCAAGATGCTCGTCGACAACTTCAGTGCCGGCATCATCGGTGGCGTCATGGCGGTGCTCGGCCTGCTGGGCATCGGCCCCGTCGTGCAGGGCATCACCAAGGGGCTCGGGCACGGCGTGCAGGCCCTGGTCGACGCGCACCTGCTCCCGCTGGTCTCGATCATCGTCGAGCCCGCGAAGGTGCTGTTCCTCAACAACGCCATCAACCACGGTGTGCTCAGCCCGCTGGGCGTCGCCGACGCGCTGCGCGACGGCAAGGCCATCGAGTTCCTCATCGAGCCGAACCCCGGCCCCGGCCTGGGCATCCTGCTGGCGCTGACGTTCTTCGGCGCACGCAGCGCGCGGGCCACCGCGCCCGGCGCGATCATCATCCAGTTCTTCGGTGGGATCCACGAGATCTACTTCCCGTACATCCTCGCCACTCCGCGCCTGATCCTGGCCGCCATCGCCGGCGGTGCCGCCGGTGTCGCGACCTTCAGCATCTTCGGCGCGGGCCTGACGGCGACGCCGTCGCCGGGCAGCATCATCGCGGTGCTCGCGGTGACGCCGAAGGGCGGTTACGTCGGGGTCATCGCCGGCGTGCTCGCCGCCGCGATCGTGTCGTTCGTCGTCGCCGCGGTCCTGCTGAAGTTCGGCAGGGACGCCCGCCGGGAGGAACGCGAACTGGCCGTGGCGAACGGCGGAGCCGTCGCTTGACGGTCAGGCTTGGCGATCATCGTCGATCGAAGGAAGGAAGTGCGGTAGTGAGCACCATCGAAGGCAAGGAAGTCAAGAAGGTCATCATCGCCTGCGACGCCGGCATGGGCAGCAGCGTGATGGTCGCGTCCCAGCTCGCGAAGCGGCTGAAGCCCTACTCGGTCAAGGTCGAGCACACGCCGGTCAACGAAATCCCGGGCGACGCGCAGGTCGTGCTGTGCCAGAGCACCCTGGTCAAGCGGGCCCGCAAGGCCAACGCTTCGGCCGTGATCCTCGGGTTCCAGAGCTTCCTGGGCGACCCGGTGTTCGACCAGGTCGAGACGGCGATCCGGGACGGCGGTTCCCTTGCCGACTGACGCTCCCATCCTCGGCACCGATTCGGTCCTGGTCGGCTGCACCGCCACCGACCAGGCCGACGCGATCACCCAGGTCGGCCGCAAGCTGCTGGAGCTGGGCGCGGTCGAGCCGGGCTACCTCGACGCGATGCACGAGCGCGAACGCTCGGTGTCGACCTACATCGGCGAAAACGTCGCCATCCCGCACGGCACCGACGAGTCCCGCCGGTTCGTGAAGCGGACCAGGCTGGCGGTCCTCCAGTTCCCCGGCGGGGTCGACTGGGGCGGCAACGACGTGCGGCTGTGCGTCGGCATCGCCGCCAAGGGATCGGAGCAGGTCGGCATCCTGTCCTCGCTGGCCCGGATCCTGATGGACGGCGAGCAGGCGCGGCAGCTGCGGGAGGCGCCGGACGCCGAGACGATCTTGCGACTGTTGAACCAGATGGACGAGGAGTTCTCCGAATGAAGGTGGCACGTTTCTACGCGCCAGGTGATCTGCGGGTCGAAGAGGCCGACGAGCCGAGCCCGGGCCCGGACGAGATCAAGATCCGGGTGCACAACACCTCCACGTGCGGCACCGACCTGAAGATCTTCAAGCACGGGCACCACCACATCGACCCGCCGCGGGTGATCGGCCACGAGATCGCCGGCGAGGTCGTGGAGAGCGGCGCGAACGTCTCCGGCTGGAACGCCGGCGACCGCGTCCAGGTGATCGCGGCGATCCCGTGCGGCGAGTGCAAGCAGTGCCGCAAGGGACTGCAGCAGGTGTGTCCCAACCAGCTGTCGATGGGTTACCACTTCGACGGCGGGTTCGCGGAGTACATGATCGTGCCGAAGCAGGTGCTCAAGGTCGACGGCGTCAACCGGATCCCCGACGACGTCAGCTACGCCGAGGCCTCGGTCGCCGAACCGCTGGCGTGTGTCCTCAACGGGCAGAGTTTCGCGCAGGTCGGCGAGGGCGACGTCGTCGTGGTCGTCGGCGCCGGCCCGATCGGCTGCCTGCACGTGCGGCTCGCCCGCGCCAAGGGTGCGGCCGCGGTGTACCTGGTCGAGCTGAACCGCGGCCGGCTGGAGATGGCGGCGGAGCTGGTCAAGCCGGACGCCGCGATCTGCGGCGCCGAAGTCGACCCGGTGGCGAAGATCCTCGAGCTCACCGAGGGCGACGGTGCCGACGTGGTCATCACGGCGGCGGCGGCGGGCAAGGCCCAGGAGGACGCGCTCAAGATGACCGCGCGCCGGGGCCGGATCAGCTTCTTCGGCGGCCTGCCGAAGGACAACCCGATCATCGCGTGCGATTCCAACCTCGTGCACTACCGCGAGCTGACCATCTACGGCGCCAACGGGTCGAGCCCCGAGCACAACCGCCAGGCGCTGGAGCTGATTTCCTCGGGCCGGGTCCCGGTCGCCGATCTGATCACCCACCACCTGCCGCTGTCGGAGGTGCGCCGCGCGATCGACATCGTCAGCAGCGGCGAGGCCATCAAGGTGACCATCGAGCCGGGCGCGTCCGACGCCGCGTGAGCGGGGCGGGCGACGAGGAGGAGGCGACCAGAGTTGGTTGACGAACTGCGCGGCAACCCGGCGAGCCCGGGTGCGGCCGCCGGCCCGGTGGTGCGGCTGACCCCGCCCCCGGTGCTGCCGGAGCACTGGGACGCCCCGGCGGCCCCGGAAGCCGAACTGGCAGCCGCCACCGAAGCGCTCGACGCGGCGGTGGCGGACCTGGAGAAGCGCGCGGCTTCGGTCAGCGGCGAGTCGAAGTCCATCATGGACACCCAGATCATGATGGCCAAGGACGCCTCGCTGACGGCGGGCATCCGCGCCTCGGTGGACAACGGGCGGCCGGCGGCGTGGGCGATCTCCGACGCCTTCGGCAAGCACGTCGCCGCGCTGGAGAGCATCGGCGGCTACATCGGGGAGCGGGCGGCCGACCTGATCGACATCCGGGACCGGGCGATCGCCGCCGCGCTGGGCCTGGAGCCACCCGGCATCCCCGACGTCGACGGGGTGTTCGTCCTGGTGGGCCAGGACATCGCCCCGGCCGACACGGTCCTGCTCGACCCGGCGAAGGTGCTCGGCATCGTCACCGAGAAAGGCGGCCCGACGAGCCACACCGCGATCGTCGCCCGCGCGCTCGGGATCCCGGCGGTGGTCGGCTGCGCCGGCGCCGCGGGCCTCGAGGCCGGGCAGCGGGTCGCGGTCGACGGCGGCCGGGGAACGGTGGTCGTGGACCCGACGGACGAGCACGTCCGCCAGGTCCGGGCGGAAGCCGACGCGCTGAAGGAGAAGCTGGCCCGGCACCGCGGCCCCGGAGCGACCGCCGACGGCCACCCGGTCAAGCTCCTGCTCAACGTCGGCAGCGTCGGCGGGGCCGCGGCCGAAGCCGCCGCCGACGCCGAAGGGGTCGGGCTCTTCCGCACCGAGTTCCTGTTCCTGGACCGCACGGAGGCGCCGACGGTCGAGGAGCAGCGCGCGGCGTACGGCGAGGTGCTGCGCGGGTTCTCCGGCCGCCCGGTGGTCATCCGCACGCTGGACGCCGGGGCCGACAAGTACATCCCGTTCGCCAACACCGAGGACGAGCCCAACCCGGCCCTCGGCGTGCGGGGCTACCGCGTCGGCGTCCGCCACCCGGAGCTGCTCACCGCGCAGCTGCGGGCGATCAGCCTGGCGGCCGCCGACCACGACGCCGACGTGCGGGTGATGGCCCCGATGATCGCCACGCCGGCCGAGGCCGCGGCGTTCCGCGACCTGGCCCGCGAGCACGGCATCGGCCAGGCCGGCGTCATGATCGAGGTGCCAGCCGCGGCGATCCGGGCGGCGGACATCCTGGCGGAGGTGGACTTCGTCAGCATCGGCACCAACGACCTGTCGCAGTACACCTACGCCGCGGACCGGATGCTGGGCGAGCTGGGGGAGCTGCTGGACCCCTGGCAGCCGGCGCTGCTGGCGCTCGTGGCGAACGTCGCGGCGGCGGCCATGGACGCGGGCAAGACCGCCGGCATCTGCGGCGAGGCGGCCAGCGACCCCGGGCTGGCGCCGGTGTTCGCCGGCCTCGGCATCACCAGCCTGTCGATGTCGGTGTCCGCGGTCCCCGCGGTCCGCGCGGCCTTGACCGACTACACGCTCGAACAGTGCGAAGCCCTCGCCCGCGAGGTGCTGTCCGCGCCCGAAGCACCGAAGGCCCGCCAGGTCGCCGCGGAGTTCGCCGCCAAGCCGCGCGGCTGAACGGGCCGGGCCCCCGCGCCGCGCTTTCTACCAGATGGGATCACGGGTATGTCCAGTAAAACGGTGGTAATCGGTTCGGCCGTCGGGCTGCACGCGCGGCCGGCCAAGCTCCTCGTCGAGGCGGCGGCCAGGCAGCCGGTGCCGGTGAAGATCGGCCGCAGCGAGGACCAGCTGGTGGACGCCGCCAGCATCCTCGGCGTGATGTCCCTCGGCGTCCGCGGTGGCGAAGAGGTGCTGATCACGGCCGAGGGCGAAGGCGCGGAGGAAGCGGTGGCGGAGATCGCCGAACTGCTGGCGCGCGACCTCGACTCGGCCGGGCAACCGGCCGGCTGACGCCCGGTGGCCCGGCCGGCGACCCCCAGGCCGGCC
>NZ_JBEXMD010000093.1:0-9768 GCF_040610315.1 Amycolatopsis sp. NPDC004169
CCCGGGGCTGTCTCAACCAACACGGGCGGCCGGGCCCTCACCCCGCCCGGGGCCGCCGTTGTTGTCGGTGAGTTGTCCACAGAGGTTGTCCACAGGCCCTCCGGTCTGTGGACAACCACCCTCAGAGGTACTGCCCGGTCCCCGAGATCCCCGGCCCGTGCTCATGGCCGTGACCGAGCCCAGCCGCCCCGGAAGGGCCTGCCGGGAGGCCGCGGCGCATCTGCTCCAGCTGGACCCGGGCCGCCATCTGCTGGGCGAACAGTGCCGTCTGGATGCCGCTGAACAGCCCCTCCAGCCAGCCCACCAGCTGGGCCTGGGCGATCCGGAGCTCCGCGTCGGACGGTGTCGAATCGTTCGTGAACGGGCGGACCAGCCTCTCCAGCTCGTCCTGCAGCTCCGGCGCCAGTGCCTTCTCCAGCTCGCGGATCGACGTCTGGTGGATCTCGCGGACCCGTGTGCGGGACGCGTCGTCGAGCGGGGCCGCCCTGACCTCCTCCAGGAGCTGCTTGATCATCGTTCCGATGCGCATCACCTTCGCCGGCTCCTCGACGAGGTCGCCCACCGACTCCGGGTGGTCGGCGTCCGCGGGGGTGGTGCCCACCGGGGTGCCGTCCGGTCCGACGACCACCACGTGGGGTGAAGATTCCTGGCCCGGGTCACCCGCTGTGAAGTTCGGCTCGGTCATGTGCTCCATCCTGGCTTGCCTTCGACACGCTCCGCGACACCCAGGGGGTGTCCGTCTCCGAGCGTAGCCGTAAACGGGGTTCCCGGTGGCTCTCCACCCAACCCCGGACGCACGGCGAAACCGCACGTCCGTACGGTGTCCCCATGGCGTTCGACGTCGCTCGTATCCGTGGGCTCTTTCCCGCGCTGGGTGACGGCTGGATTCACTTCGACGGCGCCGCCGGAATGCTGGTCCCGGAACAGGTCGCTTCGGCCGTTTCCACGGCGATGCGAGCCCCGGTGTCCGGGCCGGGCGGAGCGTTTCCGGCCTCACAACGCGCGGAAAGCATCGTGACCGCGGCCCGCCGGGCCGTGGCCGACCTGGTCGGGGCCGACCCGGCTGCCGTCGTGCTCGGGCCGAGTGCGCCCGTCATGCTGCGCCGGCTCGTCGACGCGCTCGCCGAGCGGTGGACCATCGGCGACGAAGTCGTCGTGTCCCGGCTCGACGAGCAGGCCAACCTCGCGCCGTGGCAGCGGGCCGCGAAGCGCGTGGGCGCGGTCGTGCGGTGGGGCGAAATCGACATCGAGACCTGCGAGCTGCCCGCGTGGCAGTACGAGCAGCTCGTGTCCGCGCGCACCAAGGCCGTCGCCGTCACGCTCGCGTCCGGTTCCGTCGGCACCCGGCCGGACGTGCCGACCATCATCGAGTTCGCCAAGCGGGTCGGCGCGCTCGTCGTCGTCGACGCGACCTACGCCGCGCCCTTCCTGCCGCTCGACATCAACGCGCTCGGCGCCGACGTCATGGTCGTCTCCGCGCAGGCGTGGGGCGGCCCGTCGGTGGGCGCGCTGGTCTTCCGCGACCCGGAGCTGATCGAACGCATCCCGTCGGCCTCGCTCGACCCGATGGCCCGCGGCGCCGCCCGGCTGGAGCTCGGCCCGCACGCCTACCCGCTGCTGGCCGGGCTGATCGCCTCGATCGACTACCTGTCCGGCCTCGACGACGCCGCCACCGGCTCGCGCCGCGAGCGGCTGGTCACCTCGCTCGGCTCGGCGAAGTCCTACCACGCCGGGCTGCTCGCGCAGCTGTCCACGGAACTGCTGTCGCTGCGGCACATCATGGTCATCGGCAACGCCATGCGCCGCATCCCCGCGCTCGCCTTCGCCGTCGCCGGCAAGAAGGCGCCCGAAGTCGCCGAGTACCTGGCGACGCAGGGGTTGTGCGCCTTCGCCGACGACGGCACGAGCGGCGTCTTCGCCTCACTCGGCGTCGGAGAAGTGGGCGGCGCCGTGCGGATCGGCCTCGCCCACTACTCCAACGTCTTCGAGATCAACCAGCTCGTGCGCGTCCTCGATGAACTACGCTGACGGAGTTAGGACTTAGCGGCCAGCAGGACCTTGCCGAACACGCTGCCTTCTTCGAGGACGCGGTGCGCGGTCGAGGCCTCGGCCATCGGCACCACCTGGCCGACGATCGGCTTGACCAGACCCTCGGCGACCAGCGGCCACAGCCGCTCGCGGACGTCGGCGACGATCGCCGCCTTCTGGTCCAGCGGGCGGAAGCGCAGGCCCGCGGCGAACACCGATGCGCGCTTGCCGAGCAGCGCGCCGACGTTCAGCTCGCCCTTGACCCCGCCCTGCATGCCGATGATCACCAGGCGGCCGTCCTGCTTCAGCGCGTCGACGTTGCGGCCCAGGTAGGACGCACCCATGTTGTCGAGGATGACGTCCGCGCCGCCGGTCTCCTCGCGGAGCACCTCGACGAAGTCGGCCGTCTTGTAGTTGATGGTGATGTCGGCGCCGAGCTGGCGGCAGCTTTCGAGCCGGTCCGGCGAGCCCGCGGTGACGGCGACGGTGGCGCCGAGCGCCTTGCCGACCTGGATGGCGTGCGTGCCGATGCCGCCGGCGCCGCCGTGGACCAGCAGCACCTCACCCTCGGTGAGGTTGGCGTGCATCACGACGTTCGCCCACACCGTGCAGGCCACCTCGGGCAGCGCGGCCGCGGTGAGCAGGTCGACCTCGCCCGGCACCGGCAGCAGCTGCCCAGCGGGCACGACGGCCTTCTCCGCGTAGCCGCCGCCGGAGAGCAGCGCGCAGACCTCGTCGCCGACTGCCCAGCCTTCGACGCCTTCGCCGAGTTCGGCGATCGTGCCGGAGCATTCGAGGCCGAGGGTTTCGCTCGCTCCGGGTGGCGGCGGGTAGTGACCCTGGCGTTGCAGCAGGTCCGCGCGGTTCACCGCGCTCGCCGCGACCTCCAGCAGCACCTCGCCGGGGCCGGGCCGCGGATCCGCGACCTCCGCCCACTCGAGAACGTCCGGGTCACCTGGTTCACGGATGGTGATCGCGTACATGCGTCGACCGTATACCGCCGGGAAATGTCCCGCCGAAAGGCGCATTGACGGACTTCGCATAGGGAACAAAGGTGAGCAACCATGTCACTCTTCAGATCGAAGTTCCTCCCACCGGTGGCGCTGGCCGCCGGGGCCACGCTGGTGCTCGGCCTGACCCCGGCCGCCGCCGCGGACACCCTCCCCGACGGTCCTGCCCTGGCGAAGCAGCTCGTCAAGAAGATCGACGTCAACGGCGTCAACCGGCACCTGATCGCCCTCCAGCGGATCGCCGACACGAACGGCGGGACCCGGGCGGCGAGCACCGACGGCCACAAGAAGTCGGCCGAGTACATCGCCACCAAGCTCGAGGCGGCCGGCTTCCAGGTCACCCGCCAGGAGTTCCCCTTCACCTACTCCGAGACCCTGGCCGAGAAGCTGACCGCGGGTGGCCAGAGCGTCCCGGTCATCGCCATGGAGTACACGAAGTCGACGCCGGTCGGCGGCATCACCGCGCCGCTCGCCGTGGTCGCCGTGGACGACACCAGTGGCTGCGAGGCCACCGACTACACCGCGGACGTCGCGGGCAAGATCGCGCTGATCAAGCGCGGCGGCTGCTCGTTCGCGCAGAAGCAGCAGACGGCCGCGGCCGCGGGGGCGGTCGGCGCCATCGTCTACAACAACACCGACGGCGCGCTCAACGGGACGCTCGGGGGCCCGGAGAACGCGGCGATCCCGACCGGGGGCGTGACGGCGGCCGCGGGGGCGCAGCTGGCCACGCTCGGCGGGCAGAACGTGACCCTGGAGCTGCGGGCCTTCCAGGAGGCGCGGACCAGCTACAACGTCATCGCCGAGACCAAGACCGGCCGCAAGGACAACGTCGTGATGCTGGGGTCGCACCTCGACAGCGTCCCGGCGGGCCCGGGCATCAACGACAACGGCTCCGGCTCGGCGACCCTGCTCGAGACGGCGCTGCAGCTGGGGAGCAGCCCGAAGGTCAACAACGGTGTCCGCTTCGGCTTCTGGAGCGCGGAGGAGTTCGGCCTGATCGGCTCGACCTACTACGTCGACCAGCTGACCTTCGAGCAGCAGCTCGACATCGCGCTGTACCTGAACTTCGACATGATCGGCTCGCCGAACGCCGGCTACTTCGCCTACGACGGCGACAACTCCGACGGCGTCGGCGCGGGCGCCGGCCCGTACGGCTCGGCGCAGATCGAGAAGACCTTCGTCGACTTCATGAAGACCGCGCGCGGGGTGTCCGTCGAGGGCACCGACTTCACCGGGCGGTCGGACTACGGCGAGTTCATCGCCGTCGGCATCCCGGCGGGCGGGCTCGACACCGGTGCCGAGGTGCTGAAGACCCCGGCGCAGGCGGCGAAGTGGGGCGGCACGGCCGGCATCGCGTTCGACCCGTGCTACCACCAGGCCTGCGACAACCTGGGCAACATCGACCGGGTCGCGCTGGACCGCAACGCCGACGGCGTCGCATGGGCCCTCGGCGTCTACGCGACGAGCACCGAGAGCATCAACGGCGTCCAGCCGGGCAAGGCCAAGGCGGCCAAGCAGAAGGCCGTCGAGCGCAAGGCGCAGCGGAACTTCTCCGCCCGCGCCGTCGCGGGTGACCCGCACGCACTGACTGCCTGACGACAGACCGAAGGGGCCGTCCCGGCGAGCGGGGCGGCCCCTTCGTCGTGCTTGCCTAGCCCAGGTTGTTGGTGCCGAAGGTGTCGCAGCGGGCGGGCTCGCCGGTCTGGAAGCCGGTGGTGAACCACTTCTTGCGCTGTGCGGACGTGCCGTGGGTGAACTTCGAGCGGTCGACCTGGCCGCCGCCGAGGTTCTCCTGGATGTAGTCGTCGCCGATGCGGGACGCGGTGTCCAATGCGGAGTTGATGTCGTCCTGGGTGACGTCGGTGATCAGCGGCTTGCCGCTCTCGGTCGGCGTCGTCGAGGCGTGGTTGGCCCAGACGCCGGCGTAGCAGTCGGCCTGCAGCTCCAGGCGCACCGAACCGGACGTCGGGCCGGTGCCGGTGCCCTTGCGGGACGTGCCGAGCAGGTTCTGCACGTGGTGGCCGTACTCGTGGGCCAGGACATACGCCTCGGTGAAGAGCCCGCCCTGGGCGCCGAAGCGGGTCTTCAGCTCGTCGAAGAAGGACAGATCGATGTAGACCTCGGAGTCGGCCGGGCAGTAGAACGGGCCGGTGTCGGAGGTCGCGCTGCCGCAGCCGGTGCGCACGCCGCCGTTGAAGAAGTTCGTCGGCGCCTTCCGGTAGGTCGAGCCGGAGCGGGCGAACTGCTGCGTCCAGAAGTCCTGGACGGAGTTGACCACCGCGACGATCGCGCAGTCGTGGTTCTTGTTCGCGTCCGCGCCGGTCCGGCACTCGCTGGCGAGCTTCGAGTTGTCGACCGCCTGGCCGGACCCGACGCCGCCGAGCCCGCCGCTCAGGCCGCTGCCGCTGCCGCCCGTGCTCACCCCGCCCAGCTGGGAGAGCACGAAGTAGATGATCACGCCGACGATCCCGAGCCCACCGCCGCCGAGCGCCACGCGGCCGCCGATCCCGCCGCCGCCTCCACCGCTTCCGCGCAGGTCCTGGACCTCGGAGGCGTCCAGGCCGGCGTCGTCGTCGAATCTCACCCCGCAAATGTTAACGAGCCTGGGCGCGACCGTCGCGCTGACGGCGCACCCAGGCTCGTACCGAGGTATGTCTTTGGTCGAGCGGTTGGCCGCTTCCGGGGCCGGCGTTCAGGCGCTGTCGTCACGGCTTCCGAGGCCGTGACCGGAGCCAGGCCCGACCGACGCCGTATGCGTGATGCGCATGGAAGCCCGCTCTTCGCTGTTCGCAATCGCGGCCGACCCGGTAGAACATCCGTTCCGGTCGCGGGGACGCAGCTGGCGGTCAACCGCGAGAATCACCCGCCACACAACCACCTGACCTCTCCCGGCGGGGAGCCGGGCCGGCACGCCGCCGTCGCCGCGCCGTTTACCCTGGCCGACCTTCCGCCACAAGCAGAATGCGCCTTTCCCCGCCGAGTCTCAACCTTTTCGTAACCCCACCTTCGGGCGATGTTGCGACCGGATTTTCACCGGCCGACGGATCGGACTCGGAGCGCGCGTTCCCTTGATCAACGTTCTACGCTGCCTTATGACCGAGGAGCGTGCTGTGCGGTGGTTGAACGATGCCGAGATGGCGGCGTGGCGCTCCTACGTCGTCTCGACCCTCCTGCTCCGGCAGCGGCTGCACCGCGAGCTGACGGAGGCGCACGAGGTGTCACTGGTCGACTACGAGGTGCTCGTCTGCCTGCAGATGCAGCCCGACCGCCGGATGCGGATGTCGG
This sequence comes from Amycolatopsis sp. NPDC004169, assembly GCF_040610315.1. Lineage (NCBI taxonomy): Bacteria > Bacillati > Actinomycetota > Actinomycetes > Pseudonocardiales > Pseudonocardiaceae > Amycolatopsis > Amycolatopsis sp. NPDC004169. Next base: position 6,324 of record NZ_JBEXMD010000093.1, read on the forward strand.
AGCTGGCCTTCATGATGGGCTCGACGAAGAGCCGGCTTTCGCACCAGATCGCCAAGCTCGAGGAGGCGAACCTGGTCCGGCGGGCGCGTGACCCCGAGGACAAGCGCGGCGTGATCACCGAGCTGACCGACGACGGCTTGGTGCTGCTGGAGAAGGCCGCGCCGACGCACGTCGACGGCGTGCGGGAGCACCTCATCGACCTGTTGAGCCCCGAGGAGCAGGCGACGATCGCCGCGGCGTTCGAGCGCGTGCAGGCCCACCTGCTGGAGCCGGAAAGCTGAACCCGGGCGCGGCGGGCGCCCGGGTCCTGCGGATCAGAGCGGTAGCGGTGGGATTCGAACCCACGGAGAGGTTGCCCCCTCGCATGTTTTCAAGACATGTTCCTTCGGCCGCTCGGACACGCTACCTCGCTCCACGAGGGTAGCCGACGGCCCGAGGCGACCTGGGGCCTGCGCCTCCGGCGTGAAGACGCGGGTGGCATCCGGGGCGCCCGCATGCCCCGAGCGCGCCCGGTGACGGCGTTCTCCACGGCCTGCCGAACCGGCGGCCGTGCCGCCCGCGAAGCCCGGCTGCGTTCCGGGATCGCCGGGTTGCCGGTCAGGTCCAGTTCAGCGTTAGCGCAGCGCCCTGCGCACGGCCCGCTTCGGCGGCCGGTGTGCGGGTGGCCGGGTCCAGCGGGTTCTCGCCGACCGCGGCCTGCGATGCCTCGTCCGGCGTGATCAGCGTGACCTCCGCGCCCGCCCGGCGCAGGTCCTCCAGCACCTCCAGCAGCGGCTTCTCCATCGGCAGGGGCGCGTCCACGCCCAGCGGCGCGACCACCGTCACGCGCTGGTAGCCCGCCGCGTAGTCGGCGTTCTCGGCGGAGCGGACGCCGCCGTCGACGTAGCGGTGGCCGTTGATCGTCACCGCCGGCCAGACGCCCGGGACCGCGCAGCTCGCCGCCACGGCGTCGACCAGCGGGACGCCGGACTCGCTGTCGAACCGGCGGGGTTCGCCGGTTTCCGCTTCCACCGCCACGATCACCAGGCGCCGCGACGGCCACTCGTGCACCGGCAGGCGCGCCTCGATCACCGCGCGGCGATCCGCTTCCGGCACCGTTTCGGCCGTCAGGGCCAGCTTCCCGACGGCCCGCCGGACCTCCGCCGGGTCGGTCGCGCCGGTGACCGCGCCGCCGAACTCGGCGGCGAACTTCTCGAAGTCGATGTCGGCCGGGATCTCCGCCGTCTGGCGCGCCGGATCGACCTGGCGCGCGTACAGGTCCTCCAGCGGGTGGGCGCTCGCCACCTGCGCGGCCACCACCGAGCCCGCCGACGTCCCGACGAACAGGTCCGCGCCCGTCAGGTCCTGGCCGTGCTCGGCCAGCCCCGCCAGCAGCCCCGTCGTCCACGCGATCCCGGCGACCCCGCCGCCACCCAAAACCAATGCTTGTCCGCCCATACGGGCAGCCTATCGACGAAGTACGACAGTTTCGGGGCGCCGCGGACTACCCTCCTGGTCGGCGCAGCGAGAGGGGCGGCGATGACCGCGAAGATCGAAGGCTTCCACCACGTCAAGTTCCCCGTGCGCGACCTGGCGCGCAGCCGCGAGTGGTACGAGCGCGTGCTCGGGCTCGAGGTCACCCACGAATTCCCCGACGCCGACGGGGTCGTCCGCGGGGTGGCAGGCGGCATCGACGGCGTGCCGGTGGCGTTGCGGGTGCAGGAAATGGCCGCCGCGGGGCTCGCCGGGTTCGACCCGGTCTGCTTCTCGGTCGCCGACCGCGCGGCCGCCGAGGCGTGGATCGCCCGGCTGGACGAGCTCGGCGTCAAGCACCCGCCGCTGTTCGAGGCCACCACCGGCTGGATGGTCCGCTTCAACGACCCCGACGGCACCGAGATCCGGCTCTACAGCGTGTCGGACGACGACGGCGTCGACCACACCGGCGAACGCGGTTACGCGCAGCCGGCGACCTGATTCAGGGCTGCCGCAACGCCTTCGCGGCGATCCGCGCCTGCACCTCGGGCCGGCGCAGCGGCGGCACGGTCGCGGGCGGCTGGCGGCGCTCGGGCAGCTGCTCCAGCAACCTCGCCGTGATCGCGGTGATCTCGGCGACCGCGGCCTCGAAGGGTTCGCGGGTCGCGGGCGAGAGCGACTGCACGCCGGTGACCTTGCGGACGTACTGGCGGGCCGCGGCCTCGATCTCCTCGCCCGTCGCGGCCGGCTGCAGCCCCCGCAGGGTGGTGATGTTTCGGCACATGCCGCCCAGGGTACGTCGCTCGGGAGCTTTCGATCACACGGTCGGGTAGGCCCGCGCCGCCGTCGTTGACGGCCGGAGCGCCGCTGGGCAAGGTCGGGGAAGTGCCCCTCAGACCGCGCCCGTTCCGCTCCGCCCGCCCCGAACCCGGCACCCTCGAAGAAGAGGTCCCGGAAACCCCGATCCCGGAACAGGCCTGGCCCCGCGTGCGGGCCGACGAACTGGTCACCCTCGTGGCCCACGTCTTCGCCGCGCACGGTCTCCCCGAACCACGCGCCAGGATGGCCGCCGAAGCGCTCTGCCACGGCGACCTCACCGGCTCGCCGGAGACCGGGGTCGCCGACCTGACCCGCGTGCACCTGCCGCTGCTGAAGAACGGGCTCGTCGTGCCGCACGCCGAGCCGCTGATGATCGCCGACCGCGGGGCCGCCGCGCTGATCGACTACCGCCGCGGGCCCGGGCTGTGGGCCGTCGGCGACGCGATGGACAGGGCGGTCACGCGGGCCGGCCGGTTCGGCGTCGGGCTCGTGTCGCTGCGCGGGGTCGGGCCGTTCGGCCGGGCCGGTCACCACGCCGCGCGGGCCCTGCCGCACGCGATGATCGGGCTGGTGCTGGCTGCCGGTGGGGAGCCCGGCCAGCCGGTGAACCCGCTCGGGATGGCGGCGCCTGGTGGGGCCTACCCCGAGTTCGTCTTCGACATGGACCGGCCTGGTTCGGATGCGGCCGGGTTGACGTTGCTGGTCGAGGTGCTTGCCGGGGTGCTGTCCGGGGTTGCTGATCACGAGCACGACACCGGGCTGCTGGTGCTGGCGATTGCGCCTACGACGCTTCGGAGTGCTGACGGGTTTTACCGTGCGGCCAGTGCTTTGTTCGGGAGCATGCTCGGGTGGGATGGGGGTGCGCCGATTCGGTATCCGGGGTGGCGGGAGGCTCAGCACCTTGAGCAGTGCCGGGCTCTTGGGGTGCCGTTGGCTGGGCCGGTTCGGCGGGAGCTTGATGCTCTTGCTGGGTCGCTTGGGTTGCCTGCTTTGACCAGTGTGGGGTAGGTCTGCCGTGGCTTCTGCTGCCGGTTTTGCTGCTGCCGTGGGTTGGCTCTGCCGTGGCTTGGGCGGGTCCTCACCTCTCCGGCATCCAGGCCGACGTCGTGGAAACGGCCGGGCTCGTCCACGACATCGGGCACCCACCCTTCGGGCACGTCGCCGAACCGGTCCT
>NZ_JBEXMD010000094.1:0-6416 GCF_040610315.1 Amycolatopsis sp. NPDC004169
TTACTAGTTTTGCCCCCCGGGCGGGTTTTCGGGTTTCTGGGGGTTATGGCGCCCTTGCCCCCGCACCCCCCGGCCGTGTGCTGGCTTCGGATCGGGGTGGGGGGAGGTCTGGGTGGGGTGCGGGTCGGTCGTCCGGCTGCCGTTGGGCGGGCCGGACCTGGAGCGGGTCTGCGCCCCGCACCAGGTCGCGCGAGTGGCTGCGCTCAGCCGCCGTTGTACTGCTGGTAGGCCGGGGCTCGGAACGCCCTTGCGCCGACGCCGCCGATCTTGTCGACCGCGCGCAGGAACTTCGGCCCCATCTTCGCCGCGGCCTGGCGGACCGGGTGCGTGGCTCCGAAGTCCTCCGGGTTCGCCTGGCCGTGCGCGAACATCGAGTAGATCAACACCGGCTTGCCCGCGCCGTCGAACATGATCCCGGCCTCGTTGCGGCCGTCGTTCAGCCAGCCCGCCTTCGTGGCGATCCTCGCCCGGTCGACGGACGACATCTCCCGGCGGATCCCGTCGGTGAACGCCACCTGCGACCGCAGGATGGACAGCAGGTACTCCGTCGACGCCGGGCTCAGCAACGTGCCCGCGACCAGCGCCTTCAGCAGGTCGTGCGTCTCGCGCGGGGTCGTCTTGCCGAGGAAGTAGCGGTTCGGGTTGGCCACCGGTGTCACCTGGGTCCGGGGGAACCCCTTGGCCACCAGGATCTGGTTGATCTCGGCCGCCGGGACCACGAGCCCCACCAGGCGGACGCACGTGTCGTCCGAGACCGTGAGGAACAGCGACAGGACGTGCCCCAGCGTGAACGCGCTCGGGTACGCCTTGTCCAGGATGATGATGCCGTCACCACCCGGCACCACGATGCTCTCCGGCACCTGGACCTGCTGGTCCAGCGTGAGCAGGCCCCGGTCGATCTTGTCCATCAAGGTCACCGCGACGGCCACCTTGTTGACGCTGTACGCCTCGACGATCTCGTCGGACGCCACGTCGACGGCCGCTTCGTCGGCCACGCTGATGTAGGAGTTCCAGATGCCGCCTGCTTCAGCGGCCGCGCTGTCGTAGACGCGCTTCACCCGCTGCCTGGCCCGGTCCGGGGTGGCCGGGCTGGCCTCGGTGTCTGCCTCCTGCGCGGACGCGGGAGAGCCGGCCAGAATGCTTCCTGCGGCGACGGCGGTCCCCAAACCGAACGCCGCTCGCCTGTTGAGTCGATACCCCATCGCAAGATCCAACCACGGATGGACCCGCCGGAGGTCGGTTATCGATCAGGAGCCACCACCGCCCGCGCGACGCCCAGGTCCACCAGGTCCTGCGGCCGCAGGTGCAACCGGTTGGCGATGTCCGGCACCTCGGACGCCGGCCGCTTGAGGATCGCCGCCGCGGCTTCCGGGGACGTCACCGAGAAGTACGCGTCCGGGGCCACCCACGTCGAGCCCGCCGCCGCGAACGCCAGCGCGCCGCCCGAGCCGCCTTCGCCGATCACCAGCGTCGTCACCGGGACCGAAGCCGTCGCCACCGCCTCGAACAGCTCCGCGATCGCGCCGCCCGCGCCCGCCTGTTCCGCTGCCGCGTCGTTCGCCGCGCCCGGGGTGTCGACCAGGGTCAGCACCGGGATGCCCAAGCGGGACGCCAGCCGCACCAGCCGCGCCGCCGTCCGGAAGCCCGCGGGCAACGTCGGCGTGCCGCACTGGGCCGCGTACGCGATCGTCCGGCCGTCGCGCCAGCCGAAGCCGCACGCGACACCCGGGTCCGCGCCGCCGACGCGGTCGCCGCTGACGTCTTCGCGCCAGTCGAAGTAGGCGTCGAGGTACTCCGCCGCCCGTGCTCGCTCCGGCGAACGCGCGGCCTGCACCGCTTCCCAGCCCGTCGAAGGCAACGACGCGGCCCGCCGCGCGAACGGCGGGGGCGCCGCGGCCGACGACCGCGCGGTCAGCAGCCGCAGCCACCGCTCCAGCACCCCGCCGAGTTCCTCCGGCGTGACGACGGCGTCGACCTGGCCCCAGCCGAGGTGCGCCTCGGCGGTGTACGCCTCCGGCGAGCCCGGCGGACGCACCCGCGAGCCCGCGAACCCGACCTGCGCTTCCGGGAGCGCGAGGATGACGTCGGCGCCCGCCCCGAGCGTCGCCCAGCCGCCGCCGGTCGTCGGGTCGCGCAGCACCGAAATCTGCGGGATGCCCACCGAACGCGTCAGCGCCGACGCCCGCGCCACCCGCTGCAGCTGCATCAACGCGCGCATGCCCTGCTGCATGCGGCTGCCGCCGGTGGCGATCAGCGACACCACCGGCAGCCGCGCGTCGCGGGCGTGTGCGAACGCCGCCTCGATCCGGTCGCCGGTGCGCTGCCCGAGCGACCCGCCGAGGAACCCGAACTCGAAGGCGATCAGCACGGCTTCGACGTCACCGATCTTGGCCGTCCCGCAGACGACCGACTCCTTCTCGCCGGTGCGTTCCTCCGCCGCGGCACGGGCGGCGCGGTAGCCCGGCCAGCCGATCGGGCCGTCGGCCGGCTCCTCGCGCAGCGGCGTGGTGAACTCCGTGAAGCCGTTGGCGATCGCGCCGACGATCTCGCGCGCCGGCAGCCTAGGCACCGAGCGCCCGCTTCATGACCTTGCCCATGTCGTTGCGCGGCAACGCATCGAGGTACCGCACGACCCGGGGGCGCTTGTGCGGCGCGAGCAGCTTCGCGACGTGGTCGGCCAGCTCGTCGGCGAGCGGTGGCGCCCCGGACGGCACGATCCACGCGACGATCCGCTCGCCGAGGTCGTCGTCCGGTTCGCCGGTGACGGCCGCTTCGGCGACGCCGGGGTGTTCGAGCAGGGCGTTCTCGATCTCGCCCGCGCCGATCTTGTAGCCGCCGCTCTTGATCAGGTCGGTCGCCTTGCGCCCGACGATCTTGACGTACCCGTCGGCGTCGCGCGTGGCCATGTCGCCGGTGCGGAACCAGCCGCCGTCGAACGCCGCCGCCGTCGCGTCCGGGCGGTTGAGGTACTCGGTGAACAGGTTCGGGCCGCGAACCTGGATCTCGCCGACGGTTTCGAGGTCTTCGACCACTTCGCCGTCGTCGCCGACCAGCCGGAGCTCGACCCCGCGCAGCGGGACGCCGACCGTGCCGGGCTTGCGTTCGCCGTCGGCGCGGACGCTGGTGTTCATCAGCGTCTCGGTCATCCCGTAGCGCTCGACGACCTGCTGGCCGGTCGCCGCGGTGATCCGCTGGTGGTCGTGCACCGGCAGCGCCGCCGACCCGGAGACCAGGAGGCGCGCTTTCCGGAGCGCCTCCGCCAGCACCTGGTCGGAGGCGACCTCACCGGCGATCCGGTGGTACATCGTCGGGACGCCGAAGAGCATCGTGGCGCCGTCCGCCAGCTCCCGCGCGACACCCTCGGTCGAGAACCGGCCGAGGTGGCGCACCGAGCCGCCGCGGCGCAGCGGGCCGAGGATGCCGAGAATCAGCCCGTGCACGTGGAACAGGGGCAGCGCGTGCACGAGGACGTCGTCCGTGGTCCAGCCCCAGGCGTCTTCCAGTGCGTCGAGCGTGGTCGCGAGGGCGCGCCGGGGGAGGACGACCCCCTTGGGCGGCCCGGTGGTTCCCGAGGTGTAGACGATCAGCGCGGGGGATTCGGGGTCCGGCTCGGCCGGGACCGACGCTTCCCCGCCGGTCAGCGGGATGTCCCGGCGCGGCAGCGCGGCCAGCCCGGCGGGCAGTTCGGCACCCGGTTCGGCCAGCACCAGCTGCGGTTCGCTGTCGGCGAGGATGTGGGCGAGCTCGCGTTCGCCGATCTTCGGGTTGAGCGGCACCGCCGGCACCCCGGCGAGCAGCGCGGCGACGACCGCGACGCTGGTGTGCACGGTCGGCGTCGCCCACACCGCGACCCGGCCGGGCGGCAGCTCGCGGGCGAGCCCACCGGCGACGGCGGCCAGGTCGTCGTAGGTCAGGGCGTGGTCGCCGAAGCGCAAGGCTTCCTTCGCGGCACCGGCGACGAGCGAGGGGAACAAGGGGTCGGGCACCGCGGGGACCTCCCAGTGTCGGACTCGATCAGCACGTTACCGCGCGGATCGGTCCCCTGCAGCAACCCGGCGAAGACGCTGGTCGTAGGCTGGGACACCGTGTTGGTACTGGCGATCGATACCTCGACCCCGGCGGTCACCGCCGGCGTCGTCGCGCTGGACGGCGGCTCGGTCGAGACGCGCGGTGAGCGCGTCACGGTCGACCCCCGTGCCCACGGAGAGCTGATCACGCCGCACGTGCTGGCCGCCGCCGAAGCCGCGGGCGTGACGCTGAAGGACCTCGATGCGATCGTCGCCGGCGTCGGCCCCGGCCCGTTCACCGGCCTGCGGGCCGGGATGGCCACGGCAGCCGCCCTCGGTCACGCCCTCGGCATCCCGGTGTACCCGGTCTGCAGCCTCGACGCGCTGGCCGCCGACGTCGCTCCGGGTGAAGACGCTTTCCTCGTGCTCACCGACGCCCGGCGCCGCGAGGTCTACTGGGCCGCCTACGACGCGGCCGGGCGGCGCACCGACGGCCCGCACGTCCAGCGGCCCGCCGACCTCGACACCGGCCTGAAGGTCGCGGCCGGTGACGGCGCGCTGCTGTACGCCGAAGCGCTGGGCGTCCAGCCGGTCGAGCCGCGCTTCCCGTCGCCCGCTGGGCTGGTGAAAGCCGCCCGAACCGCCTTGCTCGCTTCGGAACCCCCTGCCCCGCTGACGCCGTTGTACCTGCGCCGCCCCGACGCGGCCGAGCCCGCGGCGCCGAAACGGGTGACCGCTCCGTGAGACTCGAGCCGCTGCGCCGCATGGACATCGCCCGGTGCGTGGAGATCGAGCAGATCCTGTTCACCGGCGACGACCCGTGGAGCGCCCGGGCCTTCCACTCCGAACTGGACGCGGGCCACTTCTACCTCGCTGCCCGCCCGGACGAGGGCGACGAGCTGCTCGGCTACGCCGGGCTCGCCGTCGTCGGCCGCCGCCGCGGCGAGTACGAGGCGACCGTGCACACCATCGGCGTCGCGCCGGAACACCAGGGCCAGGGCATCGGCAAGGCGCTGCTGCGGGCCCTGCTGGTGCGGGCCGACGAGTTCGAGGCCCCGGTCTTCCTCGAGGTCCGCACGGACAACACCACCGCGCTCGCCCTGTACGAGCGCCACGGCTTCGAGCGGCTCGGCATCCGGAAGCGCTACTACCAGCCTTCCGGCGCCGACGCGTACACGATGGTCCGCCCGGCGCGGACGCGGGACGGGGTGGCGGGCTGATGGCACGCATCATCATGGGTATCGAGAGTTCGTGCGACGAGACCGGCGTCGGGCTGGTCCGGCTGCACGACGACGGCACGGTCGAGCTGCTGGCCGACGAGGTCGCCTCCAGCGTCGAGCAGCACGCCCGCTTCGGCGGGGTGGTGCCGGAGGTCGCCAGCCGGGCGCACCTCGAAGCGATGGTCCCGACGACCGAGCGGGCCTTCGCCGCGGCCGGGCTCTCTCTGTCCGATGTGGACGCGATCGCGGTGACGGCGGGGCCGGGGCTGGCGGGTGCGCTGCTGGTCGGTGTCTCGGCGGCGAAGGCTTACGCGACCGCGTTGGACGTGCCGCTGTACGGCGTCAACCACCTGGCCGGGCACATTGCCGTGGACACGCTGCAGCACGGGCCGTTGCCTGCGCCGTGCCTGGCGTTGCTGGTTTCGGGTGGGCACACGCAGCTTCTGCGCGTGGACGACATCGCGTCGTCGATCACCGAGCTGGGGTCCACTGTGGACGATGCGGCGGGGGAGGCTTACGACAAGGTGGCCCGGGTGCTGGGGCTGCCTTATCCGGGTGGGCCGCCGATCGACAACGCGGCCAAGAACGGGGATCCTTCGGCGATTGCGTTTCCTCGGGGGATGACCGGGCCTCGGGATGCTGCTTTCGATTTCTCCTTCTCCGGGCTGAAGACTGCGGTGGCTCGGTGGGTTGAGGGTGCTGCTCGGCGGGGTGAAGAGATTCCTGTGGACGATGTTGCTGCTTCGTTCCAGGAGGCTGTTGCGGATGTCCTGACCGCGAAGGCTGTTCGTGCGGCTCGGGAGCAGGGGATCGACACGATGGTCATCTCCGGTGGGGTTGCTGCCAACTCGCGGTTGAAGGAGCTTGCGGCCGAGCGGTGTGCTGCTGCGGGGATTGAGCTTCGGGTTCCCCGGCCGCGGCTGTGTACTGACAACGGGGCGATGATCGCTGCTCTTGGTGCGCATGTTGTTGCTGGTAAGCGGCCTACTGCTCCGCTCGACTTCAGTGCGAATCCGGCTTTGCCGGTTAATGTGGTTTCTCTTTAGCTCGTCGGTTGGTTCCGCGGTTGGTTTCCGCAACCCCGAAGCCTGATTGTGACTACGGCCGGCGGCACGTTGTCAAGGCGGGAAAGCGCCCCGCGATCACCCACGGGCGCGGTCCCGGGTTCAGGAACACCGCCACCCCGGCC
>NZ_JBEXMD010000095.1:0-6318 GCF_040610315.1 Amycolatopsis sp. NPDC004169
AACCTCTCCCCGGCCCCCCGGCCCCCCGGCCCCCCGGCCCCCCGGCCCCCCGGCCCCCCGGCCCCCCGGCCCCCCGGCGTGGGTTAGAGGCCGGCCATCAGGTCTGTTTCGGTTATTCCGGGGCCTTGGCCCTGCCGGATGAACCACTCCGTGCCGAAAGCGAACGTGAACGCTTCATCCGGCATCGCCAGCATGAACATGTCCTCGCTGATCTGGCTCGGGTGCGCGCGCATCGCCGCCCTCTTGACCGGTGCGTACTTCGACACGTCCACCGCCGCCGTGATCTCCGCCTCCGGCTTGCCGAACTCCACGTTCTCCGGCGGCTTCGGCGCCGCCTCCGGGGGCATCAACCCCTGCTCGATCGCCGCTTCGAAGCCGCGTTGCATGAACTCGCGGTTGAACGTGGCCTGGAACACCCGGGACGTTCCCGCCAGCTCGGCCGCGCGGACACCCACCCGGTGGACCTGGATGTGGTCCGGGTGGCCGTAGTCGCCGTTGTCGTCGTACACCGTCAGGACGTCCGCCGACTCCTCGCGCAGGATCGCCGCCAGCTGCTCCGCCGCCTTCTCGACGTCGGCGCGCCAGAAGCACGCCGGGTCGTCGTTCGTCGGCTCGCCCATCATCCCCGAGTCGCGGTAGCCGAGGAACTCGACGCGCTCCACCCCGAGGATCTCCGCCGCCGCGTACGACTCCTGGACGCGCCTGTCCGCCAGTTTCTCGCCCTCGGCGAGGAAGCCCTCCGGCACTTCGCCGACCTCGCCCTTGGTCGCGACGACGAGCACGACCCGGTGCCCGTCTTCGACGGCTTTGCGCATCACACCCGCGGTGCGGAGGCACTCGTCGTCCGGGTGGGCGTGGAAGGTGACCAGTGTTGCCATGCCCGCGACGGTACCGGCTACCCCCGACAAAAACCGCCCGCGAGGATGCGCTCCCGCCCGATAGGGTCCGCCCCGTGGCCGAGAACACGGCCGAGAAGACAACGCTGCTGATCTTCCTGCGGGCCCAGCGCGAGAGCGTCCTGGCCATCCTCGACGGCCGCACCGGCCTCGGCCCCCGCTAGGCCTGCTCCGCCGAGCACCACCAGGTCGACCGGCCACCCACCGTCCCGTGGCTCATCGCCGCGCCGCAGCGCGGGCAGTGGTCGCCCGCCCGCCGGTGGGCGATGATCTCGCCCGTGTGCACGCCGCCGTGGCGGATGGCCGCGCGCAACGCCTTCCGCAGTGCCTTGTGCAGGTTCGCGAGGTCGTCGGCGGCGAGTTCGTTCACCGGCCGGGCCGGGGACAACGCCGCCTGCCACCGGGTTTTGTCGGCCAGCAGGTTGCCGATCCCGGCCACCACCGACTGGTCCAGCAGCCGCGCCTTCAGTGGCGCCCGCCCGCGGCCGACGCGCTCGGCGAAGTCACGGCGGGAGATCTCGCCGGCGTCCGGGCCGAGCGCGTCCAGATCCGGGTCGAGCCGTACCCGGCTGAGCCGCCGGGTGTCGAACAGGTGCAGCTGTTCGCCGTCGGCGAACGTGATCCCGAACCGGAACCACTCGGGTTTCTCGTCGCGCTCGCGGGCCCGGCCGGGCGGTCCGCTCTTCCCGCCGAACCGCAGCTGCCCGGCCATCCCGAGGTGCAGGCCGAGGTTCGGCCCCGGCCTGCCGTCCCGGCTTTCCGTTTCGCACCACAGCGTCTTGCCCCGCCGGTGCGCGTCCACCAGCCGGCCGCCGTCCAGCGCCGTCGCGATGTCCCCGGGTGCGTGCGGGCGGCAGACCCAGTCGTCGTGGTCGTCGATCGAGCGGATCTTTCGGTCGAGCGCGTCGGCGAGGACCTGGCGGGCGAGTTCGACTTCGGGGAGTTCGGGCACCCGGCCAGTTTCCGTCATGGCCGTCGATCACGCCGCGCAAGCAGCACCGCGGGCAGGACCAGCACGGCGGTGAGGGCGAAGGTCGCCGGGTAGCCCGCGGAGCCGATCACCAGGCCCGCGCTCAGCGCGCCGGCCGCCATGCCGAGGTCGTAGGCCGCGTTCCAGATCGCGCTCACCGCGCTCTCGCCGCCGGCCGCCACCCGGGTGTACATCAGCGACAGCGTCGTGTTCTGCAGCGCGCCGAACCCGGCGCCGAAACCGAGCGCCCCGCCGATCACCGCGGCCGGGGTGCCGGTGCAGGCGATGCCCGCCATGCCTGCCGCGCACAGCAGCAGTCCCGGTACCAGCAGCCACGCCGGTCCGTGGCGGTCGCCGATCCGGCCGGCCACCCAGCGTGCCGCGGTGGCGGCCGCGGGCTGGGCGAGCAGCGCGGTCGCGGCGACCCAGGCCGGCTGGTCCGCGGCGGCGAGCGGGAGGAACGTCACCAGGACGCCGACCGCGGCCGCCGACACCGCGAAGAGCGTCGCCGGCCGGGTCAGCACCGGGTTGCGCAGACTCGCCAGCACACCGTCTTCTGCCACGGAGAACGAGCGGCGCGGCAGGCCCGGCACCGACAGCAGGGCGAGCAGCGTCGCCACGGTCGTCGCCACGAACACCGGCGCGTAGCCCCAATGCGCCGCCGCCCACACCCCGGCGGGCAACGCGAGCAGGCTCGGGATCCCGCCGACGATCCCGACCAGCGCCAAGCCCTCGCCGCGCCGCTCCGCCGGGATCAGCAGGGCGGTGACGGCCCCGCCCGCCACCACCGCGATGGCGTACCCGATCCCGCGCACCACGCTGACCGCGACGATCACGCGCAGGTCGTCGCTGACCGTCAGCACGAGCGTCGGCAGCCCGAGCAGGACCAGCCCGGCGGCCAGCGCCCACCGGTAGCCGACGCGGGCGACCAGCCGCGGCGTCACCAGCTCGGCGGCCACGGTGGCCAGCAGCAACGCCACCGTCGCGAGCCCCGCGCCGTCCTGCCCGGCGTACAACGGCACCACCGACAGCGGCAGGAAGAAGCCGACCGCCGAGCCGGCGATCGAGACGAAGCGCACCAGCAGGGCACGGGACACCAGCCGGGGGCGGAGCTGCAGGTCAACGGTCATGCCGAGAACGCTAGAAGCCAACCGGATCACCGGTAAGGTCCAGTTCCATGGCTGTGGAGTGGTCCGGTTGGGGGCCGGAACTGCTGTTCACGATCGACCGCGAGAGCGGCGAAGGGCTCCGCGCGCAGCTCGAGCGGCAGCTGCGTGACGCGATCTGCAGCGGCCGTCTCGCGGGCGGGGAGCGGCTGCCGTCCTCCCGCGAACTCGCGCGCGCGGCCGGCCTGTCCCGCGGCCTGGTCCAGGACTGCTACGCCCAGTTGCAGGCCGAGGGCTACCTGACCAGCCGTCCCGGCTCGGCCACGCGCGTGGCCGCGGTCGCCCGCCGGGCCACGACGGCGCCGCCGAGCCCGCGGCCGCCGGCCCGCCCGGCGCTCGCCGACTTCCGCCACGGCGTCCCCGACCTGCGCCTGGCGCCCCGCGAGGACTGGGCGTGGGCGGTCCGCGAGGTCTGCCGCACCGCGCCGAACACCGCGTTCGACTACGGCGACCCGATCGGTGAACGGCAGCTGCGGGAGGTGCTCGCGGCCTACCTGCGGCGGGTGCGGGCGGTCGCGGCGACGGCCGGACAGGTCGTCGTCTGCACGGGGATGGCCCAGGCCCTCGGACTGGTGCTGCGTGCACTCGGCGGCGCCACCCTGGCCGTCGAAGACCCCGGCGCGGTCCGGTCGACGGCGCGCCAGGCGGCCGCCGCCGGGGTGGCCACCGTGCCCGTTCCGGTCGACGAAGACGGCCTCGACGTCGAGGCACTGGACCGCAGCGGGGCACGAGCCGTGCTGGTGACCCCGGCGCACCAGTGGCCGACGGGCGTGGTGCTCGCCGGGCACCGCCGCCGGGAACTGCTCGCGTGGGCGCGCCGGCGCGACGGCTTGGTCATCGAAGACGACTACGACGCCGAATTCCGCTACGACGGCGATCCGGTCGGTTCGCTGCAGGGCCTCGACCCCGGCCACGTCGTCTCGCTCGGCACGGTCAGCAAGTCGCTCGCGCCCGCCCTGCGCCTGGGCTGGCTCGTCGCGCCCGAACGGCTGATTCCCGTGCTGGCAGAGGACAAAGCCGCCACCGACCGGGGGAGCCCCGGCCTCGACCAGCTGGCGCTGGCGCTGCTCATCGAGTCCGGCCGCTACGACCGGCACCTGCGCCGCGCCCGCGCCGTGTACGCGGCCCGGCGGCGGACGCTCGTCGACGCGCTGGCCGTCCACGCGCCCGGCCTGCGCGTCACCGGGCTGGCCGCCGGGTTCCACGCCGTCCTGCACCTGCCGGCCGGAGCGGACGAGGAGCGGGTGATCGACCAGGCCCGGCGGCGGGGCGTCGGGCTCTACGGCCTGGCCGGGCTGCACGCGACGCCGGGGCCGTGGCCGCCGCGGCTGATCCTGGGGTTCGGCGACACCCCGGACCACGCGATCGGCCCGGGCATCGCCGCCGTCGCCGACCTGTTGCGGGGCTGATCAGGACAGGCTCGCGGAAGCCGTGGTCTCCCAGGCGAAGCCGTCCGGGTCGGTGAACGCCGAAGCCGCGCCGCCGACCGCGATCCGGTGCGAGCCGCTGCCCTCGGGAGCGACGCCGGCGTCCTTCGCGAGCGCCTTGCGGCGGTACAGCGCCAGCTTGACCGGGCTCTCGCCGGCCTCGAACTCGACGTACATCTTGCCGAAGCTCTTGCCGACGGTCAGGCCCTGGCCGACGTAGAACTTCTTGCTGGCGGCCACATCGGCGGCGCCCAGCAGGAGCACGACGGCGTCGATCTCGCGGGTGGCCGGGCCGGTGTTCTTCTTCGCGGAGGTCGCGAGCTTCCAGATCGTCCCGTCCGGCGCGCGGACGGTGCCGCCGTAGCCCCACATGGACTTGGTGGCCGGCTTGATGGTCGTCGCCCCGGCCTTCAGGGCCGTCTCGATCAGGGAGTCGACGTCCGCGGGCTGCGGCACGGTGAGGGAGAGGGTGAACCCGCGGAAGCCGTCGCTCGGCGCGTCCGAGACGCGGAAGCGCAGCTGGGTGGTGAGCCCGAAGGCCTCGGCGTAGAAGCGCTCGGCGGCGGCGGTGTCGGCGACTTCGAGGGTGATGGTTTCGATGTTCGTCATGCCGGTAACGCTAGGTCCGGGCCGCTGACCGGCGCTTCTCGATTCCTGATCGGTCTGCGGGGGCCCTCGCGGAAAAAGGAGTGGGCGGGGACCGCGGGGGCTGATAGCTTGCTTCCGACCGTGACCCGGCCCGAGGAGGTGAGACCCGTGAACGTTGTACGCAATGGGTGCTCCCTCTCGTCGTCACGGGCGGGCGGCTGACGCAGGTGTCGCCGGGAGCCCTCCTCCCGAAAGGCGACACCATGGAACACACGCATCAACGGCCGGGCGTGGCCGGCCGCGGGGAAGTCTCCCGGCGGCCGGACGGCCGCCTCTTCCTCAGCATCGACACGTGGACCGACGAGGAGTTCGCGCTGCTCGCGGCGGACATGCTGCCGGCACTGCCGAGGCCGCTGTACACAGTGGTCGACGAAGCCGACGCGGAGCTCCGGCGCCGCTGGGAATCGGCCGGTTTCACCACCCGGCGCCGTGAGTGGGAGTACGTCCTTCCCGCTGCCCCGGGCGTGGTCCCCGCTCCCGCGGGCGTGACGATCGGGCCGCCCTCCGACACGCGGTCTCTGAGCTCGGCCGAAGACGTGATCCGCGCCGAAGTCGAGGCGGCGGTGGGCTGGCAGGAGATGCCGGCGGAGATCCTGCCCCGCCCGGCCGTCCCGGACGTCGGCAAGTACGTGGTCGCGGAATCCGCGGGCGACTACGTGGGCCTGGTCCGGCTGGCGGCGGTGACGCGGCAGCCGCGGATCGGGCTGATCGCGGTCCGCGCGGATCGGCGGCGCCGCGGGATCGGCCGCGCGTTGCTGGGTCATGTCCTGAACACGTTGCACCACAAGGGAATCCCGGCGGCTACGGCCGAGGTGAACGAAGCGAACCCGGCGGCGGTGGCGCTCTTCGAAGGCGCCGGAGCCCGCCGGGCCGGCAGCAACCTCGAGCTGGTGTTGCGCTGATGGCCGGGATCGAAATCGAAGGCACGGTCGTCGAGTGCCTGCGCAACGCGACGTTCCGGGTCGAACTGGAGAACGGGCACAAGGTGCTCGCGCACATCAGCGGCAAGATCCGGAAGAACTTCATCAAGATCCTGCCCTTCGACCGGGTCCTGGTGGAGCTGAGCCCCTACGACCTCAACCGCGGGCGGATCCTGTTCCGCTACCGGACCTAGTCCGTGGCCGAGCCCGCCCAGCTTGCCCACGAGCGCCAGCCCGATGCCACCGGCGAGGGAGATCAGCGACCCCAGCAGGATCATCACCACGTAGAAC
>NZ_JBEXMD010000096.1:0-6219 GCF_040610315.1 Amycolatopsis sp. NPDC004169
TCCGTCCACCGAGGACGCCTCAGTCCTCCCGGCGGTGCCGGCCGCGCCGGACACCCGCCAGCGCGCGGACCCGGGTCGCCAGGTCGCCGCGGCGTTCGCGGCGGGCGTACTCCAGCAAGGCCTCCGCCTGGTCCCGCGGCAGCCAGCCGCGGTCCGCGCCCACCTCCAGGCGCAGCAGGTGCGTCACCAGCTCGCGCGAATCCTCGTCGTGCTCGCCCGCGAGCTCGGCGAACCGGCGGGCCGCCTCCACCTCGCCGTCGCACCACGCCGTCATCGCCAGCAGCGTCGCCGTGGCGGTCATGATGTCGCCGCGGTGGACGCCTCCCTCCGCCGCCAGGTGCTCCGCCAGCTGGAAGCTGCGCGTGCCGACGCCGCCGGCCCCTTCCCGGCGCACCGCGTCCGCGAGTGCCCGGATCTGCCCCGTGACGTAGTCCTGCGTGATGCAGTCCCCGCCCGACAACCCCGCCATGTCGTCCCCTCTGCCGCGCACGCGAACTCGTGCGTCACCCGACAGGTGTACTCCATCCGGGACTGGATACGTCGGACGCCCCACCGGTTTCGGCCGAACAGGCGGAAAAGTCAGCTCGATCGTCCGGGCTCGGCCCGCCGCTGGGACATGTACACCGCCGCCGACGTGCGCCGTTCGACGCCGAGCTTGTGCAGCACCGACGAAACGTAATTCTTCACCGTCTTCTCGGCCAGGAACAGCCGCTCGGCGATCTGCCGGTTGGTCAGGCCCTCCGCCACCAGGTCCAGCACCCGCCGTTCCTGCGGGCTCAGCTGCTCGTAGCGCGGGTCGGGGGCCGCGACGTTCTCGCCGCGCAGCTTGTTCATCACCGACGCGGTGAGCGTGGCGTCCAGCAGCGAGCCGCCGGCGGCGACCGTGCGGACCGCCTCGATCAGCGACCGCCCGGACACCTGCTTCAGCATGTACCCGGCCGCACCGGCCATGATCGCGCCGAACAGCGCCTCGTCGTCCGAATAGGACGTCAGCATCAGGCAGGCGGGCGGCGGGTCCACGGTGGACCGGATCTCCCGGCACACCCCCACCCCCTCGCCGTCGGGCAGCCGCACGTCGAGGACGGCCACGTCCGGGCGCGCCTGCGGGATCCGCACCAGCGCCTCGGCCGCCGTCCCGGCCTCCCCGACCACCTCGATGTCGGGCTCGGGCTCGAAGACGGTCTTCAGCCCGGTCCGGACCAGCTCGTGGTCGTCCAGCAGGAACACCGCGATCGTCATCGTCTGCTCTCCTCACCGGTCATCGCCGGCAGTTCCGCCGTCCATTCCAGCCGCGACCCGCCCTCTTCGCCCGCCGCCAGCATGCAGTGGCCGCTCCAGCGGGCCGCGCGCGAAGCGAGGTTGGCCAGGCCGCTGATCCGGCCCGCCTCCGCCGGCGGGCCGGTCCCGTCGTCGCGCACCACCAGCGTCAGCCGGCGGCTCAGCCCGCCGTGCTGGGTGACGGTGACCTCGACCGACGACGACCTCGCCGCCGCGTGCCGGGCCACGTTCGTCAGCGCTTCCCGCAGCGTCGCGATCAGGTCGGAGCGGACCGCGTCCGGCACCGCGGCGTCGAGCGGCCCGTCGAAGCCGACGCGGGGCTCGAAGCCGAGCGCGTCCCGGGCGTCCACGGCCACCCGCAGCAGCTCGGCGCGGAGGCTGCCCTGGGCCTGCGCGGGCGCCTGCAGCGAGAAGATGCTGTTGCGGATCTCGCGGATCGTGCCGTCGAGGTCCTGGGCGAACCCGGCCACGCGCGCGGCGACCCCGGCGTCGGCGATCAGCCTGCTCACCCCCTCCAGGCCGAGCCCGGTCGCGAACAGCCGCTGGATGACCAGGTCGTGCAGGTCGCGGGCGATCCGGTCGCGGTCGGAGAACACCGCGAGCTGCTGGCGCGCCTCCTGTGCCCGGGAGAACTCGACGGCCAGTGCGGCGTGCCCGGCGAAGGTCTCGGCCAGCTGGACGTCGGAGTCGGTGAACGGCGAGCGGTCGCGGAACTTGGCCACCACCAGCACCCCGAGCGTCTCCTCGCCGACGATCAGCGGCACCGAGATCGCCGAGTCCAGGTCCTTGACCATCGCCGGGATCGGCCCGGGGTGGTTGCGCTGCTGCTCCTGCACGCGCTCGCCGTAGTCGCGCACCACCACCGGGTGCCGGGTGGCGAAGGCCATGCCGGTGGCGGTGCCCTCGATCGGCACGGTCATCCCGGTGAGCCGGTCGGCGTCCTCGCCCGGCGGTTCGACGACGTCGAACACGAGCCGGCCGGGGCCGTCGGGGCGGGCGATCGCGCCGGCCGTGCCACCGGCGACGACCCGGGCGCGTTCGGCGACCAGCCGCAGCGTGGCCCGCAGGTCCTGGGCCGAGAGCAGGGCGCGGGTGACGTCGTAGGAGGCCTCGAGCCAGCGTTCGCGGCGGCGCATCTGGTCGACGAGCAGGGCCTTCTCGACGGCCATGCCGGTGGCCGCGGTGAGCGCGCCGAGCACCTCGCGTTCGCGACGGCCGAACTCCGCGCCGTCGGCGGGCTCCACGGCCAGTGTCCCGAACGTCGCCGAGCCCGCGCGGACCGGCAGCTCGACCACACCGGGCCCGAACGCGCCACGGCCGTAGTCGGCGGTGCCGGTCTCGGCCAGGTCCAGCCGGCCGCGCCGGGCGCCGAGCAGCTCGCACGTCGCCGTCACCGCGCGGTGCAGCAGCGGCGGCAGCTCCAGCTCGCGGGCGATCCCGCCCACCGCGGCGAGGATCGCCGGCATGCTGATTTCGTCCGCCACTTCCCGTCGACCCCGCTGGCTTCCGACCGAATCCCGGGACTGCCCCGGGCCGTCAAGGGTGCCACAGGTCACTGCCCGTGTCGGCCCAATCCGGTTCCTCCATCCGGTGGGTCGATGGCGGGCGGCCCACCGTTACGGCAATCGGGTCATCACTCCGCGTGGCACGCGATCCGGTGACCGCTGATGGTCTCCGCCGGGACGCGCAGGAACCGGTGGCCGGTCCGGACCGGCTCCCGGCACGGGCAGGGCACCTCGCCGAGCTCCGGTGCCGGGGCCTCGATGGCGCGGCCCAGCAGGCTGACGTACCAGCCGGCGCCGGTGTCGGCGGCGAACTCGTCGGCTTCGAAGGCCACGACGGCGTCGCGCGCGCCCGCGTAGAGGGGGCTGCCGGGCGGGACGGCGAACACCACGGCGTCGTCGACGACCGCGAAACGCACCGGACGCACCGCCGGCATCGCCCGGTGGGTGTAGATCACCCGGCCGAGGCTCGCCGTCCGCAGCAAGGCCAGGCACTGCTGCCGGTCCAGCAGCAGCCCGAAGCCCACGTCGTCCACCATCACGTCCCTGTGTTTCTCCCGTGAAATCCCCGGCCACCAGGGTGATCGGTGCCCGCGGGGCGCCGATAGGGCCGTTCGGCCCGGCCGCGGCGCCGCCGGCGGCACCGCACATCGGGACCGTGCTGTCCAGGGCCGGAAGACCCGGCTCGGGACGGTCCCCCGGCCGGTGTGGTGGCCACGCGGAGTGACCTAGCGTCGTGACCGTCCGTTGCCGAGTCGCGAGAAAAGGGGGTGCGGACCGATGCCGCCGCAGTCCGCCAAGGGTGGTGCCACGCCCACGGCGACGTTCTCGCTCGACCCGGCGCTCGTCGTCGCGGCGGTGCAGGGCAACCGCACCGCGGTGGCCGGGCTGCTGCGCGCGCTGCGGCCGGTGGTGTTCCGCTACTGCCTCGGCCGGCTGCGCACGTGGCAGGACGGTTCCTCCGACGCCGAGGACTGCGCCCAGGACGTGCTGCTGGCGATCGTCCGCGCACTGCCGGGCTACCGCCACGGCCCCGACGGCTTCGTGCCGTTCGTGTTCGGCATCGCCGCGCACAAGGTGTCCGACTTCCACCGCCGCCGCGCCCGCGACCGCACCAGCCCGGTCGCCGAGCTCCCGCCCGGCGCCTCGGGCGGCCCGGATCCGACGGGCGACGAGGTCGAGCGCTCCGCGGCACTGGACTGGTCGTCCGGGCTGCTCGACACGCTTCCCGCGCGCCAGCGCGAAATCCTGGTGCTCCGGATCATCCTCGGCATGACGGCGGAGGAGACCGCGGCCGCGGTCGGCCTGGGGAGCGCGGGTGCGGTCCGGGTCGCCCAGCACCGCGCGCTCGCGACCCTGCGGCGCAGCCTGCTCGCGCACAAAGAGGCGTCCTGACGCGCACCGTTGCCGGAAAACCGGCGGCCGCCATTCCCGCATTTCACGGCAATTCACGACACACCCGCGCTGCGGGCATTCGACCGGTCTCACCCGGGGATACGGATGCCGGTTCACTTCGGTTCAAAGTTTTTTCCACGAGCCGGTCGAGCAGGGAAAATCCCCAGGTCACGGCCGACTTCCGCTACGGAGAAGCGAACCCGGCCTGACGGTTCGTAATCGTCGAAAAGAACTTCTTGCCCGGTGTCAAACGCCCGTGTAGGTTCCATAACGGAACGATAACCAGCCGGTTGACGGCGCGGCCACGGGCAGGTGGGCGCGCGGCCACTGATGTCGGGTCAGTGGACCAGCCGGATTTCGTTCCTGCCGACACATCCCGCACGCACCTGCTAGAACCCCGCCTGTCCGGGACGAGCCTGGGCTCGTACCCGTGCAGTGTCGCGCGTTCCCGCCAGCCCGGCACCCGGAGGATTCACCCATGTCCCGCACCCAAGGACGGCATCGCCTTTCCCGCCGGACGAAGATCGCGACCGGCGGTCTCGCCCTCGCCATCGCCGTCGGCGGCATCGTCGTCGCGACGACCACCGGCAACACCGGTGAGGCCAGCGCCGACGAAGCGAACCCCGCGTTCTTCGTCGACATCCTGAAGGTCCAGCCGAACCAGTTCGACCCGCGCCCGGTCTACGGCGCGTCGACCGGCACGTTCACCGTCGACTGCGGCCGCAACGAAAACCAGCACTTCAACCCGGACAACTTCATCGCCCAGCCCGGCGTCCGCAACGGCGCCCAGCACCTGCACGACTACGTCGGCAACCTCTCCACCAACGCCGACTCGAACAACAAGAGCCTCCTCAAGGCCGGCACCACCTGCCGCAACGGCGACAAGTCCGCCTACTTCTGGCCCGTGGTCCGCATCGACACCGGCGAAGAGGAGAAGAACGAACCCGCCAAGAAGCCCGACGGCGACCGCGCGCAGTCCGACCGCGAGGCCAAGACCGTCCAGGTGGCGTGCCCGGACGTCGCCAGCAAGCTGCCGGACATCCCGGACCAGGCGATGTCCGAAGTGGACAGCAACCTGGACCAGCTCGACGGCCAGGCCGACGAGGCCAACCAGCGCATCGCCGCGACGCAGGGCCAGGGCGGCCAGGACTTCGTGCGCAACGCGATCCTCAACCCGCTCAAGGACCGGCGTGCGGCGATCATCGACCGGATCGCCATCGCGATCGGCCGGTTCGCGCCGAAGCCGGGCGACCTCGGCGGGCTCGCGCCATGCTCGACGAAGCCGGGCAAGGACACCGGCTCGCCGACGCCCCCGCCGAGCACCACGGCCGGCGGCGCGCTGCCCGGCCAGGACGAGAACAACGAGCTGCCCGGCAACGACGGCAAGATCCTGCGCCCGCAGCGGGTGCAGATCACCTTCCGCGGCAGCCCGGTCGGGAAGGTCGTGGCGATGCCGCGCTTCCTGCGCGTGCTCTACGGCGACGCCAAGCAGAGCACCAACGGCCCGGCCAACGCCAAGGCGAGCTGGACCTGCACCGGCTTCGAAAACCGCGTCACCGACAAGTACCCGATCTGCCCGCCGAACAGCAAGGTCAAGCGCGTCCACA
Organism: Amycolatopsis sp. NPDC004169; assembly: GCF_040610315.1. Lineage (NCBI taxonomy): Bacteria > Bacillati > Actinomycetota > Actinomycetes > Pseudonocardiales > Pseudonocardiaceae > Amycolatopsis > Amycolatopsis sp. NPDC004169. The sequence continues at coordinate 5,783 of NZ_JBEXMD010000096.1, forward strand.
CGTTCCCGAGCTGCTGGGACGGCAAGAACACCGACAGCGCCAACCACCGCACGCACATCGTGTTCCCGGACCAGTTCGGCCGGTGCGCCAAGGGGTTCAAGGCGGTGCCGCAGCTGCAGATCTCGCTGACCTACGACATCCCGCGGGACATCCAGCTCAAGAAGCAGTACAAAGTGGACGCTTTCCCGCAGGAGAAGCACAACCCGCTGTCCGACCACGACGACTTCGCCAACGTGATGTCGCAGCGGATCATGAACGGACTGGTGAACTGCGTGAACCGCGGCCGGACCTGCCGGGCGTGACCTGAACACCGGCGGCGCACCCGGGGAAGGTGCGCCGCCGCAGCCGGTCAAGAGCTCCATCAAGCGAGCTCGGGCCGCCGGCGGGTTGTCGAACGGGATTCCGGTGGCCTCGAACCAATCCTCTCCGGTGTTGTA
>NZ_JBEXMD010000097.1:0-4198 GCF_040610315.1 Amycolatopsis sp. NPDC004169
ACCCTGACGTATCACCCGGCGGAGATTCCGGTGGTTTCGAACGTGACCGGTGCTCTTGCCGAGCCGTTCACCGCGGACTACTGGGTGCGCCACGTGCGGGAGGCCGTGCGGTTCGCCGACGGGGTCGCCACCCTCGAAGCCGAAGGCGTCCGCACGTTCCTCGAACTCGGCCCCGACGGCGTCCTCAGCGCCATGGTCGGCAGCGCCGCCGTCCCGGCGCTGCGCCGCGACCGGCCGGAGGAACGGACCCTGCTGACCGCGCTCGCCGGGGTGTGGGTCCGCGGCGGCGCCGTCGACTGGGCCGCCTACCTGCCCGCCGGGCCGCGGACCGACCTGCCCACGTACCCGTTCCAGCGGAGCCGGTTCTGGCCCGCCCCCGCCCGGCAAGGCCGTACCGCCGACCGGTACCGGGTCACCTGGACGGCTTTGACGCCCACCGGCAGCCCGGACCTCGCCGGTGACTGCCTCGTCGTCGACCCGTCCCCGGAGCTGGACGCCGCCCTGGCCGGGTGGGACGGCCGTGTCGTGCGGCTCGACGGCCCGGTCACCGCCGAGGACCTCCGCGGCCTCGAGCCGGTCGTCGTGCTCAGCGGCGCCGGTGCGGAACGGACCGTCGGCCTCCTCCGTGCCCTCGGCGAGGCCGGGATCGAGGCGCCCCTGTGGTGCGTCACCTCGGGCGCCGTACGGGTCACCGGCGCCGATCCCGGCCCGGACCCGGACCAGGCCGCCGTCTGGGGCCTCGGCCGTGTCGCCGCGCTCGAACACCCCGGCCGCTGGGGCGGCCTCATCGACCTGTCGTCCACTGTGGACCCGGAGCGGTTCCGGGCGGTGCTCGGCGGGGACGAGGACCAGGTCGCCATCCGTGCGGAAGGCGCCTTCGGCCGACGGCTCGAGCACGCGCCCCCGGCGTCCGGTCCGCAGTGGACTCCGCGGGGGACGGTGCTCGTCACCGGCGGCACCGGTGCGCTGGGCGCGCACGTCGCCCGCCGCCTCGCCCGCGAAGGCGCCGACCACCTCGTCCTCGTTTCGCGCCGGGGTGCCGACGCGCCCGGCGCCACCGAACTGGGTGCGGAGCTGGCCGAACTCGGCACCCGGGTGACGTTCGCCGCCGGCGACGTCGCGGACCGGGACTTCGTCGCGGACCTGCTCGACCGGGTCAGCCCCGGGCTCACCGCCGTCGTGCACACCGCGGGGGTGGTGCGCTCCGCCCCGCTGTCCGAAGTGGACGACTTCGCCGGGCAGTGGGCGGCCAAGGCCACCGGCGCCCGCCACCTCGACGACCTCCTCGCCGACACCGACCTCGACGCGTTCGTCCTGTTCTCCTCGATCGCCGGGGTCTGGGGCAGCGGGCAGCAGGGGTGCTACGGCGCGGCCAACGCCTACCTCGACGCGCTCGCCGAAGCCCGCCGCGCCCGCGGCCTGGCCGCCACCGCGGTGGCCTGGGGCCCGTGGGCGGACGGCGGGATGGCCGCCGACAACGACGCCGAGGACTACCTGCTCCGCCGCGGCCTCCGGGCCCTGGAGCCGGGCGCGGCCGTCTCGGCCCTGCTCCGGGCCGCGGGCGGCGACACGAACGTGACCATCGCCGACGTCGACTGGCCCCGGTTCACCGCCGCCTTCACCTCCCGGCGGCCGAGCCCGCTGCTGACCACGATCCCCGAAGCCGTCGTCGACGAGCCGGCCGCCGAACCCGGCGGGCTCGTCACCCGGCTGCGCGGCCTGTCCCCGGCCGTCGCCGACGAGGTGCTGCTCCAGCTGGTCCGCGACCAGGCCGCCGCGGTGCTCGGCCACCCCAGCGCCGCCGCCGTCGCCCCGGACCGCGCGTTCCAGGAAATCGGCTTCGACTCCCTGACCGCGATCGAGCTGCGGGACGCGCTGCGCACGGAGACCGGGCTCGCGCTGCCCGCGACGCTCGTCTACGACTGCCCCACGCCCCGCGCCCTCGCCGGGCACCTGCGGGCCGGGGTGCTGGGCGACGCGGCCGCCGAAGCCACCACGACGGTGTCCGCGGCCGACGGCGAGCCGATCGCCATCGTCGCGATGAGCTGCCGGTACGCGGGCGGGATCGCCTCCCCGGAGGACCTGTGGCGCCTGGTGTCCGAGGGCGCGGACGCGGTGTCGGGCTTCCCGGCCGACCGCGGCTGGGACCTGGAGAACCTCTACGACGCCGACCCCGCGCGGCTCGGCTCGGTGACCGTGACCGAAGGCGCGTTCCTCGACGCGGCGGGCGGGTTCGACGCCGGGTTCTTCGGCATCTCGCCGCGCGAAGCCCTTGCGATGGACCCGCAGCAGCGGCTCCTGCTGGAGCTCGCGTGGGAGGCGTTCGAGCGCGCCGGCCTCGACCCGGCGACCGTGCGGGGCAGCCGGACCGGCGTGTTCGCCGGCACCAACAGCCACGACTACACGACGCTGCTCCTGGACTCGGCCGACGTCCTCGAGGGCCACCTGGCCACCGGCAACGCGGCGAGCGTCGCCTCCGGGCGGCTGGCCTACACCTTCGGCCTGGAAGGGCCGGCCGTCTCCGTCGACACGGCGTGCTCGTCTTCACTGGTCGCCCTGCACCTGGCGGTCCAGTCGCTGCGGCTCGGCGAGTGCTCGATGGCGCTGGCGGGCGGTGTCACCGTGATGGCCACCCCGGGCACGTTCGTCGAGTTCAGCCGCCAGCGTGGCCTGGCCGCCGACGGCCGCTGCAAGGCGTTCGCGGACGCCGCGGACGGCACGGCCTGGGGCGAAGGCGCCGGCCTGCTGCTGCTGGAGCGGCTGTCGGACGCCCGTCGCCACGGCCACCGGGTCCTGGCCGTGGTCCGCGGCTCGGCGGTCAACTCCGACGGCGCGTCCAACGGCCTGACCGCCCCCAACGGACCGGCCCAGCAGCGGGTCATCCGCGCCGCACTGGCCGACGCCGGCCTGTCCGCTTCGGACGTCGACGCGGTCGAGGCGCACGGCACCGGCACCACCCTGGGCGACCCGATCGAGGCACAGGCCCTGATCGCGACCTACGGCCAGGAGCGGGAAACGCCGCTGTGGCTCGGTTCGGTGAAGTCCAACATCGGACACACCCAGGCGGCGGCGGGCGTGGCCGGGGTGATCAAGATGGTCATGGCGATGCACCACGGCGTGCTGCCGCGGACGCTGCACGTCGACGCTCCTTCGTCCCATGTGGACTGGTCGGCCGGTGCGGTGGAGCTGCTGGCCGAGGCGCGCGAGTGGACGGCGGACCGCCCGCTGCGGGCGGCGGTCTCGTCGTTCGGCATGAGCGGCACCAACGCGCACACGGTCCTGGAGGCCGTGCCCCCACCCGAAACCACGCCGACCGCGGCACCGGGACCGGTGCCGTGGGTGCTGTCGGCCCGGTCTGCCGAGGCGTTGCGCGGACAGGCGCAGGCGCTGCTCACCCGCGTGGACGAGTCCCCGGCCGACGTCGGCTTCTCCCTGGTCACCACCCGGGCTGCGTTGCCGCACCGCGCGGTCGTCGTCGGCGACCTCGCGGCCGGTCTGACCGCGCTGGCCGAGGACGCTCCGGCCGCGAACGTGGTCACCGGCGCGACCGGCGATCCCGGCAAGGTCGCCCTGGTTTTCCCCGGGCAGGGTTCGCAGTGGGCCGGGATGGCGCTCGAACTCGCGGAGTCTTCGGAAGTGTTCGCGGCACGCCTCGACGAGTGCGCGGCCGCCCTGAGTTCCTTTGTGGACTGGTCGCTGCGGGAAGTACTGGCCGACGCCGAAGCGCTGACCCGGGTCGACGTGGTGCAGCCCGCGCTGTTCGCGGTGATGGTGTCGCTGGCGGAGTTGTGGCGCTCGTTCGGTGTGGTGCCGGACGCGGTGGTCGGCCACTCCCAGGGCGAGATCGCGGCTGCGGTGGTGTCGGGCGCGTTGTCGCTGCCGGACGGCGCGCGCGTGGTGGCGTTGCGCAGCAAGGCGATCCTGGCGCTGGCCGGGCGGGGTGGGATGGTCTCGGTGGCCGCGCCGCTCGCCGACGTCGAAGCACGGCTGACCGAAGGTCTCGCGGTCGCGGCGGTGAACGGGCCGGCCGCGGTCGTGGTCTCGGGCGAACCGCAGGCCCTCGACGCGCTGATCGTTTCCTGCGAAGCCGACGGCATCCGCGCCAAGCGGGTGCCGGTGGACTACGCGTCCCATTCGCCGCAGGTCGAGCAGCTGCGTGCCGAACTCCTCGATGTCTTGGCTCCGATCACGCCCCGGG
>NZ_JBEXMD010000098.1:0-3919 GCF_040610315.1 Amycolatopsis sp. NPDC004169
CAACCTCCTAGACCTTGAAGTATTTTTCGTGTTTTTCTCAGCTTGGCTCGCTTAGCCGCCGGCGGCGGGGGGGGGGGGGGGGGGCGCGGGGGGCCCCCCCCCCCCCCCCCCGGCCCGGAAGCCCGCGGCGCACCCGCCGCCGGCCGGCCCTCCCGTACCTCCTGCTGCTACCCGCTCTGTTGCTCGAACTGCTCATCCACGTCGTCCCGATGCTCGTCGGCGTCGTGATGAGCTTCGTCAAGCTGACCCAGTACTACATCCGGAACTGGTCGGCGGCCCCGGGGGCCGGGCTCGACAACTACAAGTTCGTCCTCGACTTCGACACCGCCACGGGCAAGGCGCTGGCGCACTCGTTCGTGATCACCGTCGAGTACACGGTGCTGTCGGTGGGGTTCTGCTGGCTCTTCGGCACGTCCGCCGCGGTTCTGATGCAGCGCAGCTTCCGCGGGCGTGGGCTGCTGCGGACGTTGTTCCTCGTTCCGTACGCGCTGCCGATGTACGCCGCCGTCATCACCTGGTCGTTCATGTTCCAACGCGACACCGGCCTGGTGAACAGCCTGCTCGGCACCCACTCGTTCTGGCTGATCGGGGACAACAGCTTCTGGTCGCTGCTCACCGTGTCGGTGTGGCGGAACTGGCCGTTCGCGTTCCTCATCGTCATGGCGGGGCTGCAGAACATCCCGGGGGAGCTGTACGAAGCGGCCTCGATCGACGGTGCCGGCTGGTGGACCCAGTTCCGGGCGATCACGCAGCCCATGCTGCGGCCGGTCAACCAAGTGCTGCTGCTCGTGCTGTTCCTGTGGACGTTCAACGACTTCAACACGCCGTACGTCCTGTTCGGGAAGTCCGCCCCCCGCGAAGCGTCGCTGATCTCCATCCACATCTACCAGAGTTCGTTCGTGACATGGAACTTCGGTCTCGGCTCCGCCATGTCGGTGCTGTTGCTGCTGTTCTTGATGCTGGTCAGCGCCGCGTACCTCGCGTTGACCGCCCGCCGGAGGAGGACGGCCAGTGTCTGAGCCCCGTTGGGTCCCCTGGGCCCGCCGCGTCGTCCTCGGCTTCCTCGCGCTGTTCACCCTGCTGCCGCTGTACGTGATGGTGTCCACGTCGCTGAAGCCCCTCGGGGACGTCCAGGGGGTGTGGCAGTGGATTCCGACGACGGTGACGATCCAGCCGTTCCTCGACATCTGGGAGACCATCCCGCTCGCCAAGTACTTCCTGAACAGCTTGGTCATCTCCGGCGCGGCCACCGTCTGCTCGGTGCTGATCGCGATCTTCGCGGCCTACGCCATCAACCGGTACAAGTTCCGCGGCCGGAACTTCTTCGCCATGACCGTCCTGTCGACCCAAATGTTTCCCGGCATCCTCTTCCTGCTGCCGCTGTTCCTGATCTTCGTCAGCATCGGCAACACCACCGGTATCGTCCTGTACGGTTCTCGCCTCGGCCTGACGCTGACCTATCTGACCTTCTCCCTGCCGTTCGCGATCTGGATGCTCGCGGGCTACTTCGACTCCATCCCGAAGGAGCTCGACGAAGCCGCGATGGTCGACGGCAACGGGCCGGTGGGCGCGCTCATCCGCGTCGTCATCCCCGCCGCGGTTCCCGGCATCGTCGCCGTGTCGATCTACTCCTTCATGACGGCCTGGGGCGAGGTGCTGTTCGCTTCCGTCATGACGGACTCGGACACCAGGACGCTCGCCGTCGGCCTCCAGGAGTACTCGACCCAGGTGCAGGTGTACTGGAACCAGGTCATGGCCGCGAGCCTGATCGTCTCGGTTCCCATCGTCGCCGGCTTCCTCCTCTTCCAGCGCTACCTGGTGTCCGGACTCACCGCCGGCGCCGTCAAGTAGCCCACCCACGCCCTCCCTGAATGAGGTTTGCCTTGAAGCTCTCTTTGCCCGCGGATTTCGTGTGGGGTGCGGCCACCGCCGCGTACCAGATCGAGGGCGCCGTCGACGTCGACGGCCGCCTGCCGTCCATCTGGGACGATTTCTGCCGGGTACCCGGTGCCATCGACAACGGCGACACCGGTGACGTCGTGTGCGACCACTACCGGCGCTGGCCCGAGGACCTGGCGATCATGAAGCAGCTGGGGTTGGACGCCTACCGCTTCTCCATCGCCTGGCCACGGGTGATCCCCACCGGCCGCGGTGAGGTGAACCCCCGGGGCCTCGACCACTACGACCGCTTCGTCGACGCCTTGTGCGAAGCCGGGATCCGCCCGTTCGTCACCCTGTACCACTGGGATCTGCCTTCGGCGCTGCAGGCCGCGGGCGGGTGGCCCGAGCGGGACACCGCCTACGCCTACGCGGAGTACGCCGCGGTCGTCGCCGCCCGGCTCGGCGACCGGGTGCGGGACTGGAGCACCGTCAACGAACCGCTGTGTGCCGCCTGGCTCGGGTACCTCGAGGGCCGGTTCGCCCCCGGTGTCAAGGATCTGGAGCAGGCCGTGCCCGCCTCGCACCACCTGCTGCTGGCTCACGGGCTCGGTGTGCAAGCAATCCGGGCGCACGCCGCTCGCCCGGCGAACATCGGCCTCGTCTGCAACCTGTCGGGGATCGAACCCGCCTCGGACCGCGACGAGGACGTCGCCGCGGCGAAGCGGATGGACGGGCACGTCAACCGGTGGTGGCTCGACCCGGCCAACGGGCGCGGTTATCCGGCCGACATGCTCGAGGTCTACGGTGTCGAACCGCCCGTGCTCGGCAACGACCTCGACGTCATCGCGGCGCCCACGGACTACCACGGCTTGAACTACTACTTCCGCCAGATCGTCGAGGACGATCCCACCGGCCCCGCGCCCTTCGCCAGGCAGGTGCCGGCGGAGGGCGCGGGTACCACCGCCATGGGCTGGGAAATCCACGGTCCGGGGCTGGCCGACCTGATTCACCGGCTGCACGACGACTACGGCGCGGAGGCCATCTACATCACCGAGAACGGTGCCGCGTTCGACGACAAGGTCGCCGAGGACGGCTCCGTCCAGGACGACGACCGCATCGCCTACTTCGAGGAACACCTCACGGCGGTCGCGTCGGCCGCCGAGGCGGGCGCCCCGGTCAAGGGCTACTTCGCCTGGTCCCTGCTGGACAACTTCGAGTGGGACAACGGCCTCGACAAGCGGTTCGGCCTCGTCCGGGTCGACTACGGCACACAGCTCCGGACCGTCAAAGCCAGCGGCCAGTTCTACGCCGACCTGATCGCCGAGCACCGAAATCGCCCTTGAGTGCCGTTCCCGGCCAGTTGACATCGCCGGAGCGAATGGCATGTAATTCATCCATGCGCATTTGTCTCGGATTGGGCATCGTGGGCATGCTATTCGCCGGCGGCTGCGCCGCCGGTCAGTCCGAAAATTCGTCCGCCCCTGTCGCGGCGTCGTCGTACACCACTACGGACCGCGCGTGGATCGAGGTCACCATGGCCATGGACGAGCAGCTTGTTCCGCTGCTCGCCCTCGTCGGCAGCCGCACCGGAACCGCGACTGTCCGCGACCTCGGCGAAAAAGCCGATGACTCGACGAAGTCGGAGCTGCTGGAACTGCGGCGGCTGCACGATCAGGCAGGTCTCCCGGCGGAGAACCCCCACAAGGGGATGGAGATGCCGGGGATGGTTTCGCCGAACCAGGTCACGCAGGCCGGCGCTTTGCGCGATGCGGACTTCGACCACTACTTCAAAAAGTGCCTGCGTGATCACCTGGATCAGAAAAAACGTTTGGCGCTCGGCGAGAAGTCGTCCGGCAAGGAGCCGCAGACCGTGAGCCTGGCTTCGCGAGTCCTGCAAGAACAGGACCGGCTGTCCGCGCTGGTCGGATAGCGGCTGCCGTGCCGGCCGATCGGGCCCGCGCCGCAGCCCCCTAACCGCCCCTTAAACCCCCCGGGGACCACGGCGGGGGCCCCCCCAAAGCGGTGTGGGTGAAGCAGG
>NZ_JBEXMD010000099.1:0-3658 GCF_040610315.1 Amycolatopsis sp. NPDC004169
GTCGGCCGGCTGAAACAGGCCGTCGTGGCGCTGCCGGGCGGTGACGCGATCGGCTCACGCCCACTGGACATGCACCAGAACGGCCTGCGCAAGATTGAAGCCGTATCTCGCGAGTTACGGCTTCAATCACGCGAGTCACGTTCCTGAGCACGCGAGTTACGGCTTCAGTGGGTGCGGGTGGTGATGAGGCGGGCCAGGGTGGCGAGTTCGGCGGTGGCGCGGGAAGGTGGGGCGGCCGCGGTGAGGTCGCGGAGGGCCTTGGCGAACAACGCGTCCGCCTGGGCCTGGCTCCACTGGCGGCCGCCCGCGGCCTCGACCAGGGTCGCCGCGTGGGCCAGCTCGGTCTCGTCCAGGGGTTCGGGCCGAGCGTAGAGCGCGGCGAGGTCCGCGCCGGCCGGGGTGCCGGAACACAGGGCCGTCACCACCGGCAGGGACTTCTTGCGGTTCTGCAGGTCCGAGTACACCGGCTTGCCCGTGACGGCCGGGTCGCCCCAGATCCCGAGCAGGTCGTCGACGGGCTGGAACGCCAGGCCGACCGCGCGGCCGAACGCACCGAACCGCTCCGCGCCGCCCGCGCCGAGCGCGCAGGCCGCGCCCAGCAGGGCCGCCGTCTTGCCCTCCGCCATCCGCACGCACTCGGCGGGGGTGACGTCGTCGCGCTGCTCGAAGTCCAGGTCCTCGGCCTGGCCTTCGAGCAGGGCGAGTGTCGCGTCCGACAGCACCTTCGCGTTCGCCGCGCCGCTGGGCGCGAGCACCTCGAACGCCAGGCTCAGCAACGCGTCCCCGGCCAGCACCGCCGGCCCGGTGCCGAACACCGTCCACGCCGTCGCGCGGTGCCGCCGGGTCGTGTCGCCGTCCATGACGTCGTCGTGCAGCAGCGAGAAGTTGTGCACCAGCTCGACGGCGACGGCGGCGGGCACCGCATCGGCCGCCTCCCCGCCCGCGGCTTCCGCGCACAGCAGCACCAACGCCGGCCGCAGCGCCTTGCCGCCGTCGCCGGCCGCCGGGCGCCCGGCCGCGTCCTGCCAGCCGAAGTGGTAGGCGGCGATCCGCCGCATCGTCTCCGGCAGCCGCTCGGAGGCCGCCCGCAGCGCCGGGTCGACGAGTCCCTTGCTCCACGCCAGGACGTCGGTGAGCGGACGGGCGGCGGTCCGCGTGTTCATGGTCGTCATCAGCTGCCGATCTGGACGTCGTCGAGGATGCCGAGGGCGTCGGGGACGAGGACGGCGGCGGAGTGGTAGGCGCTGACGAGGTAGGAGGTGATGGCTTGGTCGTTGGTGCCCATGTGTCGGACGTTGAGTCCGGGCTGGTATTCGTCGGGGAGTGTTTTGGGTCGGAGGGCGATGACACCGGCGTCGTCTTCGCCGGTGCGCATGGCGAGGATGGAGGTGGTGCCGGCTGGGGTGATGGGGATTTTGTCGCTGGGCAGGATCGGCACCCCGCGCCAGGTGGTGACGCGTTTGCCGTCGACGAGGGTGGTGTCGGGGTAGATGCGCCGGGCGGTGCATTCCCGGCCGAACGCCGCGATGGCTTGAGGATGGGCGAGGAAGAAGCGGGTTTTGCGGCGCCGGCAGAGCAGGTCGTCGAGGTCGAGCGGCGTCGGCGGCCCGGTCCGGGTGGGGATCCGTTGTTTGAGGTCGGCGTTGTGCAGGAGCCCGAAGTCGGTGTTGTTGATCAGTTCGTGTTCTTGCCGTTCCCGTAACGCTTCCACGGTCAGCCGCAGCTGTTGTTCGAGCTGGTTCATCGGCTGGTTGTAAAGATCGGTCACCCGGTTGTGAACCCGCAGAAGGGTCTGGGCGACGGCCAGGTCGTATTCCCGGGGCGAGGGGTCGTAGTCGACGTAGGTGCCGGGCAGCAGGGGTTCGCCGTCGTGTCCGGCGGCCAGGTCGATGGCGGCTTCGCCTTTGTGGTTCTGCGGTTTCCGGGGCCGGGCCAACGCCTCGGCCACGTGGGTGCGTAAGGGTTCCGAGCGGCCGTTGAGGCGGGCGTAGGCGGCCGCGGGCAACACGAGGGCTGTCACGCGGGTCGCCGCGCGGGCGGTGAAGGTCCAGGTGCCGGGTTCGGGGCCGAGGAGTTCTTCGCCGAAGTGGTCGCCGTCGGTGGTGGTGCCGAGGTGGAGGTCGTCGCCGTAGGGGCCGGCGCGGTGGCGGGTGATTTTGCCGTGGGCGATGAGGAACAGGGTGTCCAGTGGGGTGCCGGCGGTGAACAGGGTGGCGCCGGGTTCGTATTCGCGTTGCTCGAACGCCTCCGCCAACGCCTCCAACGCTGCCTCGTCGCCGAAGTCGCGCAATATCGCCAGTTCGGTGAGTTCGGCGGGGATGACGTGGACGCGGGTGCCGGTGGTGTAGAAGGAGAGTTTGCCGTCGCCGAGGGTGTAGGTGAGGCGGCGGTTGACGCGGTAGGAGCCGGCGGGGACGTCGATCCAGGGCAGCTGGGTGAGTAGCCAGCGGGTGGTGATGCCGCGCATTTGCGGCGGGGTTTTGGTGGTGGTGCTCAGCGTCCGCGCGGCGCGGACGCTGAGCGAGAGCTGCACCGACTCCTCGGTGACGGTCACGCGATTTCCCGTCCGAGTTCGGCGCCTTCGAGCACGGCGAGGGCGTCGGGGACGAGGACGGCGGCGGAGTAGTAGGCGGAGACGAGGTAGGAGATGAGGGCTTGGTCGTTGATGCCCATGAAGCGGACGTTGAGGCCGGGCTGGTATTCGTCGGGGAGTCCGGTTTGGTGGAGTCCGACGACGCCTTGGGCTTGTTCGCCGGTGCGCATCAGCAGGATGGAGCTGGTGCGGGTGTCGGTGACGGGGATTTTGTTGCAGGGCAGGAGGGGGACGCCGCGCCAGGAGGGGACTTGGTGGCCGGCGAGGTCGACGCTGGCGGGGTAGATGCCGGCTTTGGTGCATTCGCGGCCGAAGGCGGCGATGGTGGCGGGGTGGGCGAGGAAGCAGGCGGGGTCTTTCCAGACGAGGGTGAGCAGGGCGTCGAGGTCGTCGGGGGTGGGTGGGCCGGTGCGGGTGGGGATGCGCTGGGCGAAGTCGGCGTTGTGCAGGAGCCCGAAGTCGGGGTTGTTGACCAGTTCGTGTTCTTGGCGTTCGCGCAGTGCTTCGACGGTGAGGCGGAGTTGTTGTTCGATCTGGTTCATGGGCTGGTTGTAGAGGTCGGCGACGCGGGAGTGGACCCGCAGCACCGTCTGCGCGACGGAGAGTTCGTATTCCCGCGGGCGGGTTTCGTAGTCGACGAAGGTGGCGGGGAGGACGGGTTCGCCGTCGTGGCCGGAGGCGAGGGAGATTTCGGCTTCGCCGTGGTCGTTGCTGGCCGTGGCGCCGCGGGCGCGGTAGTCGGCCAGGTGGGCCTGCAGTGTTTCGGAGCGGTCGAGGATGTCCTGGAAGGCGGTGCGGGGGAGGGTCAGGACGGTGCAGGTGGTGACGGCTTTGGCGGTGTATTCCCAGATGCCGTCGGGGTCGGTGAGGGTGGTGTCGCCGAAGTGGTCGCCGTCGGCGAGGGTGCCGAGGACGACGTGGTCGCCGTAGGCGCCGGTGCCGATTTTGGTGATCTTGCCGTGGGCGAGGAGGAAGACTTCTTCGGCGGGGGAGCCGAATTCGACGAGGGCGTCGCCGGGGGCGTATTCGCGTTGGGTGAAGCGGTCGGCGAGTTCGGTGAGGACG
>NZ_JBEXMD010000100.1:0-3297 GCF_040610315.1 Amycolatopsis sp. NPDC004169
CGGCTTCGTCGTTTTCTCCCCCGAGGTAGGCCTTGACGCCGTCTTCGGTGTCGGCGAGGTGGCCTTCACGGCGTCGAGCGGGAGGCTCAAGCTGCGGCGGCGGGAGGTCCCGCCAGGGCGCGGTGGCCCGCTTCGGTGAGTTCGGCGGGTGCCCACTGGCCGGGTGCGACGAGCCGGGTGGCTCTGACCAGGCCGGCGTGGGCGAGGTCGTGGGCGGTGTTCTGGTCGCAGCAGGACAAGCCGTCGACGCGGAGGTCGGGTTCGCAGCTGCAGCGGAGCTCGGCACGGCCTGCGGCGACCGCCTTGAGCATGGCGATCGCGCGGCGGCTCAGCGCGTTCGGGTGGGTGGACATCGGTCTGGCCTTTCGGTGCGGCTGTTCTCGGTGCGAGTGCTGCAGCTCGTCACCCAGTGATACGCGGCGAACACGAGCGCGGTTCACTTCGATCGGTCCGGTTGGCCTCTTGACACGGCGGAGGCCGCCAAGCAGGCTCAGTCATCGGATGAATCACTTCCGTCAGCGGCAGATGAGTCTTCTGGGTCTGAACTCTGCCGAAAATCCGCCGTAGTCATCCGATCCCTGGAGGTTCAGTGTCGACCTTCCCCCGCCGTCAAGCCCTCGGCATCGCCCTGGGCGGTGCGGTCGCGCTCAGCGCCGCCGGCCGCGCACCCGCCGGTGCCGCCGTCCCCGCCGACGCCGAAGCCGACCGCGCCGGCACCCCGATCGTCCCGCCCCCGCCGCCCGTGCCGGTCGCCCTCGGCGCCTGGTTCACCAACGACGGCATCGACAGCGCGTCGGCCACCGGCGGCGACTTCGACGGCTCGGGCTACACCTTCCCGGCCGAGCACATCCCCGCCGGGCAGACCGTCACCGCCGGCGGTGTCCCGTTCGAGCTCGGGTCCGCGGCCGCCGGGGCGAAGAACAACATCGCCGCCACCGGGCAGAAGATCGACCTGCCGAAGGGCCGCTACTTCGCCGCGTACTTCCTGGTCGCGGCCAGCTACGGCGCGGCGGGCGGCCCGGCGACCGTGCACTACGCCGACGGCAGCACGAGCACCGGGTCCCTCTCCGGCCCCGACTGGTACACCGGCAGCGGCGCGCTCGTCTCGCCGTTCCGCTACGCACCCGGCGGTGTCGTCGACGAAAACCCGGTTTCCCTGGCCACCGGCCAGGTCTGGCTGGACCCGGCCCGCGAAGCCGTCGCGCTGACCCTGCCCACGACGGCGAACCCGGCGCCGAACGTCTCCAGCCTGCACGTCTTCGCCCTCACCCTCCAGCCGGTCGCGGTGGGCCGCTCGGCGCTGGTCCTCGACGGCCGGTCGACGGCGAACCTGCTGACCGACGGCGGTCCGCAGGCCGCCGAAGCGACCATCGTCAACGCCGGCACCGTGTGGCTCGGCGCGGGCGACCGGGTGAGCGTCACCCTCGACGTGCCCGGCGGCCGGACGACCGTGCCCGCGACCATCCGTGCGCTGGCGCCGGGGGAGCAGGCGACGGTCCGGCTCGGGCTCGCCCCGAACGCGTCCGTGCCGCCCGGCACCACGACGAACGGCCAGCTCCGCGTCAGCGCCGGCCGCGGCACCCTCGCCACCCGGCAGATCCCGGTCACCCTCGGCGTCCCGGACTTCCGGCCGGCCGACGCGTCACTCTCGGCGCACCGCGCGCCCTACTGGTTCGCCGACGGCAAGTTCGGCATCTTCATCCACTGGGGTGTCTACGCCGTGCCCGCGTGGGCGCCGGTGGGGCAGCAGTACGCGGAGTGGTACTGGCAGAACCAGCAGGACCCGAACGGCGCCACCTACGCCTACCACCGGCAGAAGTACGGCGAGAACTTCGCCTACGACGACTTCATCCCGCTCTTCACCGCGGCGAAGTTCGACCCGCGCAGCTGGCTGAACCTCATTTCGGACGCCGGTGCCGAGTACTACGTGCTGACGTCCAAGCACCACGACGGCTTCGCGTTGTGGGACACCAAGGTCAGTGACCGCAACTCCGTCAAGCTCGGCCCGAAGCGGAACATCATCGCCGAGCTGTTCGCGGCGTCGCGGAAGTACACCCCGCAGCTGCGCAACGGCCTGTACTTCTCCCTGCCGGAGTGGTTCAACCCGGACAACCCGTGGATGGGGCACGCGCCGCGCAACCCCTACACCGGCGCGCCGCTGCCCTACACCGGCTACACCGCGGGGAAGGACTTCGTCCGCGACTACCAGGCGCCCCAGGTCCTGGAGCTGATCTCGGAATTCGACCCCGACGTCCTGTGGTTCGACATCGGCGGCGTCAACGACACGCGGAACGTGATCTCCGAGTACTTCAACCGCGCGAAGAACCGCAAGCGCCCCAAGGACGTCACCTACAACGACCGCGGCGGCATCCCCGACCACGACTTCACCACCCCGGAGTACACGACCTACCCGAACACCGTGGTGGCGAAGTGGGAGGCCAGCCGCGGCCTCGACCCGTTCTCCTACGGCTACAACCGCGCGACCCCCGACGACCGGTACATGACGGCGGAGGAGGTCGTCCGCACGCTCGTCGACATCGTGTCCAAGAACGGGAACTTCCTGCTCGACATCGGCCCGGACTTCGACGGCACGATCCCGGACGTCATGCAGAAGCACCTGCGGGACGCGGGCGCGTGGCTGAAGGTCAACGGCGAGGCCATCTACGGCACGACGTACTGGTCCCGGCTGGCGCAGCTCGGCGACCTGCGCTTCACGGTCAAGCAGAACGAAGCCTTCTACGTGCACTCGCTGACCGCGCCGGGCAGCCGCCTGGCGGTCGACGCGCCGGTCCCGATCCGCCGCGGAGACCGGGTGACGCTGCTCGGGTACCGCGGGAACCTGCACTGGAGCGTGGAAAACGGCGCGCTGGTGATCGACGTCCCGGCCGCCGCCCGGCAGGCGGGCCGCTACACGTGGGTGTTCAAGATCGCCTGGAGCTGACCGGCCGTTCCGCCAGCGAGCGCAGTTCCCGCGGCACCGGCCCGGAATGGACGACACCCAGCGACCGGGTGGCCCGCGTCATGGCCACGTAGAGGTCGTTGGGCCCGTGCGGGCCGGCCGCGAGGACGGCGGCGGGGTCGGCGATCACCACCGCGTCGAACTCCAGCCCCTTGGCCTCGGCCGGGGTCAGCACCACCACGTCGTCGGCCGGGTCCGGCGGCCGCCGCAACCCGAGTGCGGCCGCCGGCCCGTCCGCCTCCGGCGCGATGATCGCCAGCTTCCCCGTGGTGGGGGGGGACGGGCGACCCGGCCGCCCCCCCCGCGCCGAGCCGGTGGGCGGGCCGCCCCGCCGTGGC
>NZ_JBEXMD010000101.1:0-2718 GCF_040610315.1 Amycolatopsis sp. NPDC004169
TGGTGTTCCCGAGTAGCAGCGAGCTCGTGGAATTTGCTGTGAATCTGCCGGGACCACCCGGTAAGCCTAAATACTTCCTGAAGACCGATAGCGGACGAGTACCGTGAGGGAAAGATGAAAAGTACCCCGGGAGGGGAGTGAAAGAGTACCTGAAACCGTGTGCCTACAAGCCGTCAGAGCCTTTGGGTGATGGCGTGCCTTTTGAAGAATGAGCCTGCGAGTTAGTGCTGCGTGGCGAGGTTAACCCGTGTGGGGTAGCCGTAGCGAAAGCGAGTCTGAATAGGGCGATTGTAGTCGCGTGGTCTAGACCCGAAGCGGAGTGATCTACCCATGGCCAGGGTGAAGCGACGGTAAGACGTCGTGGAGGCCCGAACCCACTTAGGTTGAAAACTGAGGGGATGAGCTGTGGGTAGGGGTGAAAGGCCAATCAAACTCCGTGATAGCTGGTTCTCCCCGAAATGCATTTAGGTGCAGCGTCACGTGTTTCTTGCCGGGGGTAGAGCTACTGGATGGTCTAGGGGCCTTACCGGGTTACCGAAATCAACCAAACTCCGAATACCGGTTAGTGAGAGCGTGGCAGTGAGACGGCGGGGGATAAGCTTCGTCGTCGAGAGGGAAACAGCCCAGAACACCAGCTAAGGCCCCTAAGTGTGTGCTCAGTGGGAAAGGATGTGGGATTGCCCAGACAACCAGGAGGTTGGCTTAGAAGCAGCCACCCTTGAAAGAGTGCGTAATAGCTCACTGGTCAAGTGGTCCTGCGCCGACAATGTAGCGGGGCTTAAGCACACCGCCGAAGCTGTGTCATTGACACAATAGATCCATGCGGGCCCTTGAGGTTTGTGTGTAGTCGTGTTGATGGGTAGGGGAGCGTCCTGCACCCAGGGAAGCCGTGGCGGAAGCTAGCGGTGGAGGGTGTGGGAGTGAGAATGCAGGCATGAGTAGCGAATGCAGAGTGAGAAACTCTGCCGCCGGATGACCAAGGGTTCCTGGGCCAGGCTAATCCGCCCAGGGTAAGTCGGGACCTAAGGCGAGGCCGACAGGCGTAGTCGATGGACAACGGGTTGATATTCCCGTACCCGAGCATGTGCGCCCATGACGAGGCGTTTGATACTAACCACCCGAAGCGTGCCGGCGAAGCCTTCGGGCCTAGTTGGCATTGTGGAGCGTGGGACCTGATTTCGTAGTAGTCAAGCGATGGGGTGACGCAGGAAGGTAGCTCCGCCAGGCGATGGTTGTCCTGGTATAAGCGTGTAGGCCGGAACATAGGCAAATCCGTGTTCCATGAGGCTGAGACGTGATGTGTAGCCGTTTGAGGCGAAGTAGAGTGATCCTATGCTGCCGAGAAAAGCCTCTAGTGAGTGCATGCACGGCCCGTACCCCAAACCAACACAGGTGGTCAGGTAGAGAATACCAAGGCGATCGGGTGAACTGTGGTTAAGGAACTCGGCAAAATGCCCCCGTAACTTCGGGAGAAGGGGGGCCAAACATCCTGAAGCTCTTCTCGGGCTAGGGGTGGGTGGCCGCAGAGACCAGCGGAAAGCGACTGTTTACTAAAAACACAGGTCCATGCGAAGTCGCAAGACGATGTATATGGACTGACGCCTGCCCGGTGCTGGAACGTTAAGAGGACCGGTTAACTCCTTCGGGGGTGAAGCTGAGAATTTAAGCGCCAGTAAACGGCGGTGGTAACTATAACCATCCTAAGGTAGCGAAATTCCTTGTCGGGTAAGTTCCGACCTGCACGAATGGCGTAACGACTTTCCGGCTGTCTCAACCACAGGCCCGGCGAAATTGCACTACGAGTAAAGATGCTCGTTACGCGCGGCAGGACGGAAAGACCCCGGGACCTTTACTATAGTTTGGTATTGGTTTTCGGTTCGGCTTGTGTAGGATAGGTGGGAGACTGTGAAGCTGCAACGCTAGTTGTGGTGGAGTCGTTGTTGAAATACCACTCTGGTCGAATTGGGAATCTGAACCTCGGGCCATGATCTGGTTCAGGGACAGTGCCTGATGGGTAGTTTAACTGGGGCGGTTGCCTCCTAAAGGGTAACGGAGGCGCCCAAAGGTTCCCTCAGCCTGGTTGGCAATCAGGTGTTGAGTGCAAGTGCACAAGGGAGCTTGACTGTGAGACAGACATGTCGAGCAGGGACGAAAGTCGGGACTAGTGATCCGGCACCTCCTGGTGGAAGGGGTGTCGCTCAACGGATAAAAGGTACCCCGGGGATAACAGGCTGATCTTGCCCAAGAGTCCATATCGACGGCATGGTTTGGCACCTCGATGTCGGCTCGTCGCATCCTGGGGCCGGAGTAGGTCCCAAGGGTTGGGCTGTTCGCCCATTAAAGCGGCACGCGAGCTGGGTTTAGAACGTCGTGAGACAGTTCGGTCCCTATCCGCCGCGCGCGTAGGATACTTGAGGAAGGCTGTCCCTAGTACGAGAGGACCGGGACGGACGAACCTCTGGTGTGCCAGTTGTTCTGCCAAGGGCATGGCTGGTTGGCCACGTTCGGAAGGGATAACCGCTGAAGGCATCTAAGCGGGAAGCCTGTTCCAAGATGAGGTATCCCACCCCTTTGTGGGTTAAGGCCCCCAACAGACCATTGGGTTGATAGGCCAGAAATGGAAGCACAGTAATGTGTTGTCGAGTTGACTGGTACTAATAGGCCGAGGACTTGCCTACAAAGATGTTACGCATCCACTCTACGGTTCTGAAACACCAC
>NZ_JBEXMD010000102.1:0-2676 GCF_040610315.1 Amycolatopsis sp. NPDC004169
CGAACCGGACTACCGGCTGAACTACGGCTCGGGGCCGGCGACCGGGCCGGACAGCTGGCCGGTGCAGTCCGCGGCCAGGGGCGCCGGGCACTTCATCCACTGCGGACCCCGGGCGCGCACCCGGATCTCCGGTGAGCCGTTCTGGTCACTGTCCGGACGGCTCACCGGACACCCACGCGGGTACTTCGCCGCGGCTTCGCCCACCTCGGGCGGAGCCGCGGCGTTCGTCGTTTCCCGGCCTCGGTGGGTACGTCCGGGCACACGCGCCGGCCTCGGGCGGTGCCCGGCGGTGATCGATCCACGCTCGAACGAGGTGGAACGGTCCGGGGTGCGGCGACGGGCCCGGGGGTGCCGCGCTCAGGCGATGACCATGCGCGGGCCGGCGCCGGCCAGGTCCCGGGCCACGTGCTTGTCGATCCCGTCGTCGGTGATGAACGTGTCCACGTCGGACAGGTCGGCGAAGCGCGCGAAGTGGTCGTTGCCGACCTTGGTGTGGTCGGCGAGCAGGACGGTGCGGCGGGCGCAGCTGATGGAGGCCCGTTTGACCATGGCTTCGGCGTTGTCGGGGGTGGTGAGCCCGCGTTCGAGGGACAGTCCGTTGGTGGCCATGAAGGCGACCTCGACGAAGGTGTCCCGGAGGGCCTGCAGGGCCCAGGAATCGACGACGGCGAGGGTGCGGCCGCGCAGCCGCCCGCCGACGAGCATGAGGGTGATGTGCGGGCGGGTGGACAGCGTCATCGCGATGGTCACGGAGTTGGTGACGACGGTCAGTTCGCGGTCCGCGGGGAGGTGCTCGGCGAGGCGGGCGGTGGTGCTGCCGGCGTCGAGCAGGATGGCGCCCTCTTCGGGGATTTCGGCGATGGCGGCCTTGGCGATCCGGTCCTTTTCCGTGGCCATCAGGGTGTTGCGGGTGGCGAGGGCGGGTTCGAAGCCGAGGCGTTCGACCGGGATCGCGCCGCCGTGGACGCGGCGCAGGAGGCCGTGCCGTTCGAGTACGGTGAGGTCGCGGCGCACGGTTTCGGTGGTGACCGAGAACTCGGCGGCCAGCTCGGCCACGTCGACGCGGCCGTTGGTGCGCGCCCGGTCCAGGAACACACGCTGCCGTTCTTCTGCGTACATCGTCATCGCCTTCGGTGCGGAGTCCGGAGTGGTCGGTGCGGTGGGGCCGAGTCGGTTCGTTGCCCAGCGTAACGGTTCACGAGAACCGAGCCAACGCGCTGTGTTGGTTTGGTGTCCGCTTTTTGTGGCTTCTGTCCCCGACGAGCAGATCTGTGGCTGTTTTTCTGGGGAAAACGTTGACATGGTCGGTGAATCGCACCCTTAGTCACACGAAGCCTTGCCAAAGCCATACGAACCCAAGTAGCGTCCAACATGCGATCAACGAGGCGAAACGTCAAGGAGATCGTCGTCACGGGCGAAGCCGGAGCCGCTTTCCAGCGCGGTGCGGCCGCCACGGTGGCGAGTGCCCGGTACCGGTGGAGGCTCACCGATCGGTGACGACCCCCGGTGACGCCCACCTGGCGTCGGGCCGGCAAATCCCGGGGCTCCGGACGCCCCCGGGTGTGGTCACCACGCGAGCCGGAACGTGATCGAGGAGGGAGCCGATCTTGTCTGCCGAGACCAGCACGGCGCCGACCGCGGACGCGATCCGGTTCCACCGGGAAACCGGCGTCGGTGCCACCGGCTCCGGCCCCCCGAGCGGCCGCGACGGCGGCGCTCAGACCTCCGGCCCGAGCGGGTGCGCCCGCTGACGGATGCCTCGATGGCGGCCCGCTGTGCCGCGGACATCGGTTGACACAGAACAGGACTCCTGCGGCGCTGCGCCCAGGGAGACAGCCCGGCTGAGTGCGAGCCGGGCGCGGTGGCCGGGGAACTGCTGCCGCGATTCAGGTTGAGGGCGGTCCCACTCTGGAACTGCCGGAAAGTCGGTGATGGTGATGATGGAAAGTGCGACTGCGGTACCAGGTTCCGGTCTCGCCGTGAAGCCGAACCCGTCCGACGGTGCCGACACCAAGACCTGCATGGCCAGCCTGCTGCCGGACCTGACCGTGGTGGCGGCCAACGACGAGTTCTTCGAGCAGTTCGGCCGGAGCTCGGCCGACGTCTGCGGGCGCGGGCTCTACGAACTGCTGCACCCGGGCACGCAGGCCGTGCTGGACCGGCATTTCGCCGGCCTGGTGAAACAGGGCCACAACCGCTTCGCCGAGCGCGTGCTCGGGATGTACGGGCCCGACAACCTGTTCTCCGGCGAGCTGACCGCGGTGGCGGTGCGAGGTGAGACCGACGAGCTGTCGTCGATCGTCGTGCTGGTCTGCCCGGACGGCGTGATCGCCGAGGAGGCCGAGGTCCCCGAGCAGGGCCGCCGCCGCTCACGCGCCCGCAAGGCGCTGCTGACCGAGCTCGACGGGCGGATCCTGGAAGGGGTGGCGGCCGGTGCGTCCACCGTGCAGCTGGCCAGCCGGCTGTACCTGAGCCGCCAGGGCGTGGAGTACCACGTCGGCTCGATGCTGCGGAAGCTACGGGTGTCGAACCGGCCGGCCCTGGTCTCCCGGGCGTATTCGATGGGGCTGCTCGCCGCCGACTGCTGGCCGCCCCGGGTCGTCCCCGGCGTGGTGACCTGACGGACCTGCGCAACGACGGAAAATGCCGTGGCGGTGCCCCTCGCGAGGGGCACCG
>NZ_JBEXMD010000103.1:0-2402 GCF_040610315.1 Amycolatopsis sp. NPDC004169
GAACCGGTCCTCCCGGCGGGCCGAGCGCTCGGCCCGCCGGATGAAGTACCGCAGCAGCGGGACGGGCGCCTTGAGGATGCTGGGGTCCGGGGCGGAGACCCGGCCGTCCTGCCGGCCGCTCAGCGCGGCCAGCAGCCGCCGGTAGATCTCTTCCCACGAGTCGCCTGCCGCCACGTCCAGGGACAGGACCAGCGACAGGTTCCCGGTGGACCGCAGTTCCGGGTGGAACGGGCGCAGGTCGAGGGGGAACCGGATCGGCGCGGTGGACCGGCCGGAGAACGCGGTCACCGCCGCGGCCAGCCGGGCGCTCAGCGCCGGGAAGGTCCCGTCGACCGTCCGCCGCCGCCACACCTGACGGCGGATGTCCGCGCGCGGCGGGATCCCGAGCAGCGAAGGCACCTTGGTGGCCGCCTCGGCCTGGCCGGCCCGGCGGTAAAACGGGTTGTCGAGGTCCAGCACCGTTTCGGTCGAGCGCGCACCGGCCGGTTCCTCGCCGCGTAGCGCGCGGAACACGTCCCGCGCCCAGAGGATCAGCCCGCGCCCGTCCATCACCACGTGGCTCGCCCGGAACACCACGGTCGGCTCGGGACCGTCGAGCAGCAGCACCTCGCAGTTCGCGCCCGAGCGGCCGGGCAGCGGCGAACGCAGCTCGGGAGCGGCGCACGGGTCCGGGACGCCGGTGACCACCTTGACGGCCGGCGCGACACCGCCGTCGACCCAGCGGTGACCGCGGCGGACGAGCCGCGCGCCCGGGCAGGCTGCGGAAGCGACGGCCACGGCGCGGCGCAGGCGCTCGGCGGTCAGCCGGCCGGTGCCTTCGACGCAGAAGTTCGTGACCGGCGACATCTTCGCCGGGAAACCGAGGAACCACTGCTCGATCGGGCACACCTGCCGCGTGAAGGCGGCGTCTTCCGGTAGACGATCGGTCATCGCCGTGCTCCGTCCCCGTTCAGTCGACAACTCCGGGTCGGAGTCTGCATCCCGGGATCGGCCGGTCACAACAAATCCCCGCACTTCTAGGAAAAGTCCCCGAAGCGGCCACGCGGCGGGGCCGGGCCGCCGCTGTCTAGGGATTTCTCGCCAGGGCCGCGACCTACCCTTCCGCCGTGGACATCTCAGATACCGAAGCCGCCCTCTGGATCCGTCGCTTCGCCGACGCGCCGGACGCGCCGGCCCGGCTGGTCTGCTTCCCGCACGCGGGGGGCGCGGCGAGCTTCTTCCAGCCGGTGGCGCGCGCCCTGGCGCCCGTCGCGGACGTCATCTCGCTGCAGTACCCGGGGCGGCAGGACCGGCGCCGGGAACCGGTCATCACCTCGGTCGAGGAGTACGCCGCGCGGCTGACCGCCGTGCTGGGCGGCCTGCCGCCGAAGCCGACCGTCTACTTCGGACACAGCATGGGCGCGATCCTCGCCTTCGAGGTGGCGCACCGCACGGCGGCCGGGGGTGGTGACGCACCGGCGTCACTGGTCGCGTCCGGCCGCCGCGGGCCCGCCACCGTCCGCGAGGAGTTCGTGCACCTGCTCGGCGACGACGGCATCATCGCCGAGGTCCAGGAGCTCGGCGGCACGGACACGGCCTTGCTGGACGACGAAGAGATCCGCCGGATGGCGCTGCCCGCCATCCGCGGCGACTTCACCGCCATCGAAACCTACAGCTGCCCGCCGGACCGGCTGGTGCCCTGCCCGGTCACCGTCTTCATCGGCGACATCGACCCCAAGGTGACGGCCGAAGAGGCCCGCACGTGGCAGCAGCACACGACCGGCGCCTTCGCGATGCACGTCTACCCCGGCGGCCACTTCTTCCTGGTGGAGCACTCCGCGGACGTGCTGGCGCGGCTGCGGTCCGAGCTGACCCGCGTCGCCACCACCCACGCCGTCCGGGCCTGACCCACGCCGGGCCCGGTGACCGTCGACCACGCAACGAGGAGGTATCCGCTGTGCCGCCCAGGAAAGTGACGCTGATCGGCGGGCCCGCCGGCCTGCCCGCGAACGATCGGACCCGCGAGGTGACCACCGGGCTCGAAGAGAAGCTCAAGATCCCGCACGGAGCGGGCTACGAGCACTTCAGCCACGACGGTGAGTTCTCGGTGGTGGACGGAGCCGAGGCCGCCGTCTTCCGCTGGTGCGGGAGCACCCGCGTCGCCGAGTGAAACCCCCGGGTGAGCCGGCGCCACCGGCTCACCCGCGGTTCACCGGAGCGCACGAAGCCCGCCCCCGACGGAAAATTCCCTGGGGGGGGGCCGCCGGGCGGGGGACCCCGACCCCCAGTTAGGGCGGGGGGGCGGGGGGGGAGGGGACGGGAGCCGGGGGGCGGGCCGCCGGGGGCGCCCCGGGGGGGGGGGGCGGACGCGGGGCGGGGGCATCAGCCCCCCCCCGGGCGGGGGGGGGGGGCGCCCCCCCGGC
>NZ_JBEXMD010000104.1:0-1995 GCF_040610315.1 Amycolatopsis sp. NPDC004169
GTGCTGGCTGGGGACGCCGTCACCCTGCGGGCGCACGCCGACCTGCTGCGGCTGCCGGCGGTGCGGCTGCACGCCGTAGTGGCGCGGCTCCCTCGCCGCCGACAGGACGACAGCGGTGATCTCTCCCCAGTGATCTGCCGCTCATCTTGGTCAAGCGGCGGCGGTCTTCTTCCGCGAGGAACGCTTCCGCGGCGCCGGAGCCTCCGGTTCGGCAACCTGGGCCCGCTCGTAGGCCGACACCACCTCGGAGGACAGACGTCCTCGTTCGGAGATCTCGTATCCGTTCGCGCCGGCCCAGGCGCGGATTTGCTGGTTACGCTCGCGGTCAGACGAGGCAGCCGTCGACTGGCCCGTGGCGACGCGGACCTTGCGGCCGCCGATGCGGCGACCGGCGCCGACGTAGCGGGCCAGTTCATCGCGCAGCGCGGCGGCGTTCGCATTCGAGAGGTCGATCTCGTAGGTCACGCCATCCAGGCCGAACTGCACGGTCTGCGCGGCGGCGCTGCCGTCGATGTCGTCGAGGATCTCGACGAGGACTTTCTGGGCCATTGATGCTCCTTCGGAGGCGATGTGTCCAGGAACACCTGCGGTTGCAAGTTGCACATTGTGCGATGTCCCATGAACCAGTGTATCCACACTGCGACGGGAAAGATAAAATCACCCTGGGCCTGTTTGCAAAAGTCGGCTTTGAGCTTCCCCGACTGACGATGCTGACTGTTCGCGACAAGAAACGTCGTGCCGCGCCAGCCGTCCTCACCTGACCGACGTCACGAGTCGAGCGTCGCACGGTCACGAGCGGCGCGCCTTCGGCTGCTCGCTCTGCCGATTCAGCGGGAGGATCCACTTCAGACGCTGTCGAGCGCGCCCGCGTGACGTCTGCGTCTATCTTGCTGCACGGCGCGGTCGGCCGTGATCTCGTCGCGTTGACGCGGTGTCTATCCGACGCCTTTCCTGACGAGCCGTTCCGCATTCCGGTGGAAGCGATGTGAGGCCGTTCGGCGGAGTCATCGACGTCACGGGGAACTGCTGGGCGGGTTCTTGTCCGTCGCTCGTTCGCAGGTCAGTGGGCGTTCCCGGAATCCTGGACTGCTGAGTGTCGAAAGTCCCGGTCAGGGCGCGGCTGACAGGAGTACGTCCTGCCCGAGTTCCGCTGAGAGCCGCGCGGTGATCAAGCGCCGAAACGGGCGAAGTCGCCCGATGATCTCAGGGCCCTGCGAACTGCGGATCGTGGTCCACGACACGCTCTTCCACGCTGGTGGCGTCGAGCCCTCACCGCGGTGACGCGCCCTCTTCATGACGCCCGTTCGGGTGGTCGACGACCGGCTCAATCCACGGGCGGACGGCCTCTTCAATCGGGAGCCTGAGGATTCCGGCGGCGCGGCGCCCTAGCGTTCCTGACGGTGATCGGAGGGGGAGACGTGGTGGCGATGGCCGAGGTGCGGACCGGGCGGGGAGCGGATCGCGGTGGGGGTGATCCTGGCCGTCGCCGCGGTGGTGTAGGGCCGGGCTTTGGGGAGCCGGGTGCTGCAGCCGTACTATGCGGCGGCTGTGCATTCGATGTCGTGCGACGTCACGGCGTTGTTCTTCGCGGGGTTCGACTCGGTGGGAGTCGTGACGGTCGACAAGCCGCCGCTCGCCTTTTGGACGCAGGCGCTCGGCGTGGCCGTCTTCGGATTCCACCCGTGGGCGATCGCCCTGGCCCCGGCCATCGCGGCACTCGCCGCCGCGGGCCTGGTCACGGCGGCGAGCTGGTCCCGGTTTGTCCTGTCGGCCGCGGTGGCGGGGACGGCGGTGCTCGCCTATGTCCTGCTCGGCCGGACGCCGGACTGGCTGCCGTGGCTGCGGTACACCGTGGCGGCGCTGGCGTTGCTCGCCGTCGTCGCGGCGCTCGTGCGGGCTGCCCGCGTCGCAGCCGTGATCGGCCTGGTCGCCGTCGTGGCCGGGCCGGCGGCCTTCGTCGCCGATACCGCGGTGCGGCCGAAGAGCGTGCTGGAG
>NZ_JBEXMD010000105.1:0-1728 GCF_040610315.1 Amycolatopsis sp. NPDC004169
CCGTCCTGGGGTTGGGGGGGTGGGGGGGGCCCCGCCGGCCACCGGCGTTGGGGGCCCCCTTGGGTGCCCGCGGCCGGGGGGGGGGGGGGGGCGGGCCCGGGTGAGGGGGAACCGGGCCCGCCCGTCTTCTTCACCCGTGTCGTGCCCGGCGCTCCCGAGCTGATCGTGCTGGGATGATCGCGTCCGTCCGAGGCCGACGCGAGGAGTCCCGATGACCGAGCAGCCGTCGCGGATCCGGGTCTGGTACCGGCCGATGCGCTCCCGCGACCGCGCTGAGCACCACCGCGTCGCCACCCCGCTGGAACTGCTCTTCGACCTCTGTTTCGTGGTCGCCGTCGGCCAGGCCGCGACCGCGCTGCACCACGCGCTCGCCGAAGGCCACGCGGTCCACGGCGTCACCTCGTTCGCGATGGTGTTCTTCGCGATCTGGTGGGGCTGGCTCAACTTCAGCTGGTTCGCCTCGGCGTTCGACACCGACGACGTCCCGTACCGGCTGGCCACGCTCGTGCAGATCGCCGGCGGGCTGACCATCGCGGCCGGGGTGTCGAGCGCGTTCGAGGGCGACTTCCGGGTGATCGTCGCCGGGTACGTCCTGATGCGGCTGGCGATGGTGGTCCAGTGGCTGCGCGCGGCGCGGTCGGAGCCGGGGTGCCGTCCGGCCGCGCTGCGGTACGCCGCCGGGATCGTCGTGGTCCAGGCGCTGTGGATCGCGCGGCTGTGGGTGCCGGGGACCGCCGGTGCCGTCGGGTTCGTGGTGCTCGTGCTGGTGGAGCTCGCCGTGCCGGTGTGGGCCGAGAGCAACGGCGGCACGACGTGGCACCCGCACCACATCGCCGAGCGGTACGGCCTGTTCACGCTGATCGTCCTCGGCGAGGTGATCCTCAGCGCGACGAACGCGATCAAGGAGGGCACCGCGGAGCCGGGCCACACCGGTGCGCTGATCTCGCTGGCCGCGGCCGGCCTGGTGCTCGTGTTCTCCATGTGGTGGCTGTACTTCGACCGGCCCGGCCACGCGCGGCTCGTCCGCCGTCCGACCATGTTCACGTCGATGAGCTGGGGCTACGGCCACTACTTCATCTTCGCCTCGGCGGCGGCCGTCGGTGCCGGCCTCGAGGTGGCGGTCGCCTACGACACGGGGACGCTGCACCTCGGCGGGCTGGCGGCCGCGCTGCCGACCACGGTCCCGGTCGCGGTGTTCCTGCTGAGCGTGTGGCTGCTGCACATCGGCCCGACGAACGAGTGCCGCCCGATCGCCATCGGTTTCCCGGTGACGGCGGTGCTCGTCCTGGCGGCGTCCTTCACGCCGGCGCCGATCCACATCGCCGCCGGGCTCGCGGCCGCTCTGGTCGTGCTGACGGTCGTCGCGACCCACGGGGAGCGCCAGCCGGCCTGAGCGGCCTATCGGTGCAGGTCAGGGGCCTGGCGCGAAAAAAGGGACCCCCCTGTGCAAGGGGGTTTCGGGGGCATGTAAAGTTCTCCAAGTCGCCAGGGAAACCGAGCGGCCGCCGGGAACACGAACCAAGCTCCCACGATCGTGGTAGAGTGGGTGGTCCCGAACCAGGGTGGTATCCCTGGAACAAAGCTTGAAACAAAAGCCGAAGACCAAGGCGCCTTCGCGGCGCGGCGGTCCGAAGTGTGTTGCTTGAGAACTCAACAGTGTGCTAGTGAACTAAGCCAGTAGAGCTTATATGAAACCCCTCGTCGGGGTTTCCTTTGAGAGCAATACAT